>JBBTSH010000018.1:0-28803 GCA_038064795.1 Patescibacteria group bacterium | reverse complement strand
TGAAAGCCGGTCTATCTTCCAGCACAAAATCCCGTGCGCTTCGCCGCGCTCAACGCGGCGCATCATTTCTTCAAAAATCGGACGCCCGGGCGTCTTTGCACTCCGCTTTTCCACGAACTCCTCGGCGATGTCCAAATCGCTTGCGCGAGCAAGCGAGCGCAACTCAACAAGTTGCGCCTCAATGGACATTACTTGCTTATCTTCAACATCGGTAGATTTTCTCGCGTACAGAAAATACCTCATTCCTTAAAAATGATTGTATGGCGAGGCTCCACTTGTATTTGAATCCCGCCCACTTCCTTTTCTTGTAAACTTGAAAAGGAAGTGCCGCCCCTGCCTCCTGCCACCCATTCCTTTTTCGCATTCCCCCCGCCAAAAAATCAGAATGGAAACGTGCGGCAGGGGCAGAGGGCGGCAACGCGCGGTACTCCGCGCGTGGCGGGATTCAGGGCAATCGGAGCGTACTTTGCGGGTCAAAGCTACCACGCGCGCGGCGCGTGCGCATCAGTCGCTTCGCGACTGGAAATAGGTTCTAGCGGCGCGGTATACTTTCACAAAGGCAAAAAATTCAGTGGTACCATAATTGTGTGACGCTTTCGAAAAAAGGAGCGGTATCTTGTGCAGTAGGCGCAGTGGCTTTCATTGCCTTGGTGGGAGTTGGGTTCATTATGCGACAGCCCAAGACCCTTCCCTCAGAGATGCCGCGAGATCCCTTCATAAGAAATCTTGTAAATTCGATTGATAATAACCGAAGAACACCAAAATCGACAACTCAGATAGATTCGCTGCTCTTTAAAGATTCAGCTGGCGTGTACTTTATCCTCGACCTTAACTCCACGTCCACCTGGCCAGCGCACGTCTATTTGGCAAACATCGATGCGGAGACATTTGCACCGGTAGGGCAGCTGGTCACGGTCGCCAGCACGTCAGTAAACGTAAGAATATCGACGCTCGGCTATTACGCCGACAAAGATAACGTGTATCTCCTGCAAATACAGCAAGATACTCCAATCAACAAACTATTTTTAGATGTCATAGAGAAGGCAGACCCTCTCTCTTTTGCGGTGCTCGAGGATATTTTGCGCACGAAAGATACGTATCACTCCTTCCTCACCGAGTGGGTGACGGTAGACGACGTCTCCAAATATTATGTCACCACTTTGTAGCGTATGAAGAAGCTGCTCGTAGTTTGTGCGTTAGTATTTGCCGCTGGGATGACTCCCGTGGTCGTGCATGCGGGGTCGCAAACTTTTTCTACTGCAGGGACGTACGCGTTTACCGTGCCGCCGTTTACCGGCACCATGACCATAGACGTGCAAGGCGCGGGCGGCGGTGGGGGAGGAGGTACGCTCATTATGTCCCGCTACCCGTATATTTATGAGTACGGGGGTAGGCCAGGATCCACAGGCTGGGTCACCTATGTGACGACCGCCGCAGGAACTATTACCGCTAATGCCGGCGGGGGCGGGGGCGGCGGACAAGTCGGTGCCGGCAACCCGGCACCGCCGCCCGGGTCGTCGGGTACAGCGTCGGGAGGCAACGGCTCCAACACCACCGGCGGAGGTTCTTCAGGCGGCGCCGGCGGCAATTATGCGGCAGGAAACAACGGTGTCGTCACCAGTTACGGCTCGCACTGGTATTTTTCAGGAGCGCCTGGCGGCGCGGGTGGCCGGGCAGTAAGCACATTTGCCCCCGGTGTCCTTGCCATGGGGTCATCTATTACCGTAGTCATCGGCACAGGTGGTATCGGGGGTTTGGGAGGAGACGATTATTATGGCGATGCAGTCGCACCTCCCGGAGGCGCAGGTACTCCCGGGGTCGTAACCATCACATGGGGCGACAGGGCAAACACAGCCCCTGCAGCACCCACTATTGCCGGCCTAAATACGGCAACCACCAATATTTCAAATTCGTTTACTCTCTCGGCTGTTGATCCCGAAGGGGATCCTAAACGGTTTGGAATTGATTGGGATAACAACGGCAGCATAGACCTCTGGACGCCTGCATCTTCTTTTACCGGTTCATCGGTTATCGTGGCGCGCACGTGGAGCTCGGTCGGTACGTATACGTTCGCGGTGGTTGCACAAGATGCGGGATATTTGGTGTCTGCAACATCAACCAAGACGGTCGTGGTGTCGCTGCCTGCATCGCAGCCGCTCACCTGTAACGGCAGCGCCGAGACATACAGCACCGCCAACACCTACCCAAGAACGGTACCTGCTTCATACTCGACCATGGTGGTTGAGGTTTGGGGCGGCGGCGCGGGCGGCGGCGGCGGGATGGTCGGGCAATCAGGCTCCGCTTCATCTTTTGCAGGAACGTTATTGGGTGGTGGAGGTATCCGGAGTTCAGGTAGTACCGGAGGTGCGGGCGGCTCCGCGAGCGGCGGGGATATCAATATTTCAGGCGCCAGCGGCAGCAGTACCGCGAGCGGCGCCGGAGGCAGAGGCGGCTATAGTCCAAACGGCGGGATGGGCGGCGCCGGAGGGGCAGGATCGACGGGTTTTTTTGGATTGCCACCGGGCGGCGGCGGCGGTGGCGGTGGTAGCTTCTTTGTTGTTGCCGCCGGCGGTGGCGGCGGTGGCGGCTATGCCAAAAAAACATACACATCGGCGACTCTTGCTCCTGGTGCACCTGTCACCTTGGTGGTGGCTGCGGGAGCTGCGGGTGGAGGAAGCACAGGTGCGTTTGGCGTGGCTGCCGGCGGCGTTGGTGCCGCCGGGCGCATCAAAGTTGTATGTACGCCGCAAACACCAACCGTAACTATCGACAGCGATGCTCCGCTGGTGTCGGGCACCAAGACAATCAATGTTGGAGACATTGCACACGTTACTGCCACATACACCGCTGAAGCGGGCGACACCCTCGTAGGGTCTGCCATCAACGGCGCCAACCAAGTCAGCAGCGTTCCTTGTGCAAATATTTCACCTTATAACGCCACCTGCTGGCTCCAGCCTGATGCCACCAAGGTGTATACGTTTTCCACGACCACGCTCGGTACGTACACATTTTATGCGGCGGCTAAAACCACTAACCTCCCGACATTTACTAATTACAATACGACCAGTGTTACGGTGGTGGCCGCACCATCGTTATCCATCCTTGCCAACGGGCAGGCCAACCAATTGACCGTAGATCCGGGCGACAGCCCCACCATTTCCTGGACGACGAGCAGTGTACAAGCAGGGTCATGCCGCGTCAGTAACTCTATCGATAGTACCGTCTGGACAGGCGACAGCAGTGCCGGGCAGTCTACCGGCCCGTTGGGACAAGACATCACCTATACGCTGAACTGCAACAACCTTGCCGGGACGCCGGTTAACCCGGTAACGGTCGGGATTTTGGTGGTTCCTTTACTGCCGACGCTCAATGGTGATTCGTTGACACTCACGCCAATACGGGCGCGCATTGGCGGCACGGTTATCGTGTCGTGGAATGTTTCGGGGTTTGGAGCCGGTACCACTTGTAGCATCTCGCCGGCGCTCGCATCGGGAGTGGCTTCCTTTACCGGGAGCGGTTCGTGGGTAGGCTCGGATACATCGCTGCCGATCGAAGGCCGGACCACCTTTACACTCACGTGCGTTAATGAGGGCAGCGTCTCCATATCGAAAACAGTGAATCTGGTTCCTTTGTTTAAAGAATTGTGATGCGCACGATACTTGGGCCTGATTTTTTTGACCGCAAGACCCTGGTCGTGTCGAAAGAGTTGATAGGGAAATACTTGGTGCGCATGATGCCCGACCCCTCGACAAAGCTCGGGGTAAAACCTGTCGGTTTTATGATAACCGAGACCGAGGGGTATTTTGGATTTAACGATCAGGCATCCAAGGCGCGCCATGGCAAAACGCCGGGCAACCTGCCGATGTACGCGGAGGCCGGCACTATCTACGTGTACTTTACCTACGGCATGCACTGGATGCTCAATATCGTGACTGAAAAAGAGGAGTTCCCCGCAGCCGTGTTAATACGGGGAGTCGAGTTTTCGCCGGCAGTGCGAAAAAAGGGGGTTAGACTTGGCCTAGCGGCCCGGAGCGCACCCTTTTTTCGCACTGCCGGCTTACATCTTAACGGCCCCGCCAAGCTCACCAAATTTTTAAAGATAGACAAAAAATTAAATACGAAAAAATTAGGGAGGGCGAGCGGCCTGTGGGTCGAAGATAGAGGAGTGAAGATTAATCCCCGCCATATAAAACGAGCCCCCCGTGTAGGCATTGCCTATGCGGGGAGTTATGCCAAGAAGCCTTGGCGGTTTGTGTATGTACAAAAGTAAAAGAGCAGGCACACGTGATGTGTCCTGCTCTAGTCGAACAACTTACCCTGTTTTTTATCCGCCAGTGTCTGCAATCGTTTTTGGACCCCCCTCTGCGACCAGTTGCTCCGGATTATATGGGTCAACCGTGTAATCACCACGGCGACTTCCGGAGGCGTGGGTTCCCGAAAAGGGACGCAATACCAATTTCGCAGAAAGGTACTGAGCGCATTATTGGGCTTTTCCCACCAACGCATCTCTTTTACAGAGTTCCGCCATACTCCGCTTTTGAAAAACGACTCGATGAGATCATCATCGGTCACGCGACGCGACGGAGGTAACGGTTTTGGGTTTAACCGATGCGGCGCCTCGTTTCGCTTCACGACGTTTCTCCTTTTGTGTAACGGATCGGCCGAAACGCGAGAGCACTGTAGACAGTGCAGTCTGCGGCTCATTGCCGCGATAGACACCGCTGACGAACGCGGGTTTTTGCATGACCGCCTCCTTTATCAATCCTGCTTAATTATACTCTAAATCAACCTGAAAGTCAAGTTACGGAAAAAGGTTGTCCACAACCGCTTTGACCGCATTGCCGTCGGCCTTGCCTTTGAGGTCTTTCATGAGCGTGCCCATAAGTTTATTGGCGCCGGTTTTATCGGTGACGCCAAGCTCGGCGGCTTTTGCCTTGGCGGCGGCAACGATTTCGTCCTGCGACATCTGGGCGGGGAGCATCGTCTCAAGTATGGCGAGCTCCTCCTTTTCGTTTGCGGCGAGCTCGGGTCGGCCGCCTTTTTCAAACTGTTCGATAGAATCTTTGCGCTGTTTCGCCGCGCGGGTAATGAGCGTCAGCGTTTCGTCCTCGGTCAAGGCGCCGTCGGGCCCTTTGCCTTTGGCGACCGCCTCGTTGGTCATGGAGGTTAGGAGGCTGCGGATGACGCTGAGCTTCACCGCCTCTTTATTTTTCATGGCGCTTTTCATTGCCTCGCGCAGTTCTTGTTGTGTCATGGGCTCAAGTATAACTGGGCGCACAAGTGTTGTACAATCTGGCAATGGACTGGCTTATCGTACTTTTGATCGTGTTGGTTGCAGGAAATATGGCAATGGTTTTTTTGCTCTGGCGCAAAAGCCAAGAGCCCGTGGTACCGGTGCCACCCGACACCCAGGGGTTCATCCTTTTGCAAAACCAGCTGCAAGACATGACCCGCACCGTCGACCAAAAACTTTTGGAGGTCGTGCGCGGCGTGTCCGAAACGCGCGAGTCCACCAAACAAGTCTTTACCATTGCCGAGCAGTTGCAAAATTTAGAGAAGGTGCTCAAGCATCAAAAGCAGCGCGGCAACTTGGGAGAGGCGTCGCTCGAACTCATCTTGGGCAACATTTTGCCGCCGACCGCGTACAAGATGCAGTATGAGTTCCCGGGCGGCGAGACGGTGGACGCGGCTATCATCACCAAAGAGGGGTTGATCCCGGTCGACGCCAAGTTTAGCCTCGACAACTACAATAGGCTCCTCAGCGCCATTGATGAGACGCAGCGCACTGATCTTGAAAAACAATTTAAAAATGATTTGAAGCTGCGTATCGACGAGTGTGCCAAGTATGTGCGCCCCAAAGACGGCACGCTCCCGTTTGTGTTTATGTATATCCCGGCTGAAGCGATTTACTATGATCTTTTGATCAACGAGATAGGGGCGGTCAAGGTAAACACTCGCAACCTCATCGACTACGCCTACAACGAAAAAAAGGTCATTATTGTTTCGCCAACGACCTTTGCCGCATACCTGCAGTCGGTCTTGTACGGATTTAAAGCATTTAAAGTTGAAGAACAGACAAAAGAGATTATTAAATATGTCGAAATGCTCACCCGGCACCTCAAGTCATACGAAGATTATTACAAACGCCTCGGTGCCTCGCTTTCGACCACGGTCAATCATTACAACGCGGGATATAAAGAGCTGGGGAAGATAGACAAAGATGTCTTAAAAATAGCGGGGGAGAACGCTGATTTTGAACTGCAAACGCTTGAGCGCCCAATGCTTGAAGGAAAAGACTAAACAGTGGCTCTTGTCAAAAAAAGGACCCCGCGTTGCCGCGGGGCAGTCGCCCGGCCGATTCGTCGCCAGGTTAAGGCTTGCGAGAATCGATGACGAAGTATTTCGGCTTGCGGAAGTAGTTGTACAGTCCCCACCCACCTGCAAGCACGAGCACAAAACTGAAGAGATACGGACCCACGACCGACATGGCGACCTCCTACAACCCACTAACACCCTTATTCTTGCACATTTTTTACAATTGCGGTAGGATATCCACACGAGCTTTTGGGCTCGTTTTTCAATGGAAAAAGAATTCGCAATAATCGAAACCGGCGGTAAGCAGTATATGGTTTCCGAGGGAGACACCGTCAAAATTGAGAAACTCACTGGCCCTTCGACGAGCTCAGGGCAAGCGACCTACAAAGTGGGGGACTCGGTCGTGTTTGATAAGGTGGTGCTCAACGACAACGGCTCCGATACGACCATCGGCATGCCCTATATTTTGGGCGCTAAGGTAACGGGAGAAATTAAGAAAATCGACCGCGCCAAGAAAGTGACGGTTATCAAATATAAAGCAAAGTCCAACTATTTTAAAAAGCGCGGCCACCGCCAGCCATTTTTCGAGGTCAAAATCACCAAACTCACGTAAACTGCACATCTGACGTAAGTCAGACTTACGTCACGGCTAATGCCTGGAAGATAGAGCGTTGGAAATAGTTTCGGGGTCGGCATATTCGAGTTCGCTTCCGGTCGAGAGGCCTCGACCCAAGCTCGAAATTTTGATGTCGCGTACGGCCAATTTTTCCTGCAGCAGCAGTCTTGTATGGTCGCCCTCGGTGGTGGCGGAAAGGCCTAAAATAATTTCCTGCAAATTATTTTCTGCAACACGTTTGAACAGTTCCTTAAGACGGATATGTTTTTCGGGCTCCTCGCTTGCCAGGGGAATAGTGCCTCCTAACACAAAGTAGAGTCCTTTAAAGCCGCTGCGCTCGACATTTTCGATATCGACATCCTTTTCGACCACAAAAAGGAGGCCCGTCTCGCGGGTCATGTCGCTGCAGATTGGGCATAAGGGTTCGACCTTAACACCCGGACTCTTCACGGTCGAACCTTGGGAAAACCAGCGAAAGCATTTTTTACATTGTGCTGTCTCGCTTCCCAATTTTTTTATCAAATCTGCAAGTTCTAATCGATTGCCAGATTGTGTGGCAAGGAGATACTGCACGAACCGCCGCGCTTGGCGCGGCCCTATGCCGGGGAATCGTTCAAAAAGGTTGGTAAGCCTGTCTATCGGGTTCATTTAGAAATCGGGGGTTGCAGCAGATTCAAACGCGCCGAAGTCGGTCTTTTCGAGCGATTGAAAGGTGGTTCGCTTGTCGTCGAAAAAGAGTTCGATTTTGCCTACGGGGCCGTTGCGGTGCTTTTCGATCAAGATTTCGGCGATGTTGGGGCGGTCGGAGTTTTCGTTCATTTTGTCGTCGCGATGGATAAACATAACCACGTCGGCGTCCTGCTCGATAGAGCCCGAGTCGCGAAGGTCCGAGAGGCGCGGCTTGCCGCGCCTCTGTTCGACGGCACGCGAGAGCTGCGAGAGCGCGAGCACGGGCACATCAAGCTCGCGCGCCAGGGTTTTAAGCGAACGGGAAATCTCGGTTACTTGTTGCACCATCGAGTCCGAGGCTCGAGCACCGGTCGGGATCATGAGCTGCAGGTAGTCGACGATGAGAAGCCCCAAGCCCTGCTCGCGCTTGAGGCGACGCGCGACGGCGCGCATTTTAAGAATGTTGTTGCCAGGCTGGTCATCGATGAAGATAGGCGCCTGCGAGAGTCGATCATATGAATCGCGGATGCGCTCGAAGTCTTCTTTGTCGGAGATGCGGCCGGTGCGCAAGTTCCATGAATTGACATGCGCTTCGGCGGCGACCATGCGGTCGACAAGCTGCTGGGCCGACATTTCGAGCGAAAAGATGCCTACCACGTTGTTGTGATGTACGGCGGTCTGCCGCGCGATGTCCAAGGCGAGCGCAGTTTTACCCATCGAGGGGCGCGCGGCAAGAATAATGAGATCGGATTTTTGGAGGCCCGCAAGCATGCTGTCGAGATCCTTAAAGCCGGTGCGGATGCCGCGAAGCTCGTCTTTATGCTCTTGCAAATGTTCGAGCCTCGCCCAGGCATCGGCAAGCGATTCGCGCAGCGAGGTGAACTTAGTTAGGGTAGGGGTTGAGGTTACTTCATAAATTTTTTTCTCGGCCTTGTCGAGCGTTTCATCAAGTTCTTCAGACTCGTCGAACCCAAGCTCGGCCACGTACTCGCCGGCGTCGATGAGCGAGCGGAGCATATATTTTTTTTGCACCTGGCTTGCGTAGTGGCGCGCGTTGGAGGCGGCGGGCACTTCACTCACGAGCTCGGCCAAGTATGAAACGCCCCCTATATTTTCAAGCTCGCCTTGGTCGCTCAATTTTGCGCGCACGCTTTCGATGTCGATCGGCTCGGATTTGCCAAAGAGCGCGAGCATTGCGCGGTACAAGATGCGGTGCTTCTCACTGTAAAACGCTTCTTGCGAAATAACGTCGGCCGACTCGAGCATGCCCTCGGGGCGGATCATCAAAGCGCCGAGAAGCGCTTTTTCAGACTCGGTTGTGTGCGGCGGCGTTCGTAGGGGGTTTTGTTTGTTTACCCTGAACGATGTTGAAGGGTCTCTGGTCATTACTCCTATCGTACCTTTGTTTGAACGCGGCTCAAAACTGGATTACCCGGTGGACAAAAAGTGGATATGGATACGCTTATTTTTTGGTGATTTTGGGGCCTTCGGGGGTGTCTGTAAGCTCAAAACCGAGAGTTTCTATCTGTTTTCGGAGGGTGTCGGCCTTAGCGTAGTTTTTGCCAAGGCGCGCCGCCTCGCGCTCTGTGGCGAGCCTCTTGACCTCCTCGGGAAGCACAGTCACTTCTTTTTGCGCTCTGACTTCAAGAAGTCCTAAAATTTTATCAGCGTGCGCAATTGAGGCGCGTTTGTCGGCGGGGGAGACCGAGGCGTCTTTAACCAGTTCCCACACAAGCGCGAGCGCCTGCGGCGTATTCAGATCATCGGCTATCGTCGCATAAAACTTTTCTAAAAATTTTTGATCAGGCGCTCCTCCTTTGGGCAACTCTTCGTAAAAAATGCGTGAGAGGCGTTTGAGCGCGATGTTGGCGCCGTCTATTGCCTCCCAGGTGAAGTTCATCGGGGTACGGTAATGACCGGTCAAAAACCAATACCGTAAGCTACGCGGGGCGATTCCGCGGTCCACCAGGTTGTGCAGATATATGGTATTGCCGATCGATTTTGATATTTTTTTGCCTTCCACCGTGATATGCGCGTTGTGTATCCAGTAGCGGACAAACTGCTTGCCGGTCGCCGCCTCGGCCTGCGCGATTTCGTTGTTGTGGTGTATCGGGATAAGATCGCTGCCGCCCATGTGAATGTCGATCTGTTTGCCGAGTAATTTAAAAATCATGGCTACGCACTCGGTGTGCCAGCCCGGGAAGCCCAACCCCCACGGCGATTTCCATCCTAATTTTTGATCCCGCTTCCAAAGTGCAAAGTCGTACGGCGAGCGTTTTTCGGGATTTTCTTCAACGCGGGCGCCCGCCTTGAGAGAACTGAGGTCGATGCCGCCCAAGCGTCCATACCCTTCGAATTTTAGAACATCAAAATAGACGCCGTCGCTTGTCCGGTAGGCGAAACTTTTTTGCTCAAGTGTTTGAATGAGCGCGATCTGCTCGTCGATAAAGTCACTCGCGCGCGGATATGACACTTTTTTTGTATTAATCCCCAAGGGCGGCAAGTCGGCAAAAAAAAGTTCGGCATATTTCTCGGCGAGCGCGCGCATATTTTTGAGCGTCAGCGCTTTGCCCTCGCGCTGTAGCCCCTTGGTCATTTTGTCCTCGCTCGCTTCGTCTTCTGAAATATGCCCGAAGTCGGTGATATTATTGACCTCTTGCGTATGGTATCCCCACACTTCGAGCGCACGTCGCAATACATTGGCCACCACGGGCGGAAAAAGATTTCCTATGTGCTGCTCGTCGTATGCGGTCGGCCCACAGCTGTATAGTTTAACGATTGTGTTGAGCGGTGAGAACTCCTCCAGATTGCCCGAGAGTGTGTTTTTAAACCGGAGAGAGGGGAGGTTGGAATGTTTACGAGAAGAGAAAAAGTTGAGAAATTTCATGCTCAAATCCACTTTTTATACTTAAAAAACATGTAGAAGATGCCCGCCAATACCGCCATAAGACCCAACAATATCCAAAAGTCGTAGGGGAGTCCAATGATAGGACGGTGGCGCGCATCGATGGCAAAAAGGCTCGAGATGAGCGAGAGCGGGAAGGTCATAAATGCCATGATGGTCAAATTTTTCATGATGTCGTTTTGTTTTGTCGAAAGGAGCGAATTGTTGGTCTCGCGCAGCTCCAAAAGCGAGGTATATAAGTTTTCAAGCGTACGGTGCACCCGCGCATATTCGCCCAACACACCTTTTATATGGTAGCCAAACTCAGCGCCGAAAAGCCGTTCGCCCACGGGTTCGAGCGACTCAAGCATCTCGCGGTGGGGGACCAGCGCTTGGCGAAAGTCGTGAATGACACGCCCGATGAGTGATATTTCGATTACCATTTTGCGTTCATTGCCGGAAAATATTTTTTCTTCGGCTTCAAGGAGCCGCCGCTCAACCGAGTCGCACTCGCTTAAGAGTGCATGGTACAAATTGCGCGCCATGGCGGCGAACAGATGTCCTCCGTTGGTCATCGAGGTATGTCCCAAGACCGATTCGACCTCGAATGCTTTTGCAAAAAAATGCAGCCGGTCGACATTTTCGTAGCGGGTCGTGATGAGAAAATGCTTGCCGATGATAAAATCGATTTCCTGTTCGGCGCGCCCGCTGCCGCGCAGCGCGGGAAAGTGCAGCACCAGGTACGCCAAGTGCCCGTGGCGCTCGACTTTGGATTTGACCGAAGGAGCCAGCAGTTCTTGGGCAATTTTGGGGTCGACCGCGAACTCCTGCATGAGTTCGCGTACTTCACCGGGTGTCGGAGATATGAGGTCTATCCACGTGAGATCGTGCTGCACATGTCGGGTGAACATAGAAATAATTATATCACCGCATTTTGTCGGTTGTGTTATGATTGGGCGATGCAGAACAGTCGGTTTTTAGCGGTGGGCATCCTTCTTTCGGTGGTGCTTGCGTTTGGTGCCGGAGTATATGCCGGCAGTTCCAATAATTTCAGCAGCCCGGCTGCAGCGGCAAATTCTATGGTCCTTAACCCGGACCAAGTGCCGAGCGATGTCGAACTGAAGCAGTTTTGGACCGCGTGGAATGTACTTGAACAAAATTTCGTAGATACCACACCCTCTACCACACTCCCTACCACCGAAGAAAAGCTCTACGGCGCCATTGCGGGGCTGACCGAGAGTTTCGGCGACCCGTATACCGTTTTCTTGCCGCCGGTTGAAGCTAAACAATTTCAAGAGGATATCAGCGGCGCGTTTGAGGGGGTTGGCATGGAGCTTGGTATACGCGAGAAGGTGCTCACCGTCGTAGCGCCGCTTAAGGGATCGCCGGCAGAAGCAGCAGGTATTCTTTCGGGTGACGCCGTGCTCTCGATAGACGGCAAATCGACCGAAGGCATGGCGGTGGAGGCCGCGGTCAAGCTTATCCGCGGCAAAAAGGGGACCACGGTAAAATTGGGAATCGGAAGAAAGAGTGAAAGTAAACCGCTCGAAATTCCCATTGTGCGCGACACTATCCAGATGCCGATCGTCAACACGGTTGAGCGCCCCGACGGCGTGTTTGAAGTTAGTATTTACAGTTTTTCGGCAAATTCGATAGAGATGTTTCGCCAGGCATTGCGTACGTTCATGCAGTCGGGCTCGACCAAGCTCATCCTTGATCTACGCGGCAACCCCGGCGGTTACTTGCAGGCGGCTGTGACCATGGCGAGTTTCTTTTTGCCGGTCGGCGATGTGGTAGTGACCGAAGATTTTAAAGGCAAGGCCGACAACGTGGTACACCGCTCGGTCGGCTACAACGTGTTTGCAAAATATCCGATCAAGATGGTAATTCTCGTCGACCAAGGTTCAGCCTCGGCGTCTGAGATTTTGGCCGGTGCGCTTAATGAGCATGGTATCGCGAAGCTGGTTGGTACGCGCACTTTCGGCAAAGGTTCGGTGCAAGAGTTGGTAGATTTGGGCGACGGAGCGCAGCTTAAAGTGACTATCGCGCGCTGGCTCACCCCCAATGGTACGTCAATCTCCGAAGGCGGGCTCATCCCCGACATAAAAGTAGACCGTACCGCCGAGGATGTTAAGGCCGGCAAAGATCCGCAAAAAGACGCCGCGGTGAAGTATTTGCTCGGGCAGTAAATATATAAAAAAGAAACCCCCGAGCTAAAACTCAAGGGTTGCACCAAGAAGTGCAGAGGTATCAATCAGTCGAAACCTGTGCGGGAGCAAGTTTGAGCCACCACACAGCGACTACTTGATAGCTGATGACGCCAAGGATGGCTCCGGCAATCGCACCGAGTGAAGCACTGCCGAAGGAATAGCCGATAGTGGCGCCGAGGGTGGCATTTACGAAGCAGATTTTACGGCGTTCCGAGTGGACATATACGAACGTGTAGCCGATGAATCGTCCAACACTGATGACTCCATCCCATCCTTTTCTTATCACTCGCATTATCCATGAAGGAATGCTTGCGAAAATTTTTGGGGCAGTCTTGACTACCGTTCCTACTAGTGTGAACGGATTCAACTCGCGGGCGATTCTCCAACACTCTGCAGTGGAATCTTGAAGATGTTTTGCATAATTCTCCTCAGTGTCGTTGAGACGGAGATTTGCAACAATAGAGCCGACAGACAAGAGAAGTGGACATAACACCGCCAATCCACCTGAAAATATAAGGCCGATGAAACTCAGTGCCGCAACGATTCCTGCTGGGATTTTTATCCAAAGAAGATATTCTCCGTCAGCAAAAGGGGCTACACTCGAAAAGACCTCACTCATCACCACAAAGCCGAAACCCCCACTGGTACATATGGCAAGGGCTGCCAGTTGTCCCACGCCGACCGCTTTCCAGTACTGGGAGTTCGGCCGCCAGAGTATGGATTGATGGTACGCACGGTTGACCCCAGTGCGGAGTCGCCGGAAATCGACTATCACATAGGCGACCAAGCCGCCAAGGAATGCGCCGATGCCCCAGAGATAGGCACCATATTCGAAACGTGCGGTGATTTCCATCGCAGTCAACGTTCCAACGAAGGCGCCCATAAAGCACGCCCAGGCAACTGAAAAGATTTCGCGCGGCATCTCGTAATCCTCCAATTTGGGCTCCCAAACCAGTCAAAGAGCCAGTTAACGCTGGACTATTTATATATTGAATAATCAATTCGTCAAGTGTCTGTAAGAGACATTAACTGGTATAGTTTTTGGAAATGAAAGTGATTTTGCTCAAAGACGTGCGGGGGGTGGGGAGTGTGCGCGATATCAAAAATGTTGCGGACGGTTATGCAATTAATTTTTTATTCCCCCAGAAGCTTGCCGAGCCCGCGACGGAGGAAAAAATAAAACAACTCGAGACAGCTAAACAGGCGCACGATGCCGATCTTCACAAAAGAGAAGAGGAGCTCGTACATAAAGTACAATCCTTGCATGGCAAGCGCGTTACTATTGCCTCGCGCGCGACCGAAAAAGGCGGGCTGTTTAAAGCAATCACTCAAAAAGATATCGCCAAAGCAATTTTGGCCGAACATAGCCTCGAGATTCCTGAGGCTGCCATTGTGATCCCTGAACCCATTAAAACAGTCGGGGAGCATATTGTTTCACTACACAGTAAATCCACGAAAGCAGATTTTGGGATAGAAGTCACCGCTTTGTAGCAAAGGTAGTCCTTGCTACTTAGTCATAGCAATCGCCGCGATATAAAAAACCACCCACCGTTGCCGGTGGGTGTGAGCAGCCAAAGGTCAGCTGCGAGATAGTGATGCATACATTTGGGGATTGATGATGTCGCCGTTCTTTTCCCACACAAGAATGACGCGCTTCATTATTGTTCCGGTGACCGGGTCCGTGGCCTCGACTTCGAGTATTGGGTCGAGTACGAACCAGTCCTGCATCAGAGCGTGTACCCGAAATTTTGCGTCGGGCAACAGAGCGGTGATCTTGTTGACCAATGCGTGTGCTTGTGCGGGCGCCGGATTATGCCATGCGTCGTGGTCAAAAGCTTTCCATTGTGCTGGACCAATGGTGTCCACCATGATGTAGCCATTGGCCAACCTGAAGCATGCATACGCGAGCAGAAGCCCCAGTCCTGACGCTATGGCGGCAAACGCTGCGCCGGTCATGTTCCCATTTGCATAAAACAAAGCCGCCGCATATTCTCCGCCGACCGTAATCAGAGCCCCTAGCCCCATGGTGCCGACTGCAGCATTTTCGAGTGCCCGGTTGGCCTCATGAGGCGTCTTGCCCTTCGTGATTGGCCTCGTTAAGTACCACCAGAAGTTGGCTCGCGGAGCTTTATTGAGCTCCTCCTGCTTGTGCCGTTCGACGGCTTTGGCAGGCCACTTGTCGCAGCCGGCGACGTCGAGCAGAGTGTCGAGATCCGCACGTTCGATGCTGCCGCCCGTGACGGCGAGAATACGTCGAGACATGGATTCCTCCCTGTTTGGATGATAGAAAAGGACTCTCAGTCCAATGTATTGATATCATAGTAGTGAACTCTCGACAAGTTACCAATTTTAGAGTATTATGTTGGCATCGAGCGGGTCGGCCTTCTTCGCTGAAGCTACGAAGGCCACAGCCCGCTTTTTACATTCGTATGGAAATCCGGAATATAGCCATCATCGCGCACGTCGACCACGGCAAGACCACCTTGACCGACGCGTTGCTGCGCCAAACCGGTGTTGCGGCTGAAGGCGTTTCGATGGACTCCAATGCCTTGGAGCTTGAGCGTGGTATCACCATTTACGCCAAAAACGCCGCGATCCCTTACAAAGACACCAAGATAAACATCGTCGACACGCCCGGCCATGCCGACTTCGGCTCCGAGGTCGAGCGCGTACTGCGCTCCATCGACTCGGTGCTTTTGGTCGTGGATGCGCAAGAAGGCCCCATGCCGCAAACCCGCTTTGTGTTAAAGAAGTCGCTCGAGCTTGGCTTGACGCCGATCGTGGTCATCAACAAAATAGACAAGCCTGCCGCCGACCCTGCACGCACCGAAGAGCAGGTGTTGGAGCTTTTTTTGGAGCTCGGTGCCAATGACGAGCAGGCGAACTTTCCCGTTGTGTATACGATAGGGAAGCAAGGGATAGCAAAGATAAATTTGGGTGACGAATCGACCGACCTGACGCCGCTTCTTGAAATCATTTTGAGCCATGTGCGCCCCGCTAATACGGAAGAACAGGAGGCCCTGCCACTGCGTCTCCAGCCGTTTAACTTAGGCTACGACAACTTTCTTGGCCGGCTCGCGGTCGCGCGTCTCTACGACGGCAAGCTCACGACCGGACAGAATGTTTTTATAAAAAAGCCAAACGGTGAGACCCGCACGGGCAAGGTGACCAAGATGTTTACCTTTAAGGGACTGCAAAAGGAGGAGGCCCACTCTGTCTGCGCTGGCGACATCGCGCTCATCGCGGGATTGCCGGATATTTTTATCGGCGAAACCGTTTCTGACCGTGCAGACGTTCCGCCCTTGCCGGCAATAGCGATAGACGAACCGACAATCACTCTTAATTTTTTGGTCAACAACTCGCCGTTTGCCGGACGCGAAGGAAAGTACGTAAACACGCGCCAAATCCGCGAGCGGCTGCAGCGCGAACTCGAAGTGAACGTTGGATTGCGCGTCGACTTTAACGATGACGCTGCGTTTAAAGTCTCTGGCCGCGGCGAACTGCACATCGCCGTTTTGCTTGAAAACATGCGCCGCGAGGGGTATGAGATGCAGGTGTCTCAACCGCAGGTCATTTTTCAGGAAATTAACGGCGAAAAGTGCGAACCATACGAGGAGGTGGTCGTTGATACGCCCGAGGAATTTCAGGGTGCCATCATCGAACGCCTAGGGATGCGCAAATTTATTATGAAAGATATGCGCATCCACGGCTCAACTGCGCGCATTATTTTTGAAGGTCCGACGCGTGGGCTCTTGGGCTATCGCAATCAGTTTGTGCTCGACACCAAGGGCGAAGGCATTCTTTCGTCACGCTTTATAGAGTTCCGTCCCTTTGCCGGGCCGATACAAAAACGCGTGGTTGGCTCGATGGTATCGATGGCAATGGGGAAGACGCTCGGCTTTTCGCTCGCCAATTTGCAGGAGCGTGGAGTGCTCTACATCAAACCGGCCGAAGAGGTGTATGAAGGTATGGTCATCGGCAACACGTCTAAGGGCGACGAAATGACCGTCAACCCGACCAAGGGCAAACAGCTCACCAACATGCGCGCGTCAGGTACTGATGAAGCGCTCAACCTCGTACCGCCTTTTGCACTCACCATCGAACGCGGGCTTGAGGTGATGGCAGACGATGAATATTTGGAAATTACGCCGAAGAGCGTGAGGTTACGCAAACAATTTTTAACCGAATCAGCGCGCGCCAAGGCTCGGGTAAAATAATAAAACTCCCTTTTCTTCGGAGAGATGAACGGGAGCCCTACTCCTTCGAAAAGGGAGTTTTATTTTTTATTTAGCAAGCACGTCGACGCGGGATTTGACAGACCGGTGGCCGTCAAAATTAGTTTTGCGAACGGTTTTAAACGATACGATGCCCTTTTTGAGTGCAAACAATGTGTGGTCGCGGCCGGTGCCCACGTTGGCTCCGGGGATCATTTTGGTGCCCCGCTGGCGCACGATAATATCGCCCTCTGAAGCCATTTCTCCGGCATAGAGCTTGACCCCCAGGAATTTCGGCTGGGAATCAGTGAGGTTTTTAGCTGTGCCGCCCGCTTTTTTACTTGCCATATGCTATTGTATGAGTGCTTATGCTATCAGAAAAAATAGGCCTAAGCAAGCTTGCCCGCCGAAGCCTTGGCCTAGGCGGGGAGAATCTCGACATGCTGATACTTCCTGCGATCATACTCTTGGTGGGTCTTGGGGCCTTTGCATTAGGGCGACTCTCGGCTCTTGAAGGGCAACAACCCGAACTCAAGATATTGCAAAACGCAGAGGCAGAAAACACACTGTCACCATGATCAAACATTTTAAAAGAACGGCACTGTTGATAGTGGGAGTACTCTTTTTGATACTCGGGGTGGTGGGGCTTGCCTTGCCGTTTTTACAAGGATTTCTGTTTCTTATTGTAGGGTTTCTACTTGTTTCGATTTGTATCCCACAAGTGCGCGAGTGGAGCGTGGTGCATACGCGGAAGTATCCAAAATTGCATGAAACGGTCGAAAAAATCGACGCGTGGCTCCGGAATGTGATCGGGGAGATATGATAGCGGTAGATATCGAAGGGTCGGGGACTGAGGCGCATGTACACTCAATTTTGAGCGTAGGCGCGGTCGATTTGAACGATCCTAGCCGGACTTTTTATGAAGAATGCCGCGCATGGGACGGCGCAAAGATAGAAGATGAAGCGCTTGAGGTAAATGGTTTTAGCCGCGAGCAGGCGACGGATCCGAACAAACAAACCGAGGCGGATATTGTGCACAAGTTTATCACGTGGGCGTCATCCTCGGCAGACAAAACGATTGCCGGACAAAATCCATCCTACGATCGGGATATGCTTAAATATGCTGCCGCGCGCGCGGGGCATACCGACTGGCCGTTTGCGCATCGCACCATCGACTCGCACACGCTCTGCTGGATGCATATGATAAAGAGGGGACAGACTCCCCCGATTGACCCCGAGCACAAGCGCTCGGCGCTTAATCTGGACGCGGTACTTCTCTACTGCGGCATACCCGAGGAACCCAAACCTCACAACGCGCTGACCGGCGCCAAAAGCCACGCCGAGGTCATCTCACGGCTCCTCTACGACAAAAAACTCCTGCCCGAGTTTGAGCAATTTAACATTCCTTGGCTATCGACCTCGTAGGTCGATATGGGACTGGTCGGGCCGCCATCCTACGCTAAAGCTACGGACGGGCGCAAAGGCCCTCACTGCACTTCGTTTCGTTCGGGCCGCCGGGAATCGAACCCGGTCTACATCCACCCCATGGACGCGTACTACCGGTATACTACGGCCCGCCTTGCCCTCCATAGCTTTAGCGACGGAGGGTTTTTCTAAATCGTTATTAACATACCGTACTTTGGCCCGTTTGTCTCCGTGGTATTATAAGACTTTAGAGTGTACGGCCGCGCAGACGCGGCCTTTATCATGAAAGGAATAGAGTATGAAGGGAGTTCGGGAAAAACCTGAACTGTATTTTGAGCTGCAGAAGGAAGTTGCCGACTTTCCGCGTCATCGAAAAATCGACGACGCGGATATTATGCAGGAGCTCATCAAGGCAATTCCGCTTGTGTGGGGTGCACAGGCGTGGGCATCATGGCTTGATGGCGAACTTCGGGCGCCATCGCGTCTCTTGCGCGACCAGGGAGCCGTGCCAGACTTGTGGCTTGAGATCGGCGACTTCAACGCTGGGTATCCGTTTGCGGTGTCAATCAGCGACCGCGCCAAAGATCTAACGCCCAACATCGCCGCGCTACTTATCCGGAAACGAAATCCCGGATTTGTACGCTTCGATAAGGCGGGTTACTTGCCGCGAAATAGGGCGGTCACCTTTGAAACCGCGCGTGAGATCGCGGGATACTACGTGCTGCGCGGGTACCGGGGGCACCTCTACTTTGGTGCAGCCGCACGGGCAGGCGATCTTACCAAAAGTCCCGTCAGTTGCGACATGCAGCTTGATGTGTGGGAGGGTTACTACCCCGAAGCCGGCACACAAGAGCCGCGTATCCGGTTGCAATGGGACGAAGGGCTCGGTGGCCGGCGAGAGCACATCGAACCACTCGCTGCGATTTGCCGCACACATGGTCTCAACGAGTACGAGATCATCGGTGCAGCAGATCATTACCGCAAGTTTGAGGTACAGTTTGAGCTCCCGTTTGAATGAGCCTCGCGACCCTCTGACGCATCAGAGGGTCCACTTTTTTACTGCTAGAATAAAGGCATGAGCCTTGAGCGACCTCAGGCGCAGGAGTCCGTAGTATTAAAGCCGGAGCGCATCGAGGCGCCAGGCGGAAGCAAGGTTGAGTTTATCCCGCAACGCGGAGGGCTCGTGGCCTCGTTTCGGCCACGCGGCAGGGAAGCGCTATATATGGACAAGGGCACCCTCACCAATCCCAGAGAAAACGTGCGCGGCGGTATCCCCATTTTGTTTCCCAATGCGGGTCCCATTAAAAATCCTCTGTACCCCAACTTGCCGCAGCACGGGTTTGCGCGCGGCTCATCCGCGTGGGAGAGCACCATCTCCCCTGACAAGGCCGAGTTTACCGAATGGCTGCACAGCAGCGAGGAGACGCTCGCAATGTATCCCTATAAATTTTTGCTCGAGATGAATGGCAGGCTGGATGAAAACATGTTCACCCTTACCCAGTCGGTTACCAACCTTGAGGAAGAAAACGAGATGCCCGTTGCGTTTGGGCTGCATCCGTATTTCCCTGTGCGTAATGCTGACAAATCGAAAATAACATTTGAGTTTCCGGGCGGGGAAGTGTTGGAGGAGAAAAAGGCCGAATGGATGCAGGGGAAAGCGGTTTCTATCGACAATCCCAAGGCATATGCACTCAATGCCGAAATGCGCGTGCGCATCCCCGGGTTGGGTACGCTTATACTCGAAGCCTCGCCGGAGTATAAAAAAATATGGATGTGGTCCCTGCCCGGACAGGATTTTGTCTGCATCGAGCCTGTAATGCGCGATTCGGGCGGACTTGTCGACGACCCTATGCGACTCCAGCCCGCCGAAATCTACTCTGCCAAATTTTCTATTAAGCTGGAACGATAACACTTTAAAAAACGTTGTCAAATAACGCCTTCTCGGCAATTTCGAGGGGCGTTTCTTTTTGTCAAGCACTTCGCTTGACCCTCTTGACAAAAAAGTGTTAGTATTATATTACCTTCGGCTGTCGAGCCGGAGGCGTTTTTGTTTCAGGGTCTTCACTTACATCTAATCTATGCCCTTATACTCATGTCTTTCTCTGTTGGCATCTCTCTGGCAGTTCTGGCGGTCTTAAACTCTGCCGCGTTGCCACAAGGTTCGGTTTCGTCCGACATACTGCCGCAAGCCCAGACCGTCCGCGAATATGTTGAGGAGTACTTTGCCGATGCACCGATCATGGCTGCCGTTGCCGAGTGCGAGTCGCACTTCAAGCAATTTGATAAAGATGGCTCGGTACACCGCGGCGTCGTCAATACTAAAGACGTCGGAGTGATGCAGATCAACGAGTTCTATCACGCAAAAACCGCTGAAAAGCTCGGCCTCGACATCTACACCATCCAGGGTAACGTCGCATACGCGCGCTATCTGTATGAGAAGCAAGGCACCGCGCCTTGGATCTCGTCCAAGCCCTGTTGGAAGCATAGCGACGCCCATCTAGCACTTGCAGCAAAAAACTAGCCTCACGGCTAGTTTTTTGTTTGGGAGAGTGGAAGAGCAGGGTTCTGGTATCCTAAGGATGTGCGAGGGGGTAGGTAACGTCGCAAAGAGCCATTGTGCGACGCACATGCGTCCGCACAATGGCGATAACATTGTTCCGACGCTGGAAGCGTCGGAAAATGTATATTGTGCGACCCTTATACCTCGCCTGGCCGAACATGAAGACCATAGATACATACACAAGTAAACTCCGCGCCACCCTCTCCCCCGCGGAGCGGCGCGTGTTTAAAAAACTTACGACCCCAAAAAAAATTCAAGATTTTTTAGACTCCTTCCCTATTCATTTTGTAGGGAAGGGCAAAGGGGGAATTTATTCGCCGCGCGCTGCCTTGCAATATAAAAAAATGCACTGTATGGAGGGGGCAGTGGTCGCGGCGGCGGCATTGGCATACCATGGCCGCCCTCCCCTGCTTCTCGATTTTCAAACAACGCCGCAGGATGAGGATCATGTGATTGCATTGTTCCAACAGGGGAAGTATTGGGGCGCGCTCAGCAAAACAAACCACCCGGTCTTGCGCTGGCGGGATCCGGTGTACGCCTCGGTGCGCGAGCTCGCGATGTCGTATTTTCACGAATATTATATGTGGAACAAAAGCGACGGCAAACTCTACGGCAAAAAAACGCTCCGCGCCTTTTCTAAGCCTTTCGACCTACGCCGCTACGCGCCCCCCCAATGGTTTGGGGCAGAAGATCTTGACTGGCTTGCCGTGGAGCTCGACGACAGCCCCCACTACCCTACTTTTGGCAAGGGTATGCAAAAATATCTGCGTAATGCGTCAAAAATCGAACTCACTGCAATGAAGCTCGAGGAGTGGAAGAAGCCGAAGAACTAGTTTTTAACCCCGATCCCGCGGCGGAAGAGCCACAAAAGGACGAACACAAAGACTATAAGTAAAATCAAGAGTACGGCGAAGCATTGCCAGAGTGGTATGTCCGTAATGCCCAAAAATCCGTAGCGAAACGCGTTGACCATGTAGATGATCGGGTTAAACAACGAAACTTGCTGCCAAAACGGGGGTAGCGCCTCCACCGAGTAAAAGATGCCACCTAAATAGGTAAGCGGCGTCAGCACAAATGTCGGTACGATAGAGATACCGTCGAATCCTTTGGCAAACACGCCGTTGATAAGTCCGCCGAGCGAAAAGAGTACTGAGGTAAGCACAATCGCTGCAACAAGTATCCCGACGTTAAAAATCGCCAGATGGGTGAAAAAAAGTGAGACCCCAAGCACCAACGCGCCTACGAGGAGCCCCCGCATGACTCCCCCGCTCACAAACCCCACGACCACCACCCAGTTGGGCATCGGGGAAACCAAGATTTCGTCGAGTGTCCTTGTCCATTTTGCAAAATAAAAGGTTGAAACCGTGTTGCTGTACGAGCTCGTGATCACCGACATCATAATGAGCCCCGGCACGATGAACTGCATGTAGGAGAATCCACTGATCGGCGTAATTTGCGACCCGATGAACGCGCCGAAGACAATGAAATACAGCGACGAGGTTATAACCGGCGGCAGCAGCGTTTGAGACCAGATGCGCACGATGCGCACCATCTCATTGCGCAGCATCGTATAATACGCGATCCAAATTTTTTGAAGGGTCATGAAGATTTTGTTTCCTGCTTAATTAAGTCGAGATATATTTGCTCCAGTTTGGCGTGCCCCCCGCTTTGCAGGAGGCCCTGCATCGATTCATTCACGATAACGGCGCCTTGGTTGATGATGGCGATGTTGCGGCAGAGCGCCTCGGCCTCCTCAAGATAGTGAGTGGTAAGGATTATGGTAGTGCCGTTTTGGTTTAGTTTGCGCAAAAAATCCCACATGCCGTGGCGCATCTCGACGTCAACGCCTGCGGTTGGCTCGTCGAGGATAAGAAGCCGCGGTTTGTGCACCAATCCGCGCGCTATCATGAGGCGGCGCTTCATCCCGCCGGAAAGTCTCTGCGACGGCTGGTTCCGCTTGTCCCAGAGCCCAAGGTCTTTAAGTAGTGCCTCAGCCTTAGGGAGCGCCTCAGCGCGCGGGATACCATAGTAGCCCGCCTGAGTGGTGACGATATCGATAACCTTTTCGAAAATATTAAAATTAAACTCCTGCGGCACCAGGCCGATGTAGGTTTTTGCCAGACTCCGGTCTTGGTCGATATCAACGCCAAACACAGACGCATGCCCTGCTGTTTTGGTGACGAGGCTGGTGAGTATTCCTATCAAAGTGGTTTTACCGGCGCCGTTCGGCCCCAAGAGCGCAAAAAAATCCCCCTCCTCTACCGTGAGGGTAACGCCTTTGAGTGCCTCTACCCCGCCTTCATATACCTTGCGTAGGTCTGTAACGGAAACTGCGGGAGTCATGACCCCCGCAGTTTACCATATCCGTACAAAGAAATTTTTTACATCATTCCGCCGCCTGCGCACATCTTGCAGTCCCGCTTATGCGTAACCACAAGATATACCGCCGACAGACCGACCAAGATATAGACAATCGATTCGAGCGCCGGCCACGAGCCGAGGATCATGTTGACCACGTTCCAATCTGCGAGCATGTAGTCGCCAAGACCAACGAGGCCCCAGTTGATTCCGCCGATTAGAAGCAGGATGAACGCGATACCGTGGAGTAATTTCATAAATGTAGGTGTAATACAGAAAAATATAGATGCGGCTCGACCCTTGCCCCGCATAGCCTTGGCAACGCAGGGTTCCGCGTACCTATAAGTATGAGGCCTTTAGATACAGGCCTCAGGCGTCCTGGGGATATCTTCCTCTAGAATCTTGGCAGATAGGAAAGAGGGTCAAGGTAACCGTTTGGAGGCACGTTAGGAATAGTGACGGTCTTTCCGCTCAGACAGGTGTAGGGCTGCAGCACGACAGCGCTCGAGAGGTAGACGGTAAAGTGCAAGTGCGGGCCCGTGGCGTAGCCCGTCCTGCCTGAAAGCCCAACGACATCGCCAGTGTCAACCGTGGCCCCCTTAACGACGTTAACGGAGGAGAGATGGGCATAAAGCGTGGTGAGGCCGTTGAAGTGCCTTACGAGCACCCACTTACCATACTGGCAGTTCGCAACCGCACCCTGGCTTATCTCCTGCACTACTCCGGTGAGTGCCGCACGCACGGGCGTGCCATCGAGCGCGCGAAAATCCATTCCATTGTGCGTACCGGAGACGTAGAGCCGTATGGAAGATGACGTTCTGCCGAAATATTGGGTTATAAATACGTTATCGAGCGGCCAGCGTAATATCCCGTGGGATGGTCGCGGAGCTGTAGTGATGTCGGCGGCATTGAGACCGGACGACAGTTCGAAAAGCTCTTTTTCGAAGTGTGCCTGCTCGGCCTGTTTTTGTGCGATAAGAGCTTGGTAGGAGCTTTCTTTGTTTTGCGTTTCTGCCAAGAGTTTGCTTTGCGCCATGCGCGCGACGGTGAGGCCTTGTTTTTCTTGGGCGAGCTTGCGCTGCAAACCGGCAAGCTCTTTGCGCTTTGACTCCGTCTCGGTCTTGGTTGTTTCTAAATTTGTTTTGAGTTTTGAAAGATCATATATGTGCTTTTGCAGCTCTTGGCGCAATGCCGCAAGCGTCGCTGCTTCATCGAAAAAGGACGACAGTGTTCCCCCGCCTAAAAGCAAAATCGCGGTCGACTCGTTATCCATCGCGCCCAATTGCCGGAGCGAGTCGGCCACCTGTCCTTGAGAGTCCCCTATCTTGCCTCCGGTCACTGAAATATTTCCCGTCAGGTTGTTTATCTCCTTGTCTTTTTGCGCAATCTGCGCCTGCGTCAAAGAGATGCTCTTCGTGAGTTTTTGGATGTTTAGATCGAGCTCTTTTACCGCCGTTTGCAGAGTCTGCTTTTGTTTGCTTGTTGCATTAAGTTCGACCTGGAGTTTTGAAATTTCGTCCTTGAGTTTTTGAATTTGCGCGTTGCTTGCCTCGATCTGATCTTTAATAGCATCTGCCGATTGCGCATAGAGCGTTTGTGGAGCGGTGGCAAGTGCACAGAGCAGCAGAGCGCATACAAATATAGTCCGGATATGCGATACTGCCATTGTGTGTTCATTCTAAAGCTTTCTAAGTGCTTCTTCAATCCTGCGAATAGTTTTCTCCTTGCCGATAAGTGCAGCCAGGGTAAACGGGTCGGGAGATTTTTCCTTTCCCGAGAGAGCAACGCGCATGGGCCAAAGAACATGCGCGCGCCCCTCGGCCGTTGCATAGGCGAAGACGGCTTCCTGCACTGTTTCTTTCATGAAGTTTGGCGTATCGATAGGCTGCAAGAGTTCTGAAACTTTCATGAGATGTTTTTTTACCGTCTCTGCATCAGTCTTGGCACCCTGGGTGAGCAAGGTAGCCTCATAAGTAATGGTATCTTCCAAGAACGCGTACTCCCCTCCCCCCAAAGCATCGGCCGCCTCTTTGAGCGTTTGCGCGCGTTCTTTAAGCAACGGCACTAGATTCATAGCACAGGGTTTACCCATAAAGTCTTGGAGCCGTCGTGCATACTCCTCATCTGAAAGTTTCTTCAAATGTTCGTGGTTAAACCATTTCAATTTTTCAGTATCAAAAATGGCGCCGCCTTTGTGGATGCGGTCGACCGTAAATGTTTGCGCCAACTCATCGAGCGTAAAAATCTCTCGCTCCGCCTCGGCTTGCCCACGGCGAGACGGGTCCCCGCCCGGGTTCCATCCGAGCAGCGCTACATAGTTAAGCAGCGCCTCGGGGAGATAGCCCTCGGCGCGGTACTCGTTAACGGACACGGCGCCATGGCGTTTGGAGAGTTTTGATTTGTCTGGCGCCAAAATGAGCGGGATGTGCGCATATTCTGGGCGCGCAAACCCCAACGCCTCCGATATTAAAATTTGACGCTGCGTGTTTGAGATATGATCCTCGCCGCGCAGAATGTGCGTAACCCCCATCTCGTGATCGTCAATTACCACTGCCAAGTGATAGAGCGGTTCATTCATGTTGCGTGCAATGACAAAATCGCCAAGTTCGGTGGTATCAAACGACACTTCCCCGCGCACGAGGTCGACAAAAGTTACGGTCTTGTTTGGATTTTTAAAGCGCACGACTTTTTTCCCCGAGTTGTCGTTGGCGGGCTCGGCTTCGTAGGCGAGCCCGCGCTCCACGAGAGGAACAAGATGTTTTTTATAAATTTCGGTGCGCCTAGACTGGTGCGGTTCGTCCGGCAGGTTGTAAGAAATACCCAGCCAATGCAGACCCTCAAGAATGTCCGCCTCGAACTCTTTTTTTGAGCGCTCTTTGTCGGTATCTTCAAAACGCAAAAACATCACTCCCCCGTTGTGTTTGGCAAAGAGATAGTTAAAGAGCGCGGTGCGTACGCTCCCGATATGCAAAAATCCCGTAGGGCTTGGAGGAAAGCGGGTAATAACCTTAGACATACTCCCCTACTTTACCAAAAATAACCTTATTTTGCTTTACTGGTTGTTTATATCGACCTACGAGGTCGATAACCTATTCTTCGTGGGAGAGGGCGATGTCGATAAGTGCGTTGGCGATGGACTTGGCAGCGTCTGCGCGGGAGAAATTGCGTGCGGCGTTCTGCATCGTGTGTTGCATTTCTTTGTTGTCTAAAATCCGGCGCACTTCCGAAACAAGGAGTCCAGGTGTGAGATTATTTTGCTCAATGACGCTGCACGCGCCCGAGCGCGCGTAGGAGAACGCATTTTTGGTTTGATGATCTTCGGCGGCCACGTCTTTGCCAAGCGGCACCAAAATGCTCGGCAACCCCCATGCCGCTATCTCAAACAGTGATGATCCCGCGCGTGAAATAACGAGCGATGCCGCGCCCGCGCTCATACGCGTGGCGAGGTCGTTCAAATAGTCAAATGGTTTATATCGCTCGGCAACCGGCGAGTCGGCCAAAATAACTTTTGCGCGCCCTGAGATGTCCTTAAAATTTGCAACACCCGTTTGATGAATCACCTGATATTTTTCAAGAAGCTGTGGCAGCGCCGCAAGTATCGCCTCATTGAGCGCCTGCGAGCCCTGCGAGCCTCCGATAACCAAAATAATCGGCAGGTCTCGGTGTAATTTGAGAAACTCATACATCCCCTCGCGCGCTGGTAATAGCGCCGCTTTGCGGATGGGGTTTCCGGTGTAGGCGACCTTGTCTTTCGGGAAAAAGTGCGCCGCTTCGGGAAACGAGACCGCAATTTTTTCGGCAAACTTCCCCGCCCAACGGTTGACCTTGCCGGGAACCGCGTCAGACTCGTGGATGACGACCGGGATGCGGAAAAATTTGGCGGCAAGCAAGGTCGGGAAACTCGCGTACCCTCCCTTGCCGAACACCACGTCAGGGTAGAGAAAGAACACCCGCACAAACGCGCGCATCACACCCCAACCGGTTTTAAAATAGTCGATGCTGTTGAGGATAGACGCGTAATTGCGCACCTTTCCTGCCGCGGTCGGTACAAACGTTATTTCATTGGCGACGAGCATCTCGCGGTCGTACGGATCGGGTGCCGCATAAAAAAGCTTGGGCTCCAAAATTTTGCGTTCGCGCACGATGTCGCCGACTGCCTCGGCAACCGCCACTATCGGATAAAAATGCCCTCCTGTGCCGCCGCCGGTAAATAGAATCTTCATAGATTAGGCTTTCATTCTTCGGGACACGCTTAATATTACACCCACTTCCGCCAAGGCGAGCGCGAACGCGGTACCCCCGTGCGAAACAAAAATAAGAGGCAAACCCGAGATGGGCGCCAACCCCACGGCGGAAGCGATGTTTAAAAACGACTGCCCCACGATCAATATGACGAGCCCTACCACGAGGAGCGCGCCAAAAGGGTCCGGCGCGCGTGCCGCAATACGGAACCCGAGTACGCCAAAGGCGCCAAACAGCAGCACGAGCATGGTACTGCCGATAAATCCAAACTCTTCCGCCGCTACCGCAAAAATCGAATCGCCGATAGGCTCGGGTAGGTAAGAAAATTTCTCTAAACTCTGGCCAAACCCGCGTCCAGTGAGCTGGCCCGAACCGACAGCAATAAGCGATTGTTGGATTTGCCAACCGGCGCCTTGCGGGTCGTCTGATTGGTTAAAAAACGTTTGAAAGCGCGATGCAAGATATGGGCGCTCATACGCCAAGACACCAAGCGCCAAGAGCCCAATGAGCGCAAGCATCAAAAGATGCAGCATTCTTCCGCCGGCCGCATACAGCATCCCTACCGAGGCAAGCAGGATCATTACAATGCCGTGCGTGTCGGGTTGTGCGAGCAAAATAAGAGATGCCGAACCTGCAACTAAGGCAAGCGGCAACAAACCGCCTTTCCATGTTTGTACATCTTTAAACCGGGCTGCATAAACCGCCGCCAAAAAAATAACGGATGCAAACTTTAACATCTCAACCGGCTGAAACGAAAATCCACCGATCACGAGCCAACGCGATGCACCCTTCAACTCGACCCCTATCCCGGGGATGAGTGTCAGCGCTGTCACGAACATCGCTGCAGCGAAAATATATGGGGTGTAGGGGCGCCACAGGCGGTAATCGAGGCGCGCGAGTATGTACATGGCGATGCCGCCGCATACAAGCCCCAGAAGCAACTGCGAGATAGCAACGGAGGTGAAGGTTGCCCCGTCGCGCGCCAAAAGCCCCAGGCCGGCGGAGGTGAATACCAACAGTCCCGAAACAATGAGTGCACAGACCACCAGCAAAAACGACGTGTCGGTTTTTTGCTGCATATTACAAAAGTGCGACCACCATACCGATAATCGCGACCACCACCCCAACCACCCAGTAGCGCATGGTTACTTTGTACGAAGGCCAGCCAAGCGCTTCGAAATGATGGTGCAGGGGCGCCACGCGGAAAAGTTTTTTGCCGAATATTTTTTTGGCGGTAAGTTGCAAAATATCTGACCCGACCGTAACCACGAGCGGCAGCGCAATAATAGGCAGCACCTTAAGCCCCTCCC
>JBBTSH010000017.1:30134-53616 GCA_038064795.1 Patescibacteria group bacterium | reverse complement strand
GATACGCTCAAGCGTCTCCACATCGCTGTGGAGGTAGGTTGATTTTATTTTGCGCTCTTTAAGGTAGTCGTTGAGGTCCTCGGCCATCTTTTTGGTCAGCGTGGTAATAAGCACCCGCCCGCCGCGCCCTATTGTTTGCGTCACTTCGTCGAGCACGTCCTGTACCTGCCCTTTATATGCACAACCCCCGGCTTGCGCTGAGCTTGTCGAACCCGTAACCGGGCGTACCTCTACAATCGGGTCCAACAGGCCGGTCGGCCGCACTATTTGCTCCACAATATTTATGCCGCTTTTTTCTCGCTCATACACGCTCGGCGTTGCCGAGGTGTAGAGCACCTGCCCCACGCGCTCCTCAAACTCCTCAAACATCAGGGGGCGATTGTCCTTGGCGGACGGCAAGCGAAAGCCAAAGTCCACCAGCGTTTCTTTGCGCGCCCTGTCCCCCGCGTACATGCCGCCGATTTGCGGCACCGTAACATGAGACTCGTCGATAACGGTCAAAAAGTCTGCTTGCCCGTCTGAAGTATGGGGAAAGTAGTCGAGCAAGGTATAGGGTGGCTCGCCCGCTTTGCGGCCGTCAAAATGGCGGGAATAATTTTCTATCCCGTTGCAGTAGCCAAGCTCGCGTATCATTGCCAGGTCATAATTAACCCGGCGCTTAAGCCGCTCGGCCTCGAGTAATTTGCCCGAGCGTTCAAATTTTGCCAGCTGTGCCTTAAGCTCGGCGCGTATGTCCGCTATAGCCCGGTCGCGCTCGTGCTCGGGCGTGACGTAATGTTTTGCGGGGAAGAGAAAGACCGACTTGACCTCCTCTTTTTCTGCACGGGTCACTGCATCGATAACTCGTACTTTTGCAATTTTGTCGGCATTAAACTCGACCCGGTAGAGCACCCGCTCGCCGGTCGGCATTATCTCGACCGAGTTGCCAAGCGCGCGGAACGTCCCTGGTGTAAGGTCTGCATTAGTCCTCTCAAAATATACGCCAATGAGCTCGCGGATAAGCGCCGCACGGTCTTTTTTAACTCCGGCGCGCAACTCCAAGTGTACTTTCCTATACTCATCCGGGCTGCCCAAGCCGTAGATACATGACACAGAGGCAACCACTATCACGTCTTTGCGGGTTAGGAGCGACTGGGTTGAGGCATGACGCAAACGCTCAATCTCTTCGTTAATTTGCGCCTCTTTCTCTATATAGGTGTCCGAGTGCGGGATATACGCCTCGGGCTGGTAGTAATCGTAGTAGGAGACAAAATAATGCACCGCCGCATCGGGAAAAAACTCGCGATATTCCTGCGCCAGCTGCGCCGCAAGCGTTTTGTTGTGTGCGATGACGAGCGTCGGCTTTTGTACCGCCTCGATGACATTGGCAACGGTAAAGGTTTTGCCCGAGCCGGTAACTCCGAGAAGCGTTTGATGCCGCTCCCCGCGCTTGATCCCGGCCATCAACTCGGCGATAGCTTTGGGTTGGTCGCCAGCGGGTTTGTAGTGCGCTTTGAGTTTAAACTTCATTTTTTATACCGAGCAAGAAATGTATCACGGAACATCTCGAAGGTTCCATCAATAAGCGATATCCGGATTTCTTTCGCAAGATTGGTCAGAAAATAAATATTGTGCATCGAGGCAAGCACCGGCCCCAGCAATTCTTTGGTGCGAAACAGGTGATGTACGAAGGCGCGAGTATGCGTGTGGCACACCGGGCATCCGCAGCCTTCGTCGAGGGACCCGAAGTCTTCGATAAACTCGGCATTGGGGATCTGGATTTTGCCGCGCTTGGTGTAGACGCCGCCATTGCGTCCGTTGCGCGTCGGCAAGACACAGTCAAAGGTGTCTATGCCCGCCTCGACCCCGATAAATAAATCCTCCGGCTCGCCGATGCCAAGGAGATGTCGCGGTTTTTCCGGCGGCAGCTCGCTCATTACCTTATCTAAAATCCCCAAGATATCGTGCTTGCTGAAGGATCCGCCGATGCCATAGCCGTCAAAATCCATCTCGGCCAATGTTTTGGCGCTCTCTATGCGCAGGTCTGCATAGCGGCCGCCTTGGACTATCCCGTAGATGCCCTGCTCGCTGTTTTTTTTGATGTTGTGCCGGTGGCTTTTGAGGCTGCGGTCCGCCCAGCGGTGCGTCCTATCCATCGCTTCTTTTTGATATTCGTACCCGGCTGCAGGCGAGGTGCACTCGTCGAACGCAAAAATAATATCCGCGCCGAGCGCGTGCTGAATTTCGATAGAGCGCTCGGGGGTAAAGCGATGCAGCGTGCCGTTGAGATGCGAAGTAAAGGAGACCCCCTCTTCATCAACAACTGCGAGCTTGCCGTGTGAGCTGGCAAGATCTTCGTCGTAGATAGTCGGGGGCAGAGAGCTTGATTCGGAGGAGTAGGGCTCCCGTTCATCTCTCCGGAGAAGCGAGCTCTCCGCCCCCGGCAGGAATTTAGATATTTTTTTTCCAAACCCCTCGCCCAGTGAAAAAACCTGAAATCCGCCCGAGTCGGTCATCGTTGGCCCGGCGAACCCCATAAACTTTCCTACGCCGCCAGCGTTCTCTATAACTTTTTCTCCCGGAGAAAGATACAAGTGGTAGGTATTGGCGATAATGGTTTGGATGCCGAGCGCGGGATATTTGGCGGGCTCGATGCCCTTCACATCCGCCTTGGTCGCCACGGCAACAAACGCCGGCGTCTCAATCGGACCATGGGGTGTTTGTATGACGCCCGCGCGTGCCCCTCGACTTTGCTCGGGATGAACAAGCTGTTTTTCTATCGTAAACGAAATTGGACGCATCGGAAAACTATATATGAAAAACGGCCGTCCCGCGATATGCGGGACGGCCCCTTCATTATTCTTTTTACTGTCCTGCGGGAGTAACGCTCAGCAATTCAACCTCAAAAATCAATGTTGAGTTTGCCGGTATTGGACCATAGGTAACCGCGCCGTAGCCAAGCGCCGGCGGGATAATCAGCAAGCGCTTGCCGCCCACCTTCATACCCTGCAGCCCTTGGTCCCATCCGGCAATAACTTGTCCGCCCCCAAGCGTAAACTGAAACGGAGTGCGGCCCACCGATGTGTCAAACACCGTGCCGTCCTGCAGCCGGCCGGTGTAGTTAACCGAGACCGTGCTGCCGGCCTTGGCTTCTGTGCCCGTGCCCACGACCTGGTCTTGCGCCACCAAACCGCTGCCGTTGTTGCTTGCCGCTGCCGATGCACCGCCTCCGCCTAACGTATCTACTGCCATAAAAGGATCATTAAAAATAAAAAAGAGGCCGACAACCACGATAGCCACCGCGACCGCTATGCCGACTTTCATTGTGTGTGAACTCATACTCCTAACGATACCCCTCTCTCAACAACCAAGCAAGCTCCTTATCTACAGCGTATACAGTTCTTTTGCAAGATCGCCGAAAACGCGCGCATGGAGCGACTGCGGGAAGACGTTCTCCACCGTTTGCACATATTCATCAAATAAATGAAGTGATATATTTTCTCCCGCATAATCGGTGCCAAAAAGCACCTTGTGCCGCACATCGGGATAATAGGCAAACACTCGTTTTAAATCCGCACAATATTGTTCAACAAGAGCGGCGGATGATCCCTCTACTCTACTATCATCGATGGTTCCTGAAATATCGGTATACACATTGGCGTTCTTTGAAACGATGTTCGCGGTTTGAAGCAAATGTGGAAAACCGAAATGCGCAATAATGATTCGACATCCCGGCACCGCCACCGCCAACTCATCTACATGGAGTGGGTCTGAATATTTGAGTAATGCGTTGCCTAACGGGTCGTATACATCGCCGGAGTGGATCGTGAGGGGCAATTTTCTTTTTGCGCATAACTGTGCAGAGGCAATCGCATTAGGTTGAGATACGAAAGTGTGCTGGTAGCCCGGGTAGAGTTTGAGCCCGACGATTTTTTTCTCATCGAAGAGTTTTTCGAAACGCTCAATTTGCGGTGATATCTCGCCTTCTAAATCTACGCTGGCAATGACCGCTAAATCGGATTTGTCTTTTGCAAACTCCAACAGTGTTTCAAAAGGAAACGGCGGATACGATTTTTGAGTAAAATCTTTCGGATAGTGGATGGTAAGCGCTTTTTCGACCCGGCCGCCGGTGCGGCGTTTGTAGTCAGCGTATGACTGCTCATTAAATATGTGGGTATGAATATCAACCATGGAAATTATTCTTCAACCAAAATCGAATATGCCTGCGCGTCAATCACTACGCCGCCTGCGGGGGACGCGTTAATGATGCTCGCCGTTTGAGAGGTGCTGTTCAGAAGAAAATTAGAATTAAACGCCAAAAGCCCGAGCGCAAAAAGCGAGACCATGGCGCCTCCCATGAGCATGCGGCCGTGCTGTAGCTGGATATGAAAGAAGAACGTAATCGCAAGCGCGACCATAAGCAGCGCCGCGATGCTTCCTAAGACCCAGCTCGCGGCGCTTGGGTTGGCGAGTGTGCGCGCAAAAAGGCGCTCAACTGTTTGCATTATGGTTTGCGATTGAGAAATGCTTGGAGCCGGTATCGAGGTTTCAGCCGCGGCGACGGTCGGTGTGGCGGGCACCTCGGCGCGAGGAGCGGAGGCATTTACAGTTCTAGGTGCGCGCTCGGGAGCGTTCGCCGCGGCGAGCGCTTTGGGGGTTGCAAAAAATTGCACCACATAGGTCGCTCGTTCGCCCTCAAAGATGCCGACGGCGACGCCGATGCCTATTTCGGTATATTTTTCTTTAACGATGTTCGCGCGGTGCGTGGGCGACTCCATCCATGCTCTTACCACCTCACTCGAGTCGGTAAATCGTACGGCCAAATTTTCGCCGGCAGTTTGATATGCATAGCCAACGCCGCGTATCCACTGCCACGGCAGCATACCGTCCGGACCGTTGTGAGAAAAATAGCCCTTGGCCGCCATATCCTCGGCTTTGGCCTGCGCCGCCGCATCAAGCAACGGATTTTCAATTACGGCATGCAGATTATTGTGCGCGCGTTCATCGTTGGTCAACGAAATGAGTTGGCTTTGTATAACCGCAGCCCACTGGTCGACCTGGCGCACGAGTACGTGAGTCACGATAAAACCTTCGGTCAGCAATACGACAGCCAATAGTGCGACAAGCCAGGCGCGCCGGAGCATATGGGGCCGGTAGTCGTTGTCGTGTGAGGGGACAAAATGATTCTTCAACCCCCTGAAAAAATCCATACTATAATCGTATCATGAGACAAACGGTTGTAGGGTTTGCACTTTTGTGTGCGCTTATACCTAGCCTTGCGTGGGGGGCTGGTTTCGCCAAGGGATCATTGTTTTTTTCTAAAACGAGTGCAGTCGAAGGCGACACGGTGCAGATTCACGCGGTCGTATCCAACGACACCAACCTCCCCGTCGAGGCCGATGTCATATTTAACGATAGCGACGAAAAAATAGGAACCGTGCCCGTTGAGCTTGATGCCGAGGAAGCTATCACCGTTTCTCTGTCATGGAAGCCGCTCGCAGGCACGCACAAAGTTACGGCAGAATTTACCACCAAGACCGGCACCGTGGTTGAAAAACAATCGGCGACGTTTGTCGTTGCGGAAAAAGCTTCTGCACAAGATAGCGGATCCCCGAACATCGGCAACGTGCAGTCATCGGAAGGGATTCAGCAAACTATCTCAACCTACTCCCCCGCCGCGGCCGCAATGCTAAAACCCGTGTTTGATTTTGTAGATACGGCGCGCGGCAAAGGTGCGTTGACGCTCGACGACCAAATAGGCTGGGCAAAACAAAAAGTTGAAGTGACACCGAGCCCCGGCATCGTTGCCGGAGCGGAGGTAGGCGGCACGTGGACCGACACCATCTTTTTTGCGCTCTACACTTTGTATCTATATCTCCTCACCGTCGTACGCTTTATTATCGGCAATGCGGGCGTATTCTACCCCGTCGTGGTTATTTTGTTTTTCTTTTTGTTGTGGAAGCTGCTCCGCCGGCTCAGCCGACCCGCTGCGATCTAAAGTGCCACCCCGAGACGATACATGATGTAGTGGCGGTAACCGCCGAAATCATGCAGTACAAGCAGAGCGCCCCGATCAGCGTGAGCTGGATATAAAACACAAAAACCATCGACAGTAAAAATCCGACGCCGGTATACAAGAGCGCTGCGGTGCGCAATGCGCGGGAATTTGGTTCCCATACCAAAAGTGCTCCAAGACAAAGCAGGTAGGTGTAATAGACAAGGCCGATATACGAGAGCGACACGCCGAAAAATTTTGCATAGACGCTGGTCAATACCTGCTCGCATCCCGCAAGAGCACAGGTCGGCACGGCATTGAGATATTGGTAATACGAAAGGTAGAGCGTGTCTCCCAAGCCGACGAGCGCGAGCGCGACCAAAATAAATGGCGCAAGTGGCATTATATTTTGAAGTCTACGCTTGATACCAGATCTTGCAAGTCGGCGCGGATACTATCCTTGAGTATCGACCTACGAGGTCGATACACTATCGTCGCGCGTATTCTCGCGTCTACGGACCACCTCCTCATCCATGCCGAAGTGGTGCGCCACCTCGTGCCAAATAGTTTCGCGGACGACCTGGCGGATGTGTTCGGGATCATACCGACCCTCCGCTTCGATAGGAATCTGAAACAGCGTGATCATGTCGGGCATGGTGGCACCCATGCCGTACCAGTCGCCACGCAGGGGGTATGGCACGCCGTGATAGTGGCCGAGCAGCGTTTCACCCCGCTTCAACCCTTCGAGCGTACGCAGCTCGGTGGACGGTTCGTTCTCAATCAAAAAAGCCACGTTTTTTATGAGATGCCGAAATTTTTCCGGTATGGCGCGCGGAAACTCCTCGGCAACCAATTGTTCAAATGCTTCGGGGGTCATAGTGTAGAAAAACTTCTGATGCCTAGCGTATCAAGGGCCAACTTCGCATAAAATTTTACATCGGTGCGCAGATCCATAGTCGCCAAATCTTCTGCGGTACACCACTTCAATCCGTCCTGAATTTCTTCAGGCGCAGGCGCCAGCACATCCGTGTCGCTTGTCGCAAAATACGCCAAATTGATGTGCGTGTGCGTAGGAGAAGTCGGGTGCCGGTGCAGCGAAACGGGCGGGATCAATTCAGTACCGTCTGTTTCGTCCATGTCTACTTTTTTATTTCCATTCCACAACGATACCTCGAGACCCGTCTCTTCTTTTGCTTCGCGCAAGACTGCCTGTATAGGATCCTCGTCGAGTTCTACGTGCCCGCCCGGCGGCAACCACACATGATATTTTTCGTGCATCCGAAGCAACACTTTGTCCCGGTACACGATGTATGCGCTCGCCGTGAAATCTATTTTTTCGTGTATATGTGCCATTATTTCAACTACTTCTTGCCTTTCAGTGCATCACTCCGGCATACTCTTTTACTTTTTTGCGGCGGGGAGATCCAGATGCGTCAGCGCATCGCTAAACGTGGCGCCCACTTTTTTGCCTGGGTTAAAGATATTGAGCGGGTCGAAAATAGTCTTTACTTCATGAAAGAGCGCGTACATTGCCGAGCCGAACATCTTTTCGACATAGGGTGTGCGGACGATCCCATCGTTGTGCTCGCCCGAAATGGAACCTTGGTAGGAAAGCACCAGGTCATACACTTTGTGCGAAAGCGTGTCTATTATTTTTGCCGTGTCGGTGCGCGTGGGGTCGATGAGCGGAATGATATGAAAATTACCGTCCCCCACATGCCCCGCCACCGTGTAGATCCAATCGTAGTTTGAGAGAATTTTTTCAAGCTTCGGCAAAAATTCGGGCAGCACGCGCGGCGGCACTACAAAGTCGTCGATAAACGGCGCGGTGCGTAGCCCTCGGACTTTTTTGCGAAGCAGGCTAAAACTCTCGCGGCGCACCGCCCAATACTTGCGCGCCTTGTACTCGCTCTCGGCAACCCGCACGCTCAGGCCCTCTTGCGTCCCATGCAACTCGTCGGCGAGTCCTTGCGCTTTTTCCAGAGCCTCTTCCTGCGTGTCGGCGCGAAACTCGACCAAGAGCACGAGCTTCGGCACGCCGCCGGTCAACACCAGCCACATCTCCGGCAAAAACGAAAATCCGAGCGAGATCAGACTGCCCTTCATGTGCGCGGCAAGCTCTGGGAAATAGTGCACCGCAATGGAAAACGTGTGATCGTCGTAAGACTCGAAGCTGTCGGGCTCGTAGTTTAAAATTTCAGGCACGAGGTAGCCGAGCTGCCCTAGGTCTTTGACAAACACGACTGCCATCGCGGCAAAGGGTTTCGGATGTATGAGTTTAAATTTTATTTTAGTTATGATGCCGAGCGTCCCCTGCGCACCTACCATGAGCCGCGCCAGATCAAGCGAGGTCGTTCCGTCGCCGATGTCCCATAGCGCATAGCCTGAAGAATTTTTTTCGACGCGCGGTTTGTGCGCTTCTATCACCCGCTGATGTTCGGGAAGACTCACGAGTTTGGCCACGCGGCGATAGAGGTCGCCCTCGTACGAATCTTCGGCAAGTTTTGCGCCGAGAGCCTCGCCTTCGAGTTTTGTAAACGTGTGCACCTCGCCGTCGGCAAGCACTACCTCAAGCTCTTCGACATACCGCGCGGTCTTGCCGTATTTGAGATTTTTTTCGCCGCCCGAGTTGTTGGCAACCATTCCGCCCACGGCATTGATCTCGCGCGAGGCGGTGTAGCTTGGCAGCTCTAAATTTTTCTTTTTCGTCTCTTTGTCGAAGTCGCGAAACAGCATCCCCGGCTCGACCACCGCATGCTCATCGCCAAGCTCCAACAAGCGGTTGAGGTGCTTGGTGGTGTCGAGAATAATCGAGTTGTTCAACGGGCCGCCCGACATGTCGCTACCCGCGGCGCGCGCCGTAAGAGATACGTGCGATTTGGGATTGTTTTTCTTTTCCTGAACGACAAACTTTACTGCAGCGCAGATGTCTGCCGCATCTTTTGGGTGCACGACCACCTCCGGCAACACTTTAAACAAACTCGCGTCGCGGGAATAGGCCTCGAGCACCGCGGCAGAATCCTCTATCTCGCCATGTATCACCTTCTTCAGATCATCGCCAAGAGACATCTTCTTTATTGTAACTCAATTTGCGCGCGGTAACGCTGCACAAACCTGCGCGGTATACTGCAGCAATGGCTCTGCGGAAAAATACGAAGAGGTTACTCTTTGTCGTACACAAGCACCACGCCTCGCACTTGCATTATGACGTTCGCCTCGAGCACCGCGGATTTCTCAAAAGCTGGGCCGTGCCGAAGGGCCCTCCCCGGCGGCCTAAGGAAAGGCGTCTGGCGGTCATGGTCGAAGATCATCCGCTCGCCTACGCCCGTTTTCATGGCACCATCCCCAAAGGCGAATACGGCGCAGGAAAGGTTGAGATCTGGGACAAAGGAACCTATGTTCCCCTGCACTCGTTTGCAGGTGGCCTGCGACGCGGACATCTGACCTTTATACTCCGGGGCAAAAAGCTCAAGGGCGAATATGCATTGGTAAAATTTAAAAAGCAAAAAAATCAGTGGCTCCTCATCAAAGCACATGCGAAAAAGTGACCTCAAACCCATGCTCGCGACGCTCATCGACAAGCCGTTTAACGGCAAGGGGTGGGTGTATGAAATCAAGTGGGATGGATTTCGGATTATTGCGGTTTGCTCGCCGAGCGAAGCAATACTCTACTCGCGCAACGGCATCGACGTCACAAAAAAATATCCGCGCATAGCGGCCGCGCTTCGCGCGGTAAAGCGCCGCGCGGTTATCGACGGCGAGCTGGTGGCACTCGCGCGCGGGCGGTCAAGCTTTCAATTGCTTCAAAATGTCCGTACCCGCGCGGCGTCCTTGCAATACGTCGCGTTTGATTTGTTGTTCATCGACGGCAAGGATCTGCGCAAAAGACCCCTTCTTGAGCGCAAAAAAATACTCAAGACCATACTCCCCCAAAACAAAAGAGTGGTCTTCAGCGAGCATGTGCAGGAAAGGGGCATCGCGTTCTTTACACAAGCGAAGCGAAAAAAACTCGAGGGAATCATCGCAAAACGGGCCGAGGGCAAATACTACTCGGGCAAACGCACGCGCGAGTGGCTCAAAATTAAAACAGGCCACGAACAAGAGGTGGTGATCGTGGGCTTTACCGCCCCGCGAAACTCGCGCAAACATTTTGGCGCGCTGGTGCTTGCCGTGCGCGAGCGCAACAAATGGCGCTATGCGGGGCGCGCGGGCACCGGCTTTGACGCGAAATCTCTCGCCGCCATTCATGCAAAAATGCGGACGCTTATTGTGCGCTCAAAACCTTTTGCCGAAAAAGTACCCGATGAAGCGCACACCACATGGCTTAAGCCGAAACTGGTCGGAGAGGTACAGTTTACCGAGTGGACCGAGCGCGGCGAGATGCGGCACCCGGCGTTCAAGGGCTTGCGCACCGACAAAAAAGCCACCGAGGTCATACGCGAACGACCATCATGAAATTTTCTAACACCGAAAAAATATTCTGGCCGAAAGAAAAATATACCAAAGGCGACGTGATCGCCTATTACACAAAAATCGCGCCCGTCATACTCCCCTATCTTATAAACCGGCCCATGGTGCTCAACCGCCACCCCAACGGCATCAACGGCAAAAGTTTTTATCAAAAAAACGTCGGGCGCGAAACGCTGCCTGCGTTTGTAAAAACAGTCGCAATCCGCGCCGAGACCACCGGCGAGATCATCCGCTATGTCGTGTGCAACAACAGAGAGACCTTGCTTTGGCTCGCAAACTTCGGCTGCATCGAGATGAACCCCTGGGCATCAAGCCTAAAGCGGCTGCATAAGCCTGATTTTTTGACCATCGACATTGACCCGCACGGCAGACCGTTTGACGAAGTGGTGATCGTCGCTCAAAAAGTGCATGAGACCCTCGAGAATCTTCACATGCGAAGCTTTTGCAAAACATCCGGCAAAACCGGCATGCATGTGATGATCCCGCTTGGGGCAAAATATACGTATACGCAGGCGCGCGACTTCGCGCGCCTGCTCGTTGCCCGCGTGCACGATGAGCTGCCAAAACTCACGAGTATTGAGCAACGCATCAAGAAGCGCCGCGGCAAAATATATCTCGACTACATGCGCAATGCGTTTGGTCAAACGGTTGCTGCGCCATACTCGCTACGCCCTTACCCGGGCGCCACCGTCTCGACCCCACTTCGCTGGAGTGAATTAAAAAAAGGATTGCGCCCGGGCGCGTTTACTATTCATACAATCTTTCGGCGCCTTGCAAAACGGGGAGACCCTTTGAGGCCGCTGTTGCGAGGATCTGCCGATCTCAAAAAAGCGGCGCAAATACTAGAGCGCGCACATTAAAAAGAAATGCCGCCCCCAGAAGGGGCGGCAAATCTTTAGACCAGCGCGTAAATTACGCGCGGGTTACATTGACGGCGCTCAGACCTTTTTCACCTTCTTGGACATCAAATGAGACGGTATCGCCTTCTTTGATTTCGTCGAATGTGACACCGCTGAGGTCCTTCGAATGGAAGAAGAGATCCTTCGCCTCGCCTTCGCGAGAGATGAATCCAAATCCTCTGTCCGTCTTTGTCTTTACAACTCCTGTCATATCGTTTGAATTTTATTTTTTGCTTTGAGAAATCCGACCGCTTTCTTTAGTCTCTTAGACTCAGACAGTGTACCAGGGCGTGGAACTTTTGTACAGAGCCCTCGAACAGCAAAAATAGGCCTCAACACACGCTGCTGGGGGTCTGTTGCAAATCCTGAGCTTGTCGAAGGGGAACGATGTTGGAACTATTTTGACACACAAGTTTGACTAATGTAATGTCTCCACAGGACAGCAACAAGGAGTAGGTCATGACAATCGATTGGAAGGGGTTGTTTTTGTGGCTTTTCCGCGGAGCGACCCAGATGGGAGATACAAATCCGCGCGTCATCTTGAGCTTGCCACCACAGACACTGGAGGCAATCCTCGGGCTTAAATTACTGCCCGAGGACAACCTCACTCAGGTGTTCAAAGACGCGCTCGAAACGCACAACCAGGTGGTTGGAGCACTGAGGTCCGGCGGAACCTTATTTGTTCACAAAGGAGCGAAAGTAATTCCTTTGAGCGTGGACCACCTAACCACTCCGCAGGTCAGGAGAGCGTCGTTCGAAATAATCAAAGGAGGTCGGGATGATTGACCCAAAATCTCGCAGTAAGTTGAACTGCGGGATTTTCTTTTTCATTAGCTGGCTGTTCTGAATGAAATCCGGACTTTTAACCTAGCGGACGAGAGCAAACGCCGCGCCTAGAAAGTAGGGCCACAACAAAATCGCCACGACCCCCTGCCAAAAGCTCAACTGCAAATACCCAATGGTAAAAAGCCACGCAGCAAGCCACACTCCCCCCGAGAGAGTATGGTGTTCTATTTTAATCTTTTCCATAGATCAATTATATCAAGAATTTGGACTATTTTGACATGAAGTAGACTGCAACGGCGGAGCCGACGATCACGATTATTATTACGGCAATTAATATCATGCCTCAAGTATAGCAACCGCCTCGGCTGCCCACTTGGAACGATGTTGGAACCTTATTTAGACTTTTATCTGAGACAAATCTCCATTTAGAATAACTGGTTTCATGGCTTCGATCTCGGTTTTGTAATACGGTATATCCGGCACAGGATTTAAAAGGAAAATCTTTTGGTCGAGCACGTGGGCAAAACCACTCTCCAAAAATGTATTGCCCCCGATATAATTTTTAATACCGTGTTTATCTAGGTTCACTACCAACACCGCATCTGCGCCCTGCATCTTGCGCCAAAATTCACGAATAGCGTCCTTATTGTTCTTTTGAAAAAGTTTTATTTCTTCTTTTTCTTCATCACTCTTTCCTATAAAAGGTGCGTGTAAGTCGGTAAGAAATGCATCATGCCCTAAAGCCTTGAGTTCGTCGCACGTTTTGAGCATCTGCTCGGTATATTGCATACTCCCAATGACGCCAATTTTCATAGTGTAAACCATTGTAGCAAACAAAAGCCGCCTCACTCGAGAAGCAAGGGGGCTTCTGTCGTAAGACGGCATGGGTTCAGGTGAGAAAATCCACTTCGTCAGTTTTGTCTTTGCTGTTCTCCCAGGCCGCGTGCGCCATGGCGACCAGCATATCGGCGACCATCCCCGAGATCAATTTATCAATCCAGGGTTTGAGACCAGAACAGGTCACCACGATGCCGCGCCGCTTTACCCCGCCCCAGTATGGGGTGTCGCCCTTGAACAGCAGATGCGGAATGCAGTCGGTCCGGTCGTCATTGCGGTCGGTCCAGAGCTGAAGTGCTTTGCACCGGGCAATATTGTCGAAGGGATACTCAAACTCCTCCGGCTTGCCACGGCTCTCCTCGTAAAGGAGTACTGGTTTGAGCGGGTAGTCAGGCCAGTTGGGATAGTCTTCGGCGACGTGGTCGGTCATGCCAGGCACCAACACAACAACATGAAGATGCTCTCGATGCGGCGTGAGTGCACCTTTCAGATAGCCGCTGAAAATGGACTCCAGCGTTGCTGCGACAGCAATCCTTGCTGTCTCAGCCGTAAGGTATTTCGGGGTGAGGAGCGGTTTGGTTTCCTTGGTCACGGCCTTTATCTCCCTTGTTCTAGTGTGATTGTGACATACTGCGAACTTCCCCTTTCTAGATAACATATTTATTGTCAAAGGTCAATATTAGCCGCACTTAGACTGTAGCAAAAGAAAATGCCGCCCCAGAAGTGCCGGGGCGGCTCGGCTGAACTTCTATTACCGATGAGGATAGAGTAATTCGTGATATAGGCTATTTATATGGTCAAAATAGATGATTCCGTTGTAGTCAACGCAAATAGCCCTAATAAGCTCGTCGGCATCGTCCGGAAGAGAAAGGGCTGGATTCTCGTGAACGACTTTGAGAATCTTTTCTTGTGCCAGTTGAACACTCTCTTCATTAGATAAATATTTTCCATGTTGGACTTGCATTATACCTGATGATGAAACGCGACCCAGCGGAAACAAAAGCCATTCGAAAAATCGATAAACCGGCGGCCTATTAAGATCCTCATAAATCATTATGGCGAAGAATATTCTGGAAAGTTCGGCGCTCTGGGTGATCTCAGGAGAAAGAAGGTGAGCATATTCCTTCCAAAATTTCTTAAACCGTCCTGCTAATACCATCGAGCGTTTTTCATAGAAAGTATAACCAGGATAGAAATTATCACCGAGTTGGTAGAGATATATCAGAATGATGAGCCAAAGCTCCGTCCTAAAGTTTCCAGCTTCGGGAAGAATAAATTCTAAACCTTTTGAAAGAGCGAGTGTATAAAAGAGATATGCAGTAAGAAAAATAAAGGTTTGAGTGATAAAAAACGAAATCTTATTCACGAAAGCCCACCTATTAAGTACGATAATGACCACAATATTAATCAGAGAATAATAAAGAACTACGAGATATATGTTCTGTACAAATTCAGGAAGATCGAAGTAGTAAAAAAGAATAGATACGAATGAGATATAGATGGACGGAGTCAATATCCGAAAAAGGAAATTAAATCCAAAATTACCCGCCTCCCCCACAATGTCGGTGGAACTCACATAACCATATCCGCGAGACCTTGCACCAAGATAGTTGACGGTGAGCAGCAAAGCTCCTGCCAGAAGTAAATGGGTAACTAAGATCATCGTGGTCAACGTTGGAACCATTATGAAATTATGTTAGAGTCCTGTCTAGTATATGTTCTAATCGATAGGAGGGGCCCATGGTTGAAGAACCACCTAAGCTTCCGCAATCGCTCTACGATGCTCTCAAGAAGGGGGAGGAAATCGCCAAAAAACCGATACCAGCGGGCTTAAGGAGATTATTCGAGAGGACTCGAGAAAGTCTTGCAAGACTTAGAAACGATCCTCAATCCCGCAGTCAATTCTTAAAGGCGTTCAATCTCATCGCAAACATGATGGATGAGCGTAACTGCGAAATTGCTGACCTAAACGGCAAACCGCAGAGATTTTTGGTGGCGAAGGACTTCACCCATGCGACCAATGAGCGATACATTCAATCGCGTCATCTAGTTAGTCCCGAGGAACGCGAAACCAAATATCTGGCGGGAGCCGTCCTGGTACTCCAGCCAGTGAAACTTACTGTCCATTCCTCTGAGCTCCAAACACCCATACAGTTTTGGGTTTGGGTTGATAGTGACGGCTGGATTATGCGAGACAATTATCTTTCGAAGTATCTGGGGAAAAAACTTCTACGCGAGATCGGTGAGTAACGGGGTGTCTGGCACATTGTCAAACGCCCCATTCTTTTTGTAAGTAGCAAGCTAATGAAGAAATTGCTATTCTGTAGGATATATAGCCCGATCCACTAGTGGTGTATTGAGGTGATATTTTGCCCGATCGTCTAATGGTAGGACAGTGGCCTTTGAAGCCATTAATTGGGGTTCGAATCCCTGTCGGGCAGCTCTTCGTCGCTCCGCTCCTCAGAGCCTCCGGCCCTTCCTAGGGCCTAACGGCCTGAGGACATTAGGAGTGCGCGAAGATACTGAGCGAGACCTGACGAAGGAAGGTCGACGAGGTAGAGTAATTTGATGAACTATTTCGTATACATCCTCGAATGTGCAGATAAATCTCTATATGTCAGTTGCACCAATAATCTGGAGAAAAGGTTGCGGCAACATAATGATTCAAAATGGGGTGCTCATTACACCAAAATCCGTAGACCCGTGGTTTTAAAATATAAGGAAGAGTTTGCTACTCTCACCGAGGCACGTAGACGCGAAGCGGAGATAAAAAAATGGCGCCGTGATAAGAAACTCAATTTGATTAAGTTCGGCAAGCCAAAAATCTAGATATAATACGGTCATGTCTCGAAAGGGGCATGGGGCCGCAAGGCCTAGCTGGCGCGGGGCTTAGTGTTCCTCTCCAATCCTTGCAGCAAGATGGTGTATTCTTGTGCTAGAGTTTCAACATGACTGCCTTTTGGATAACAATGAGAGCGGCTGCTGCCCTTGTAGTATCTTTACTAATTTTTGGTATTGGTACATTTTATGGAGCTGTTTCTATGGACTCAGGGTACGATTCTGCAACGGCGAGTCTCTTTGCCTTTTCCATTGTTGGTTTCATCTGGCTTACATGGTGGCTTTTGTTCCGCAATTCAGGGATACGTATGCGGTGGTGGATGTGGACACTCGCAATTTTTGGAACCCTGTTTTTGTTAGGTGTCATTGCAGGTTAGTACTCACTTGCAACTTAAAACGATACAATAGGTGGCATGGGAGATAAAGAAAAAATTTCAGAAAGAATTAATACTTTTGAAGAAATTAGGGATATTCCGTATCACATAGGGTTAACTCTCGAAGAGGAAGATTGTTCTTGTGCAACTAAACCAACTTTGCTGGCTAAAAAATTGCGTACTCTTGGTTTGGAATCCCGCCGAATTCTTTGTGAATTTAGTTGGAGTGCGCTAAGCATACCCCAAGAAGTTTTACATCTTGCAAAAAAGATACAGATACACACGAATACCTAGAAGTTTTAATATCCGAATCAAATATGTGGGTGGTTGTGGATCCTTCTTGGGATCGAGGGCTTTCAAAAGCAGGCTTTAGGATTTCAGAATGGAATGGGTTGACCCCAACTGTAATAGGAGTAGACCCTTTAAGGACTTATACGGTTGAAGAAAGTAAAAAACTAATCGAAGAGGAAGAGGAAATCAATCCTGAAATACGGGCTAATTATTTGGCAGAAAATAAAGAATTTTTTGACGCCCTAAACCTTTGGATGGAAGAACAGAGAAAAAAGTAGCCCCGCCAAACGGGCGGGGCAAAACCTTGATACTGGTCGAATTATTGGATACTCTCAACCAGGAAGCCGCCCGGACGAAGCCGGTGGACGCGAATTTTCCCTTCGCGAACGCCGCAACGGAGCTTGAGCGATTCGTGGATCATGCCGACGAAGCAGATCCCGATGAGTCCAAACAGAACGATTCCTGCGATCATGCCCTATCCTCCAAAGATCGTGAGACTTGTAAATTAACACAAATATTAAAAATTAGCTAACGCACGAGACGCGTCACTTAGCAAAATCACTAAAAGCGATATAATCAGAGTATGAAAGTGCTACTAACTGGTATTGCAGGCACAGGGAAATCTACGATAGTGAGAGCTCTCAACGAGAGAGGAGTGGTTTCGCTAGACCTTCACGATATACCTGGCTTATTCTTTTGGCAGAACAAAGAAACTAAAGAGAAGGTCGAATATGCACCGGTTGAATCAATAGAATGGTTTGATACTGTCGATCGTCTTTGTGATATTCCTAAACTGAAGGAAATACTTTCTCAATACGAAGATATCGTGGCAGCAGGAACGACAAGTGGCAGTAACCAAGAAGAATTTTTATCCCTTTTCGATAAAATAATACTTTTGCAGTCTAATCCCGATACTCTGACACATCGCATGCAAACGAGAATAAATAAGTCTGGGTACGGGAAGACCAAAGCAGAGCAAGACGACAATATTGAGTGGCAAAAAGAATTTGATCCGAAAATCCTCTCTCACGGTGCAATTCCTATCAGCACTGAAGGCGAGCTAAATGATGTCGTAGATAAAGTTATTGCTTTAGTAAAGTGGCGCACGAGGCGCATCGTTTAGGTAAGGTAAAATGTAGCTAATCCGCCTTGCAGGGCTTGAACGACCGTGGTTCTAACTCAAGACGGGCAGCTCGACTTTGTAAATATTTTGTTGTAGTTTTGTTGAGGCTGTAATCAACTGGAGGTGGCCATGGGCTACTTTGAGGAGTTCTCGGACGAAATCAATACAATCACAGAGGCACACAAACAAGGCCGTCTCATGCGCTTTCTTCTCTGGCTGCAATACCGTAAACTTCGCTGGCGCAACGAGCCGCTACCTTTCCGTATTGTGGCGGGCGAAGGCGAGCCGGTGGGTGAGCCCATGGAGGTGTATCATTTGAGCTTGCACGACATGATGGAGCACGAGGCGTTCGGCCAACTCACGGCAGAAGTTCTGCTGAAAGGTCGGCGAGTCAACGCTTTTTCCTGCGAAGGATACAAACAAATCAGAGAGATGGTCGGCAGGACAACCATCCAACCTCGCTGGGTCTGAGCTGCCACGAACCATCACCGAGCCGCCCCGGTTACAGGGCGGCATTTTCTTTTCTATATTCGATCGAAAATCGTACAATCAATCAACGAGTTTGGTGTAGACGATCAAGCGATGGTCGTAGATACCGCCCATGATACTGTATTCGCCCGCGCAGGTAATGAGGTTGAGGCGCTTCGCGTCCGCGCGATTAAACAACTTTTGCAGCGGCACGTCGGCAAGCGCATACACCACGCGCTCGGTAACTTCAAAGTGCAGACGCCGGCCGTCGGCATCGGTCACATACACGTCATCCCCCACTTCCACATTTTTCAAGTTGCTAAACGCGGCGTACACATGCGCGTCGAGCACGGCGCTTCCCTTTTTACCCGGGGTGGCGCCGTCTTTGTACCAGCCCACGTTGTTGGTGCGCCCGCTCGGCACATCCATCGCGCCGTCTGCCGTAACCCCCACGGCCTGAATTGGCGACGCAAGATCAATCGCAGGGATGTTGAGCAGGGCTGGGGTATGGTCAGCCTTTTTGCGCACGACCACTTCTTCGGCGGGAGTTTGCTCTTCAGCTTGCGCAAGCGCGGTATCGGGGACGAGGGGTGTTTGGCGGTCGTTAGTGTGCGCGACGATTACTACTAAAAGAAATGCGGTACCGAGTGCAATCGAAAATAATGACGTGCGCATGAAGTACTGCAATTGTACTTTCGTGCATGCGCGCTGTCCAAATTTTTGATGAAGGACTCAGAAAAATTTAAAAACAATTTCACAGATTGCACACTTTTTTCATCTCAGTGAGATCTTCAGCCGTGAGTTTCAGGTTCGTGCTGCTGTTGTCGGGGTACATGATCGACGCTTTGTTTTGCACATGATCGAGCCCCAGCGCGTGCCCAAACTCGTGGATGAGCGCGCGCTCGAGCCCCGTTTTGTTTTGGTAGCCATACATATATATCCGCATCCCTTGTTCATCCAACACAAATTTACCTTCTTGTATGTCGCCTTGGGGTATCGCCCCGCGGCTTTTGGCGAGGTCGGCCTCGATGCGGTCGCGCAGCTGGTAGTATTTTGCTTGGAGCGTGTTGAGTTCATCTACCAGCGCCTGCGTCACCCGCCCTTGCCGGCGCGCCGCGTCATATTGTTTTTTGAGCGCACCGTACTCATTGGCAATTTTGGTGGCCTCGGCCTTTGCCGCGTCGATGTCCTCGCCGAGCGTCGCTAACGTGTCGACCGCTTGCTGTACGCGCCCGTAGACAAAGTAGACTGGCAGGTCGGGCTTCTCGCCCGCCACAAATACATCTGCGTCGAGCACATCGTTCCACACAGCTGCGGCCTCCGCGAGCAATGTTTTTATTTCTGCCTCACTGACCTCAAACTTCGGGTCGACCTGCACAAGCGCATAGCGAATCGGCGTCACACATGGAATCTTGCGTGTATATAACTGGTACGATAAATACCCACCGAGCGAGACTAATATCAGAATCAGCACAAACGCATTTTTAGTAAATTGCATGTTACACCACCTTGTAGAGCGCGAGCTCAAGCGGAATAGCCGGCAAAGGCGCGCGGTTCATCTCAATAAGTGCGGTGAGGAGTGCGGAGAGCAGTTCAGAGTTTATTGCAGTGCCCTCTTTGCCTGCGAGTGTCTCAAGCAGCTTCATATCCTCTTCGCTAAACTGTTCGGCTAACTCTTTTTTCATCTGCGGGGCAAAACGCATGAGCAGCACGCCCCGCACTTTGGTGATCGCAAGGAGCGTAAATACTGTGGGCTCGACGCCAGCGTCGGTTGCGGTATGCACGATCGAGAGCGCCTCGGCGATATTTTGGGCCGCGACCGCCTGCAAAAAATCATTGATGAGCCCAGACGAGGGCGCCCCGACCACCTTGGCAACCTCCTCTTCGGTGAGTTTTTTGTCGCTCGAGATGGTGAGCACTTTTTGCAAGATCCCCAACGTATCGCGAAACGATCCGTCGCCCATCAGCGCAATGAGTTCGGCCGTGGCGGGCAAAATTTCCGCGCCCTCTTTTTTTGCAATATCGAGCGCGAGTTTTTTGAGCGTCCCGCGTACCGGCTTTTTAAACGAAAAGGTCTGGCAGCGCGAGACAATCGTCTCAGGAATTTTGTCGAGCTCGGTCGTGGCAAGGACAAAAATAACATGCCCGGGCGGCTCCTCGAGCGTTTTTAAGAGCGCGCCCCATGCGTCGCGAGTCAGCGCATGCGCCTCGTCGATAATATAAAATTTGTACTTCGACTCAAACGGCAACGTGGCGACACCTTCGCGCAGCTGGCGTATCTCATCGATACCGCGATTGCTCGCGGCATCCATCTCGTATACATCGGCTTCGCTCGTGTGCAACGCTTTGGCTAAAATCCGCGCCATCGATGTTTTGCCCGTACCGCGCGACCCTGCAAACAGGTATGCATGCGCGATTTTTCCCTGCGCCACGGCGGCCTGCAAAACCGGCGTAATATGCTCTTGCCCGCGCACCTCGGCAAATGTATTCGGCCGGTACGTGCGGTACAGAGCCATCGGGGCCCGGCTTGCGTCCTTTTTCATGCAGTAAGTATACCCGCTCCCTCTTGCAAAAGAAAAAGGGCCGGCGGGAGGTCCCGCCGGCCGCTTGCAATGAACGCAAGCGAAATCAAGATTGTGGTTCTCTGCCCCTCCGTGCAACACGGAGGAGGAGTTGCTGCATCTCTACCTCCATCTGCCGGAAGAGACGCAGGAGTTCTCTCTCCTCGGGCGTAACAGGTCTTCGGCTTAGTTTCTTAAGCGTGCGCGGCTTAAGCTTCCCTTCCTTTACTAATTCATCGTACCGGGGAAAACATGCGGCAACCTGCGCCCTCCTGCTCTTGAGTTCCTGCGTCTTCGGTATCCCGAGCTCGCCGCAGATACCCGCCAGATAGGCCAAAATCGAAGCCGCGGTCATCAGAAGTTTTTTTGCCGCTTCGTCGTCATTGTTCTCTACGATTGTCCGCAAAACGTGCCGTTTCCGGGGAGTGAGGAGAGAAATTCTCCGTGCCAGCTCATCTGTTTCGACCGGTGGTTCAGTTGGTAGTTTTTTACGGACTCCTCGTGCGCCAAGCGTTGCCGATATGGACACAATGCGTGTAACAACCGCTACGCTCTGCAGGGGGTCTAACGGAGCGGAAGGTGCGACGTTAAACCAGGGTTTCCTCGGCTGCGGTGGATAGTCTGGTATCTGCAGCGCTAACCGGCGGGCCTTCCCCGGGAACGCTGGTCTTGCTGCGCTCAGACTCTCGGCAAGTGCTTTATGATTTGTGCACATTCCCTTTTCCACATCGGTCACATACCTGGCCATTGCACCCCTCCCTTCCGCAAGGCATATGATGCACCTGCGAAGCTCGGAGTTGCATGGTGGAATGTTGCGATGATCATTGGAACCTCCACACGCAGCTCTGTTGCGCTGGTAGTTGCTGGTGTATCTATCGCACGTCTTCCTGTCTGCCCCCTTAGGGTGATATGGGCAGATATGCGGGAAGGAGGAGGGCGTCGTGCCTCCCTCTATCTTCACTGGTCCTTCGTCCTTCGTGTCTGACCCCATGGGGCTCTCCTCATAGTTTCATCAAAAAAAACAACTTCTGCCTAAACTTAACTACGTATCAAAAGTAAAAGCAAATTCATTTTCTCAATCGCTGGAGGAAGCGTGAAATAATTTCCTCAACCTCTGCGGCGGTGTGCGTCTCCATAAGTTCCAAGCGCAGCTCTTTGGCGCCCGAAAATCCCTCAGCATACGCCTTGAAATGCTTTTTCATGATCGCAAAACTCTTGATGTCGCCCAACAGCTCGTCAAACAATTTTGTATGCTCAACTAATATGCGAAGCCTCCCTTCTATATTCTCTGATTCGCACGAATCAGAGAATAGCCATGGGGTGCCAAAGATTGCTTTGCCGAGCATCGCGCCGTCTGCGCCGGATTGTTTTATTTTTTCTTTCGCATCTTTTATATTTTTCAAGTCGCCGTTGCCAATTATCAACGTTTTGCTCCCGAGTGCATCGCGGATTTCAACCGCCCGTTTGACGCGATCCCAATGCGCGGGCACCTTCGACATTTCTTTGCGCGTGCGCGCATGGATAATAATCGCCGCAGGTTCTGCCTCAAGCAGCGCGGGCAGCCAATCGTCCACAATATCTTTGTTGTAGCCAAGACGCGTTTTTACCGACACGGGCAAGGTGGGCGCGCCTTTTTTCGCCGCCGCAATCAGCTCTTGCGCTCGTGTAGGATTTAAAATCAATTTCGCTCCCGCACCCTGTTTTTCGATCACCTTGTCTGGGCAGCCCATATTGATATCGATGCCGTCAAAGCCGAGCTTCTCGGCAAGTGCTGCAACTTTTTCCATATGCGCGGGCGTTGCGGTAAAAAACTGCGCCACGATGGGCCGCTCAGCCTCGCTAAACAATAAATCGCGCATGAGCCTCTTTTTTCCTTCGTCATTGGCGAGGCAAAGCCCGTCGGCCGACACAAATTCGGTATACATGACATCGGGTTTGCCGTATTTCGCGATAACCCGGCGAAACGCCGCGTCGGTGACGTTGGCAAGCGGCGCCAGCATATAAAATGGCTTCGGGAGCTCGGCCCAAAAATTTTTCATAAACGGAGCTTGTAGTACAGCTTGTCGCCGAAACGCAAGTCGAGATATTCAAAATCCGGAAGTTTTTTGTCTTTAAACGGATCCGATTCTAACGCAAGCGTAAAGCGCTCGTATACGTCTCCTCCGTCGTCTTGCAGCGCGAAGCGCAATACAAATCCGTTTACAAACTGCGCGTACACGTCGTTGTTCTCATCCACGACAACCCGCTCAATACGCTCGGGCGACTGCGTCTGCGCTATCGCGTCAACGAGCGCCGAGAGAGCGCGAAACGTTTCAACCGACAAAAATTGCTTCGGCAATTTTTTTTCCTCCGCTTTTCCCGCGTAAGCTACATATATCGGCGACGAAAACTCAGGCGCCTGTTCGTAGATGACGCCGTCCTCATCCATAAAAAAGCAGGAGGCCGGAGGTCCAAAGTTCGAAGGGCACCACAGGGCCTTGGAGGTGCGCTCGACGATCGAGATCGTTACGGTATGCAGATCTTCTGCCTCTACTTCGACGTTTTTTATGATCGGATTGCTTTCTAGCACATGGTTCGCGATTGAATTCTGCGGATAGATAAACACGTTGTCGCGTGCAAACAAATATCCATACGAGCCTTCGAGCTCCTTCGCAGCCAGGCTTTTGACTTTTTCGGGAGACACGAGCTCAGTACCGCCGACGGTGACGGTCTCGATGCGAAAAAATGGAGCGTGCGAAAGGCCGACCAAACCAAGCACGAGGACAATCATCGCTCCCGCGATGATAACCGCGAGCAGGGCGCCGGGGCCCCCCCCCCCGCGGTGATGAACATGCCGCGCACCGCTTCGGTCTTTGCTTTGA
>JBBTSH010000017.1:2061-30124 GCA_038064795.1 Patescibacteria group bacterium | reverse complement strand
CCATATTACTTTTTGCTTATTTTTTCTCTCCCGCCCATGTAGGGGCGTAGCGCTTCGGGGACGACAATCGAGCCGTCTTCCTGCTGATTGTTCTCGATGATACTGATGAGTATGCGCGGAGTCGCGAGCGCGGTGTTGTTGAGCGAGTGCGCGTATTGTAAGGCTCCATCATTGTCGCGGTAGCGGACATTAAGCCGCCGCGTTTGAAAATCGTGAAAGTAAGACGACGAGTGCGTCTCGCGGTATCGCCCTTCAGAAGGAACCCAGCATTCGATGTCGTATTTTTTTACCTGTCCCAATCCTAAATCGCCGCCGCAGTTAATCACCACATGATACGGGAGCCCGAGCGCTTGCAGCAATTCTTCAGCATTGCGAGTCAACTCTTCGTGGAGCTGTACCGAAGTTTCGTGCGACGCCTCGCAGAGCACCACTTGTTCAAATTTAAAAAATTCGTGCACGCGCATGAGGCCTTTCGTATCTTTGCCATGGCTCCCCGCCTCGCGCCTAAAACACGGAGAGAATGAGAGGAACTTGAGCGGCAGTTGCTCTTTGGGTATAACGTCGTTCATGTAGTAGGCCATCGTCGCCACCTCGCCGGTTCCCGCCAAAAAATCGCTGTCTTGCGTTTTGTACAAATCATCTTCACCTTGCGGCAGATACCCCGTGCCTAAAAATGCCACGCGCTTCACGAGCGAGGGCACGAGCATTGGTACAAATCCGCCCCTGTTCACAAAATGATCCATTACAAAGTTCCATACCGCATAGGTTAAGAGTGCTCCATCACCCCGCAAAAAATAGCCACGGAAGCCCGCGGTCTTGGTGCCGCGCTCAAAATCGGCCATGCCGAGACGCTCCATAAGTTCGATATGGCTCTTCGGTGTAAACGAAAATTGCGGGATAGCACCCCAGGTGCGAACTTCCTGATTTTGCGCGTCCCCATCGCCCTCGGGCACCGACGGGTCGGGGATGTTGGGCACCTGGACCATCAAGAGCTGCCATTGTTTTTCGGCATCTTCCAGCTCTTTTTCTTTTGTCTGCAGAGTTTCTTTAAGCGAGCGCATCTCGCCTATGAGCCGCTGCTTCTCGGCCTCGTCTGCCTTGACCACCTGGTCGGATACTTCGTTTTGCTTGGCACGCATGGTCTCCACCTCATGCAACAGTGCGCGACGTTTTTCATCTACGACAAGAAGTTGATCAAGATCAACCTCGATGTGTTTCTTTTTGGCACCGGCCTTTACCAGGTCGATGTTCTCTCGGATGAATTTGATATCCAGCATAGATTAAGGTATAGAGTAAATCCTACAATGCCCTACCCCATGCGGCAAATGCAGCATAAGGACTTTCCCGCGCTGCTTAAAGAAATTCCCGACGCACCGAAGCGTCTTTTTGTGCGCGGGACAATGCCGCCGCCGGAATATACGATGCTCTGCGTCGTGGGGTCGCGGCGCACGAGTCTCTACGGCCGCCGCATGTGCGCCTCACTGATAGCCGGACTCGCCAAATATCCGGTGGCGATCGTCTCGGGCCTTGCACTCGGTATCGACGGAGAGGCGCACAAGGCGGCACTTGATGTGGGCTTGCCGACCGTTGCCTGCCTCCCCTCTTCGTGCGATGAGGAAAGCATATATCCGGTCGCCAACCGGCCGCTTGCGCAGCGCATCCTCGCGCGCGGCGGCGCGCTCCTTTCAGAAAACAAGCCGCCGTGGAAGGCGGCCATATACAACTTTCCCGAGCGCAACCGCATCATGGCAGGCATGTCAAAAGCTACACTCATAATAGAAGCGGGAGAAAAGTCAGGAACGCTCATTACCGCGCGGCTTGCGCTCGACTACAACCGCGAACTCCTTGCGATCCCCCACGAACTGGGCCGCGAAACGGGCGCGGGCGTAAACCGGCTTATCCGCGAGGGAGCGACCTTGGTGCGCAACGCCGACGATATTTTGCAGGTGCTTGGCCTTAAACCTCTCGAGAACCCTTCACAAGCGCCGCTACCCACCGACCTAACGGAGAGCGAACTAAAGGTACTCCACGCGCTCTCGGAAAGCTTGGTGCGCGACGAGTTGATCGAGCGATCAGAGCTCAGCGCGCAAGAAACAAATATCGCCCTCTCCTCGCTCCTCATCCGCGGGCTCATCGTGGAGCGTCTTGGCAAAATTGAGCGGCTCTAAATTTTTACCTAAATAAGTTGTATAATACCTGCATGAAGCAAGTCTATTCTTGGGTCGCGCTGCTTCAGCGAAGACCATATTTTGCCATGGGGGTGGTACTTGCTGTTGTGCTCATAGGCTGGTTCGCGTTTGGCCGCAACGGCAACGGCAACATCGAAACCTTGGTGGTACAACCGGCCCCTTTTGTCTCAACGGTTTCGGTATCCGGCAACGTCATCGCCGCTCAAGAGGTTGATTTAGGGTTTGCGCAAAGCGGCAGAGTAACCGGCGTATATGCAAACGTTGGCAACAATGTTACGCAAGGAACACTGCTTGCCCAGATCGAAAATGGAGATCTGCGCGCCTCGCTTGAAAGCGCGCGCGCCAAACTTGCCGCCGCGCTGGAAGGTACGCGACCCGAAGAAGTCCGCGTTGCCGAAACCGCGGTCGCTAATGATACAGCCGCCCTCTTCGACGCTGTTACAGATGCATACCGGACTGCCGATGATGCGGTCCGTACCAAAACGGCCGAACTTTTTAACGACCCGCGTACCAACCCGACACTTACGTTCATTACCGAAAGCACCAGAGGCAAACGAGATGCCGAGAGCGGCCGCCTCACGCTCGAAGACACTCTGCAGGATTGGGAAAGAGAGCTCACAACAATGACCATTAATGCAGATCTTCCCGATGCTGCATTGCGCGCGCAGAATGTCCTCGCCGGTGTCTCTGCGTTTCTCGCCGCGGTAAGCATGGCACTCAACAGCGCCGACACAGATACTATAACCACACAAGACGACATTGACACATACATCGCCGGCATCACGACCGCGCGCGCAAATAGCGCTTCGGCACAATCGGCGCTCACCGCGGCGGCATCCGCTCTGGATGCATCTCAAAAAAATCTGGCGCTCAAGCGCGCCGGCTCAACGCAAAACGACATCGCTATTGAAAGAGCCTCGGTCAGGGCTGCCGAAGCCAACCTTGCAAAAACACTCATCACCGCGCCGTTTAGCGGCATTATTACCATCATGGACGCAAAGGTGGGGAAAATTATTTCTCCCAATACGCCGGAGATTTCGATGATGAACATCGACACCTTTCAAATCGAAAGCTACGTGCCTGAGGTAAATATCGCGTCGGTGAAGGTCAACGACCCCGCAACGATCACGCTTGATGCGTATGGCGCTGCAAGTACATTTAACGCGCACGTGATCTCTGTTGATCCGGCCGAAACCGTGCGCGACGGCGTTTCTACCTACCGCACCATATTGCAATTTGATGTTCAAGACGAACGCGTTAAAAGCGGCATGACCGCAAACGTCTACATCACGACCGATACGCGCGAGCAGGTGCTCGCGGTCCCTCGCGGTATCATCATCTTGCGCGACGGGAAAAAATTCGTGCGCGTGCAAGTAGGGAAAAACTTCGAAGATCGCGAAGTCACGACCGGTGCCGTTTCTAATTTAGGAAACATCGAGATTCTCTCGGGCCTCAACCCGAACGAGGTCGTCGTGCTCCAGAACGCGCAATGATACCGCTCAATATCCGTATCGGTTTTTTCCTCGCGCTGCGCGCGCTCCGCAGAGCGAGCCTTTGGACGACCTCACTCATCGTATTCGTGATGGTGCTTACCTTTCTTAACCTTGTGGTTATCTCAGGTATCCTCGTGGGGCTCTTGCAGGGGGCGGTCGATGCCGTGCGCACCGAATATACGAGCGATGTCATCATCTCGAGCTTGAGCGACAAAAACTATATCGAGAACAGCCCGAGCATCATTGCGATCGTACAAAGCCTGCCGGGAGTCGCGGGTATGACCGCCCGCTACAGCGAAATGGCTGAGCTGGAGGCAAACTACCAGACGCGCAGAGCGTCTGACAAACCCGACATCGCAAACGCGCAGATTATCGGCATCGACCCCCTTGAAGAAAATGCCGTGACCGGCATCGCAAACGATATTGTCGAAGGAGAATTTCTTGAGCCTGGCGACTACGACAAAATAGTGCTCGGCAATTATCTTCTCGCCCAGTACATCCCCATCGCGACGCCCGGACTTGCGACGCTCGAAAATGTCGGCATCGGCTCAAAGATCCGCATCCGCGTCGGCGATGTCACGCGTGAAGTAACGGTCAAAGGAATCCTTAAAAGCAAAGTAGATGAAATAGCGCTGCGCGCGTTCATGGTGGACGCGCAATTCAGGAGCATGATCGGCCGCAACGACGGCAACGTCGATGAAATCTCGGTCAAGATCGCTAAAGATGCCGACCCAAAATCGGTGCGCGATGCGCTGGTGCTCCGGGGCGTAGCTCAAAATGCAAAGGTTCAGACGTTTGAAGACGCACAACCGCAGGCATTCAAAGACATCATCAACACCTTTAACATGCTCGGGAGCATGTTTTCTTCCATTGGGCTTGTGGTCGCCTCGATAACCATTTTTATCGTGATCTTCGTCAACGCGCTCACGCGGCGAAAATTTATCGGCATTCTCAAAGGCATCGGCATCAATGGAAGAGCCGTGGAAATATCATACGTATTTCAATCCATTTTTTATGCGGTTATCGGCTCGGCGCTGGGGCTCGTGTTGGTATATGTGCTGCTGGTCCCCTACTTTGCCGCTCATCCCATAAACTTCCCGTTCAGCGACGGCATCCTCGTGGCGCCCCTGGGTCAGACATTCTTCCGCGTCGGTCTGCTTATTGCGGCCACGGTGATAGCGGGCTATATCCCCGCGTGGATGATCATCCGAAGAAATACGCTCGATTCGATTCTCGGAAGAAATTAGTACTTGCAGTGAGCAACATCGAACTATGATAGAAACACATAATCTCATCAAGACATTCAAAAGCGGCGACGTCCAAACACCGGTGTTGAAGGGTATCGATTTTAAAGCGCGCGATGGCGAGTGGGTCGCCATCATGGGCCGGAGTGGTGCGGGCAAGAGTACCTTCCTCTATCAGATGAGTCTGTTGGACGACCCGACGGACGGAAAAATAATTATCGACGGGCACGATACGCATACCATGAGCGCGGATGAAAAAATGCATTTTCGCCTTGTGAAGTTCGGCTTCGTCTTTCAAGATTATGCACTGCTCCCTGAGTTGACCGCGCTTGAGAATGTCGCGCTACCGCTCCTTATGCGTGGACACGCAAAAAAAGAAGTCTACCGCGTGTCGGCCCAAGCCATGAAACAAGCTGGGCTTGAACACCGGCTCGACAATCTCCCGAGCCAGCTTTCGGGCGGAGAGCAGCAACGCGTGTCGATCGTGCGTGCGGTAGCGCATAAACCAAAGATCCTTTTTGCCGACGAACCGACCGCAAACCTCGACAACGAATCGGCGAGGCGCATCATGTCTATTTTTACCGAGCTTCACAAGGCAGGCCAAACCATCATCATGGTGACGCATGAAGAGGAGTATGCAAAGCTTGCCGAGCGCATCATACACTTGGACGATGGGAAAATAGTGTAGTATAGTGCTTGGCGGTTTGTTTGTGGCGTTGCGTTTGCGTTGCGTATCAAAAGAGTATTGCGTAGAGCCCCCGGCCGTACGGCCGGGGGCTCATTTATTTTTCAGTTATACTTTGCATATTTTAGGATTTACCTGTATGAGTAGAGGAACAGTATGAAGCTCGTCATCGTCGAGTCGCCCGCGAAAGCTAAGACCATAGAAAAATATCTAAAGGATTTGGACTCCGGCGACTTTGTCGTGCGCGCATCGGTTGGCCATGTGCGCGATCTGCCCAAAAGCAACAAAAAAGCTATAGACATTCCCGCAGGGTTTGTACCGCACTACGAGGTGGTCGCCGGCAAGCAAAAAGTGATCGACGAGCTTAAGGGCATGGTCAAAAAAGCCGACGAAGTAATCCTTGCCACCGACCCCGACCGCGAAGGCGAGGCCATCGCCTGGCATATACAAGAAGAGCTTGGGCTTAAAAAGCCCGAGCGCATCGTGTTTTATGAAATTACTAAAGACGCCATTGCCGAGGCGCTCTCGCATCCGCGAAAAATCGACGACCATCTGCGCTACGCGCAGGAGGCGCGGCGCGTACTCGACCGCCTCGTCGGCTACGACCTCTCCGGACTCATATGGAAAAAGGTGCGCTACGGGCTCTCGGCGGGCCGCGTGCAATCGCCGGCACTGCGCATCATTATGGAGCGCGAGCGCGAGATCCGCGCTTTTACGCCGGAGACATATTTTGTCATTACCGCACACACCAAAACTCCAAAAAACGACGGCCTCTTGCTCACGTGCGTAGATGAGCCGCAAGCAAAAAATAGAGTCGATGAAATTATCGCTGCTGTCGAAAAAGACGGGCTATCGGTTGCCGACGTGACCGAAAGCGAGATGAAGCGCAGCCCCCGGCCGCCGTTTACCACCTCGACCCTGCAGCAGACCGCGAGCTCGCGCCTTGGCTATTCGCCGGCGCGCACCATGCAGATAGCCCAGCGCCTGTACGAAGCCGGGCATATCACCTACATGCGCACCGACTCGACGAACCTCGGCGCGGGTGCGCGCACGGCGATGCTTGCGCATATTTCAAAAAAATACGGCAATCAATACGGTGCGCCGCACACATTCAAAACACAAAGTAAAAATGCGCAGGAGGCGCATGAAGCGATCCGCCCCACCCGTATTGACCGCGAGTCGGTTGCCGGGACGCCCGAGCAGAAAAAGCTGTACGAACTCATTTGGGCGCGCGCGATAAGCTCGCAAATGGCGGACGCAAAATTGCTCAAAACTAAAATATCCGCAAAAACAAAAGACGAAGACGTGCCGGCGTTCAGCGCCAACGGCTCCCGTGTCTTGTTTGACGGCTGGCTCAAGGCCGACCCCGCGGCGCGCGGCGAGGATGTAGAGCTGCCGAAGGTTGAAAAAGGCGAAGTATTGAAAGTCGAAAAAGTTGAGGCCGAGGAAAAACAAACCACACCGCCACCGCGCTACACTGAAGCGGGGCTCATTAAAGAACTCGAAAAGCGCGGCATTGGCCGGCCTTCTACCTACGCTTCAATCATGAAAACGCTTGCCGACCGCGGCTATGTTATCAAAGAAGGCCGCTCGCTTATGCCGACCGACACCGGGGATGTGGTCTCGACATTTCTTGAAGCGAACTTTCCCACTTATATCAGCGACACCTTTACCGCCGAGATGGAGGACGAGCTCGATGATATCGCCACCGGCAAACGCGAATATGCAAAGACACTGAAAGATTTCTACACGCCGTTTCAAAAAGATGTGAAGGAGAAGGATAAGGTCGCGGGGAAAATCACCGACCTTGGGCCGACCCCAAAAGAATTTGTATGTCCGATTTGCGGAGCGTCGATGGTGTACAAACTCTCGCGCCAAGGCAAGTTCATGAGCTGCTCGCGCTTCCCCGACTGCACCGGCGCGCGCACCGAAGCGGGAGAAGTTATTTCAAACGAGCCGCAAAAACCGCTCGGCTACCACCCGGAGTCGCATGAGCCTATTTACGTATTGAACGGACGCTTCGGTCCGTTTGTGCAGCTTGGTGAATCAAAAAAAGGATCAAAAACAAAGCCGCGCCGCGCGTCTATCCCCAAAACAAAAAATCCATCGGAGATTACGATGGAGGAGGCGCTGACCTACCTTTCGCTCCCCCGCGAACTTGGGGCACATCCCGAAACCGGCGAGACCATTACGGCAAATGTGGGGCGCTTTGGCCCGTATGTGGTGCATCAAAAAGATTTTCGCTCGCTCAAAACAGACGATGTATACAAAATCGAGCTCCCGCGCGCGCTCGAAATTTTTAAAGAAGAAAAAAAGAAGCGGGGTTTCCCCCGCAAAAAGACAGAGTGATTATTTGATTAGTGTAAGCGTCTCGGTTGATTCGCCCTTGCCTTCTTTCCCATGAGAACGTCCTGTTGACCTTACGATGCGAGCCGGCGGTTCGTCAGGGTGTCTGGCATTGTATTTCCGAACATTTTCTCCATTGATTGAACAGTGCAGAGGGTCCGAACAAGGGACGTGGTGATACGTCGTTGTGATCCAGTGACCCCAACCGCAATTGCTGCAGTAGTCGTCATTCACGGCTTCTCTCCATTGAACTGTTGGCTATACGAACTATACTAAGAAGCAATGCCCGACGTCAAAGACATACTCTCTCACATGAGTTCTCCCACTCCCGCGGACCGCGAGCTTGTTGAGCACGCCTATGCGTTCGCGCAAAACGCCCACAAAGACCACAAGCGGTTCTCGGGTGAAGATTATATAGTGCACCCCTTTGCCACCGCTAAAAGCTTGGCTGAGCTTGGCATGAGCTCTAAAACAATTGCTGCAGGGCTTCTACACGACACCTTAGAGGATGTCGGGGTCAGTGCGGATGTTATAGAAAAAGAGTTTGGTAAGGAAATTCGTTTTTTGGTCGAAGGCGTTACCAAACTCGGGCGCCTCAAATATCGCGGTGCCGAGCGTCATCGCGAAAGCTTGCGCAAACTCTTGGTTGCTACCGGCCAAGACGCGCGCGTCCTTATCATCAAGCTCATGGACCGGCTGCACAATATGCACACGCTCAAATTTGTGCCTGCGCCAAAGCGCCAGCGCATCGCGCTCGAGACGATTGAGATCTATGCCGCGATAGCACACCGGCTCGGTATGGGGGTGGTGCGCCGCGAGCTGGAGGATCTTGCGTTCGAATACGCCTACCCGGAAGAGTATGCAAAAACGAAAAAACTTTTAAGCGAGCGGTCAAAAGAAACGCTCGAGCGCCTCGAAAAAATGACCCGCACACTCCGCAAAGAGCTCGCGCAAAACAGCATTACCCATTTTCAGACCGACTACCGGGTCAAAGGACTCTATAGCCTCTACCGTAAGCTGCAGCGTAAAGAAGACGATGTGGACAAGATTTACGACATTGCCGCCTTGCGCATCATTGTCGACGATAGTGCCACCTGCTACCGTGTGCTCGGCATCGTAAACAACCTTTGGCAACCGCTCCCGAACAAAATCAAAGATTATATCGCCTTTCCAAAGCCCAACGGCTACCAGAGTTTGCATACGACCGTGTTCACCGGCGACGGCGGTATCGTGGAAGTGCAGATCCGCACCGAAGCGATGCATCGCGAAGCCGAGTACGGCATCACGGCCCATGTGATCTACAAAGAAAAATCGGGTGCAAAAAACGATGAGGCTGGGCGTTCGTCGTTTGACTGGATAAAAAGCCTAATACCGCGCTTCGGGCGCGGCGGCGTCAAAGATGAAAAACAAGTAGACAGCAAGCCGCGCTACAAAGCGGCGCTCTCGGGTCCCGAGTGGCTTGGCGACTTAAGCGACGAGGATGACGATCCCGATTTTGAAACAACGCTGAAGACCGACATCTTTATGCAGCGGGTGTTCGTCTTCACGCCTCAAGGCGACGTGGTGGACTTGCCGGCAGGCGCCTCGCCCATCGACTTTGCCTATGCGATACACTCTGACATCGGCGACAGAGTATTTGCGGCTAAAGTAAACGGCAAGCTAGAACATCTCGACACGGTGCTTCACAATGGAGACATCGTCGAGATCCAGACGCGCAAGTCGGCCCGGCCAAAACAAAAATGGCTTGATTTTGCCAAGACCACCCTCGCCCGCCGCCACATCCGCGCGAGCTTAGACAAAGAAAAGAAGGGTTAATCGGCTAAATGAGCGTGGTCGTTCCACACGACCACACGCCAATGTCCTAATTGATTATTAGTATCATGCTGAAAAATGGTGAGACCTGTATTTGCCGTTTTGAATCCTCGAAAAATTTTTTTGGATTCATGGCCTGAAATATTTTTGCCAAACAATAATGTTGCGAGAAGCGCTCTTACAAATACACTGTGAGTAACGACTGCAATGTGTTCTTCTGTTCTTTCTTCCAAATAGAAAAGTGCTTTTTGTGCCCGAACATTCAAATCTGCATATGTGTCTTCATTAGAAAATCTGTATCCTTCGTCTCCATACCGAATGTTAACAAGATCTTCGATACGATTATACTCGGGATCCGTGTTTGTAAGACCAAACTGTTCCTGGGGATTAATTCGCTCACAAAATAAGTCGGACGTTTCAACTCTTATGTTTTTAACATCTGAAATATACTGTGCGGTTTGAAGAGCGCGAAGCATGGTACTGGAGACTATTGCTTCAACTGGCAGCTTTGATATCCGCTCGGCGATAAATTTTGCCTGTTCTACTCCTCGAGGAGTTAAGGGCGCTTCAGCACCAATAACAATTCCACCAGCGTTAGACTGACTTTCCCCATGCCTCACAAGGTAAACCTGCTTCATATTGAGAAATTGGTGGGATCGAAGGTGTTTTCGTCTTTTTGCTTTTCTTCTTTGCTGCGATCGTCGAGACTTTCGACATTTTGCACAGCCGGAACTTGCTGAGGAAAATGGTCTGGTTGAGGCGGAGCCGACCCGAGGACCTTTTCTGAAGCAAGTTCCGGCGAAGCACTTGTTTTGCCGACAGCAACGCCGTGCAAACGGTTAAAAATCGTGCGTAAATCCTCCTCGCCAAAAAAGTCGATAGTGAGCTTGCCGCCGTTTTCCTTCGTCTCTATCGCAACACGCGTGCCGAGAACCTCGCCAAGTTCGCGCTCCATCTCCAACACCTCGGGCGAATACAGATGCTCTTTTTTGCGTACGCGGTCAAAGGCGATGCGCCGCGCGATGCTTTCGGTGTCGCGCACCGTGAGTTTTTTAAGCAAAATTTCGCGGTAGAGCGTGTCCTGTTCCTGCGGCCGGTCGGCGAGCATGAGGAGCGGCCTTGTGTGCCCTTCGGCAATTTTCCCCTCCGCAAGCGCGGTCTTGATGGCGTCCGGCAGCATCAACAGCCGTATCGTGTTAGACACGTACTCGCGGCTGCGGCCTATTTTCTCGGCAACCTCGCCATGTTTAAATCCAAAATCTTTCACCAACTGTGCAAACGCCCGCGCGCGGTCGATGGGGTTCAGGTCCTCGCGCTGCAGGTTTTCAATAATCGCGAGCTCGAGCTTGGTTTTGTCGTCGTCAAACTCGGCGCGGATCAAAACCGGCACCTCGCGCACACCCGCAAGCTTTGCAGCGCGGAGCCGCCGCTCCCCCGCAATAAGCTCATACTCGGCTGCTAGCCCGCCGTCTTGCTTTTGCACCTCTTTACGCGTAACGGTCAGCGGCTGGATGACGCCGTACTGGCGGATAGACTTGGCGAGCTCTTGGAGCTTGCTTTCGTCAAACTCTTTGCGAGGCTGAAACGGGTTGGCCTTGATTTTGTCGACTTCGACCCAAAAAATTGCGTTATTGTAAAACTGCGACATCGGCTTATTTTATCAGATTTTTGTGCCGGAGGTGGGACTTGAACCCACATCCCTTGCGAGACACGATTTTGAGTCGTGCGCGTATACCATTCCGCCACTCCGGCAATGTGTACAAAATACCATTCTTGTACGGTTCTTTCCAGTGTGGTACGGTAGCGCAAGTTTAACAGCCGACAGCGGGAGAAACCCAATGGCAAAGTTCTTTGAGATGCTCGAGAGGCGCTGGCAGGATGGCGCACGGGTATGTGTCGGGTTGGACTCGGATCGAAGTAAAATTCCTGACTTTCTTCTGTACACGCAGGGGGCATACCCCGACGTGCGGAAATTCAACCGAACGATCATCGAGGCGACGGCTGATATAGCGCTCTGCTATAAGCCGAATATCGCTTTTTACTCCGGTGCTTTTCATAAAGAGGCACAGGAGGTTTTGGCTCACACGATCGATGACATCCGCGATATCGCGCCGGACGTGCCCGTCATTCTTGACGCGAAGCGTGCCGACATCGGTAATACCAACGGCGGTTATGTCGACGAAGCATTCCTAAACTTCGAGGCCGACGCGGTGACGGTTAATCCCTACTTCGGCATGGAGGCGATGAAGCCCTTCTTGGACCAAAATGACAAGGGCATCATCGTGCTGTGCAAGACGAGTAATCCGGGTTCTGCCGAATTTCAAGATGCCATCTTGGTTGCGGCAGATCCACCTAACCGCTCAATGCCCATGTACAAATTCGTCGCCGAGCGCGTGTCCAAGTATTGGAATTACAACGGCAACTGTGCACTCGTTGTCGGAGCTACTTACCCCGAGCAACTTGGCGAGGTCAGGCAAATCGTCGGCAACATGTGGCTTCTGGTGCCGGGCATCGGCACACAAGGCGGCGACGTGGAGAAGGTGGTGCGGAACGGCCTCAACAGCAGGGGCAACGGGCTCATCATCAACTCCAGTAGTGGCATTATCTTCGCCTCCAAGGGGGTGGACTACGCCGAAGCTGCCCGACAGAAGATGCTCGAGCTCACAGAACAGATTAATTCGGCTATCTCGAAAAGGCGAGCCTTCTGATACGAAATGCCCGCCCCCTCTTGGGGCGGGCTTTCTTTTTTGTGCCCCCAATGGTATTTTGCGTGGCGGAACTGAACAAGGGAATAAGGAGCGCACGATGTCATCTTCAATGGACCACTTAGTTCTACAAGGATACTGGATCAATGAAATGCGCAAGCATAATGCCTATTGGTTTCATGACGGCAACCCGGCACGACCCTATGCACTACTCACGGGCGGCAAGATAAGCAACTTCTACGCCGACTGCACGCCCGTGGTTTCAAGACCGTCGCTGTGCTCTAAGGCGGTGAGGGACATTATTGAGCTTGCACCTATTGAACTCGGCACGACACGGCATCGACTGATTGGTTTTTGCGGCTCAGCCTACGGTGCCATCACGCTCGCCTACGAACTCACGCGGAATGTCGTGCTACCGCAGGCGTGGTACACCGCCAAAGGCAGCGAGCGTGGCGAAATGGTCTTGGATCGCTTCAACTTTGATCTGGAACATGACCTCGTGGCCTTGGCTGAAGACGTCATCACCGAGTTCACCACGAGCCGCGGCACCATCCGTGCGATCGAGAAGAAAATCGCAGAAAGCGGCATAGGCGGCATCCTGCCGTACGTCTTCTGTATCGTGAACCGCAGTGGTCAACGGGAGATCGACGACTACCAGATTATTGCGCTCGTCAATGAAGATCGCGCAAAAACATGGGTACCGGGTCACAACCCGTTCACTCCTGACGGCAAGGAGCTCGTAGAACCTGTCCGCCCAAAACAAAATTGGAGTCTGCTCACCCGAGCATATTCCTGAGCCACGAGCTTGGCTCACGCCCGCCCCCAACCCGGGGCGGGCTTTCTTTTTGTCCACACAGCTGCTATATTTTAATTTTAGTTGCTCTATCGCGATCCACCCATCCAAAAGGAGTTGCCATGGGAACCATCACGGGACTCAATGCCGCGCAAGAAGACCTGCTCCAACGACTGCGAAAAAAATTTACCGTGACCAAGAAAGAGGTCCGCGTGAATTTTTTCGCACGAGGCGCCGACAACGACGAAGTGCTGCGCATGCACGACCTCCTGCCGCTCATCGCCCGGGAGCTGCATGCCCAGCTGCGGCGGGATGGCTTGCAATTCGACGTACTGACGTGCCTCTCATGCACCGGCCATCTCTTCGCCCAAGCACTGCAAACTGAGATAGCCAAGCGCGACCAGTATCTGGTGCCCAACAAATCCTTCGAGCAGGCGGCGGCCCGGATATGGCCGAAAAAACTGCCGCGCGAAAAGGCGCTGGTCGTCGACCTTTCCGATGACTGGAGCGAATGCGACCGGCAGAAGATCAAGCGGCTCGAGTCCGCCGGTTATGACCTCTCGTTCCTCGTGCTGCTGCAGGACGAACAGCTCGATCATGACGAAAAAGTCTGCAGCCTCTTCACAAGAGAGACAGTCGCCCGCTACTTCGATGTCGAACTCAAACGGAGCGAGGCCGAGGTCCTCGAAGCGCTCCGGTAGCCACCGTGTCCAGTGCGCAGACCTCCGGCTTTCCTTTATGGGAGCCGGAGGTTATTCTGTCCCAATGCTCAAGCCCCCTTCGACATACTCAGGGCAAGCAAAAGTCATAGCGATCGTCGGCCCAACCTCATCGGGCAAAAGCTCGCTCGGCGTGCTGCTTGCCAAAAAATTCAATGGCGAGATTATTTCTGCCGATTCGCGGCAGGTGTATCGCGGCCTCAACATCGGCACCGGCAAGATATCTAAAAAAGAGATGCGAGGGATTCCCCACTACCTGCTTGATGTTGTTTCGCCAAAAAAACAATTCAACGCCGACGATTTCGTACGTCTCGCCCGAAACGCTTGTTCTAGCATTTTGCAAAAAGCTAGAATGCCCATCGTGGTAGGCGGGACGGGGTTTTATGTGGATGCGCTGCTGGGGCGGATCACACTCCCCAATGTGCCGCCTAACGCAGCGCTACGTGCGCAACTTGAGAAAAAATCTGCCGCGCAACTTTTTGCCATGCTCAAAAACCTCGACCCGCGCCGGGTCAAAACCGTCGAGCCAAAACACAAACGCCGTTTAATCCGCGCTATCGAGATCGCGAAAGCGTTAGGCAAAAGCCCGCCATATCGGACATCCGATGTCGAATATGACGTCCTGTGGATTGGGTTGAATCCAAAAAATTTAAAACAGAAGATTCATGCGCGCCTCTCGGCGCGCATTAAAAGCGGCATGATCGCCGAGGCCAAGCGCCTGCATGAGGCAGGCCTCTCCTACAAACGCATGGATGAGCTCGGGCTCGAGTACCGCTACCTCGCGCTCTATTTGCAAAAAAAATTAACCTACGAGCAGATGCTCGAGCAGCTCGAACGCGCTATCGGCCGCTACGCTAAACGCCAAAGCAGGTGGTTTAAACGCAACCCTGAAATCGTGTGGATCAAAAGCAAAAACGAGGCCGCGCGATTCGCAAAAAAATTCTTGTCTTAACGGCGGGCCGTCTTGACTTCGTCCAAGACGCTTTTAATGTCGCAAAAGAAAAAGCCACCCCGTTGCTGGGGTGGCAATTGACCAATCAGAGCACTATTGGGAAGTATATGCGACAGACGTAGCCACCTTTGGAGTCGAATCTCAGGGAGAGCCCCCCATTACTCCAGTGCTGGACGTTTACGTGCGCCTTACGTGATGTATTAAATACCACGTGAGCGTGGCGCACGATTCTGATGCGCTTGGAGTACTCGTAGAATAGGTAACCCATCCCGTAAGGGAAAAGCCGAATATCGGCGACTCTGCCCTGGAGGAAATCATCCTCGCGATAGCCCTCGGTTGGTTCAAACCGAGTTTCCAGCAAGACCACGCACGAGTTACCGGACTCCAAGGACTTGATGGCCTTGATTTCCTCCCAGATTTTGCAGGCGTTTATTTCCACACTGCCCCGGAGTTCTTGCATTTCCTTGGGCGAGTAGTCGTCCGGTGTCTTGGTGCCCATGAGTCGCGCCATTTCCTCTACCTGTAACTCTTCGAGCGAGTCAGGAGCAAGTTCGGTAAATGCCGTAGAGGGATACACCCGGCAGATATCGAGCCCGCCGGTGTAGCGATTGCATTGGACCAATCGCTTGTTGCCGCTGAGGTCAGGTCCTTTGAGTCCAAGACCTTTCTCGCAGCTCAAAATATTTTCCTCAGCGAGACGAGTAGACGCGGTATAAACCGCGCGAACTTTCTCGTCGAGTGCGATGGCCGGGCCGAAGATTGTAGAATCAAGACCGTGGCCAGAGTCGCCCTCAATCTTGCGGTTGTACTCTTCTTGCTGAAAGAGGAAGAAGCGGCGCTCCTTCATGAGTTTCAACACGACCGCTAAAGCGTGGTCTGCTTGAGGAGCTGAGAACGAATACATATGCATCTGGTGTTCCTTTCGGAGTACCATAGGTTGAAAAGACCAAGGGCGTCGCGGAATGCGGTGCCATTGACAACAATACAACAAAAATATGAAAACGCTAATACTACTTTTTAGAACTGCGGGCGATGTAGGAATCGGACCTACAATAACGGTTTTGGAGACCGTTGTGATACCATTTCACCAATCGCCCAGAGGCTTAGTATAGCCAAAAAATTACTTTTTAGCCTCTTTGTGCACGGTTTGAACCCGGCACCACTTGCAAAACTTCTTAAGCTCGATTTTGCGCGTTACCAGTTTTTTGTTTTTTGAGCTCCAATAGTTGATGCGCTTGCATTTGTTGCATTGGAGTTTGATGAGTCTATCTTGTGACATGTCAAAAGAATATACGCTATAAGGCTATTTTATGCAACTGTGCCCTCAGCGGACGATAAAGGTGCTGCCGTTCCAGATGGCAGCCGTAGAGCTGCGCTCATACCGCGAGCCGTTCCAAACGTATTTTACAACAAGCACAGCGCCAGCTTCGCCATCCGTCGATATAAATAGGTCGTTGAAACCGCTAGTCTTCGAATCTGCCACACCAACTATGTCTGACCCGAGTGTGCTAAGAATATTATTCCATGTATTACCCTGTTTGCGGTATACCTCGACAGCGCATCCTGCAGAACCGCACGCAATGCCAGAGAGATTTTCATAGACTATAGCGTCAGAAACTACATCTCCATTCAGGTCTTTAAACGCTATCCCAAGCGCCGGCGATGGAGACTGCGGGAATAATTTTTTGTAGTCGGCAACATCTTGCGCATAAAGCGCAAAAACGCTGCTGTATTGATTATTATTTGCAGAACTAATCTGTGCAAAATCGACTTTTGTCGCGCCTAACTTTGCAAACAATGCCGCATACAAGGCGTCACTGTCTATTGTAGGGATGGGAGCGGCGGCAACGGGGGCAGTGTCAGACTGTTCTTCACCAGAAAAACTTTGAGTAATGGTACGAGGTATAAATGAATCTGGCCAAATGAACCACAGCACAAGGCTGCCAATTGTAATAAATGCAATAATTGCGATCGAAAAAGCAATGAAGAGTGATTTATATGGCATGTATTTTTATTTTACAATCAGCCCATATGTTGAGCTAACACCCTTAGTATATTTGACGATGGAGGAAGACCAACTATAGGTTGGGCATTGATAATTAGCTATGCCGCTGCAATTGATCGTGTCTTTACTGAGTGAAAGGGCACCGCGGCCGCCATTGTAACAAGCGGCGGTCTTTTCGATATCACCGCCAGTATAATTGTAGCAAGACTTCAGCTCATTCACGCCGACCGCAATGTTGTAATCAGTATCAGTAAGCAGACGACTTTTGATTGACTCACAATCCTGAGTCCGCGCCCATCCCGTGGGATCATAATCTTTTGCTGCAGGGCACGTAACCTGCATGCACCCATAGTCTTTGGTGGGGCCTGTTAAGCTACAATTGCCGCCCGATTCGCGAGCCATCGTGGCTTGTGCTAAAGCACAGTCATCCAAACCATATTGTGCACAGGCAGCTTCAAGGCCTGATAGCCATTGTTCGGTGCCTTTCAAGCCGCCCCCACCGCCCAAATTAATACATTCGTCATAGTCGGGAATATAGGTCGAGCCTGCCGCACATGCCTGCCGCACATCCTCTGTTTGTCTGCTCACACATTGATCGTAGTCGGCTATATATTCCCAACTACCACCCCCACACCTCGAAATGTCTTGATTGGTACCGGTGTAGGTTGAGTAACAACCATATTCATCATCGCAAATGACCTCTCCGGTTACCGGTGCGCCTGTACCTGAAAAACTTCCTCCTGAAGAGCCGCTGCCATCCCCCAAACCAACTGTGTCTCCCCAGCCAGAGCCTTGATACCCGCCACCGAAGTTTGGCGCAATGGGACTTGGGTTATTGCTGACCGAGAGGCTGGGCAGCACGCTGCGCAAAACATCGTTAATGGTTTTGGTATTAGTGGGGGTAGTGCCGGGGCGCTGCTCTTGGGACACGCATTGGATACTGTTCCAGCTTTGGTACGTATCCTTCATCAACACTTTGAGCAACGTCTGCACGACAAGAAACGCCGCAAGCGCGATAAGAAAACCGACGAACGCATCGATAAAAATTTGTTTTGCTTTGTCTTTGTTGCCGGGATTTGCGCCAGATGAAAAATAGAGCGCTCCCGCCCATGCAAAAAGCAATGCCGCGAGCGGGATGGATATCCCGATCATAAAGTTGATGATGCGCTGGATGAGCGTGCCTGCGGCGCACAGGTTGCAGTCGATGCCCCTGCACGGCACAAGACCGCCTGTGCTACCGCTCCCTGGCGGTGGCAACGTGCTGCTGGTAACCGGCACCACCGGCGCGGTAATGCCGGTGGTGTCTCTGGTACCGGCGGATGCGCCGGTGTCTGGATTTGAAAGTATGTTATTTTGAGATCCTTCAATACCGCCGGCACTTGTGCCGGAGTCGCCGGTGCCCACCCCTGCATCCGTGCCCACGCGCACGGTAGCTTGACACTGTGCCGTGCCGCCTGATCCGGTGAACGTGCCCAAAAATGTGGTCGATGGGTTAAGCGGGACGACAAGATTTGTTCGGCCGGAGGGCGCGACAGAGCCAAGACCGGTAATGGTGCCGCCGGTTGCGTTGGTGCTGCTCCACGTCAAGGTGATGCTCCCGCCCGGCGACACCACCGAAGGCGTAATGCTCATCGTGCAGGTTGGCAGCGCTGCCGGTCCCGACACTAAGATTTGTTTAGTCGCGAGCACCTTCCCCCCGCCCTTGAGGCTTGCGGTGTAGGTGCCGCCCGCAGTGTAGGTATGGCTCGGGCGCCATGGTTCGCAGGAGTCCGAGCAAGTGGCGGTACTGCCGTCGCCAAACTCGAGCACCGTCCCGCCCGAGGCGTTGAACGAGACACTAAGCGGCGCCGCGCCGGATGCAGGCGAAGCACTAAGCGATGCCGCCGACGCAACGAGCGGTGCAAACGCAAAGAGCAACGAAAAAAGCATGAGCCGCAATGGCTTCATGCGTTTATCATAGCATCCAAATTTTCAGCATCGTTCGACAATACACATAAAAAACGGTATCGTAATAGCGTTCAGTACCATGCGTCGGTGGTAGAGTGGTCAATTACAACAGGCTGTAAACCTGTCGCCTTCGGGCTACGGAGGTTCGAATCCTCCCCGGCGCACAAACGTCAAAAAGTCTTAGCTCCAGCTAGGACTTTTTGCGTTATGTGCTGCACGGAGCAGAGTGTTTGGACACTCTGCGTGGAGGATTCGAACAGCGGAACCATAAATTTTTAGCAAAAAATTTGGTGAGCTGGTGCCCAGACAAAACTTTTTGACGAAAAAGTTTTAGTCGAGGGAGAAATGCCGAAGGCGGTCTCCCCCAGCGCACAACTTGACTTTTTACATATTTTCGTGGTAGAAAACTACCAGCAGTTTTGGTGCATAAAATCGGAAAAGGAGACAGCCGTGGCAAACCAGCGCAGCATCTGTGGACATATCGTCGAAATCGATGACCTTTCGGAGACGTCGTGGTGTCTCAAGCTGGACGAGGGTTGGACCGTAATCTTTCCCAAACAAGTATCTAACCGGAAGTTTGAGAATGGTGACACTGTCATCATCGATCTCCAGAAATGGAGCGGAGAAAAGCCTCAGGCTCACCTTTATTGCTCTCGCGATGATCGGTTAGTCACCCACTTCGTCTTTGGAGATGGATGTCAGTTGGAACCACCAGAGGGTGAGTGGGTTTTGTTTGACGGGGGCGAGATTAAGGTCGAGATCGATCATGACGAGAATTTGAAGATCGGGCACGTGAATGACCCGAATGTCGGCCTCCAGGTCTACCAACTCGAAACTGACACGCCGATGTTGGCAGCAGAGCCGAGGCTTCATTCGATGATGCAGATCGGCCAGTCGGATTTTGGTCCGCGAATTAAGTTCGTCGAAGAAGACTAGTGAATTCAGACCCACGGAGTGATCCACCTCTGTGGGTCATTCTGTTTTATAGCTCAAAATCGTTCCGATTTCGTTCCCCTCCTCCGCTCCTACTTCGCTAAAGCTACGCAGGACACAGCAAGGCCATGGACGGGCAGGCATACGGCGCACTATTGACTTTTATATATATTGGTGTAATCTAATACACGATGCTCTTTTCATTTCTCCAACCACGCCAAAGGACGCTGGAGCAATGGCATACTATTGGTGGCAACGCCAAGCTACGTGCACGGTCCACAGCGGCTACCGCATGCGGAATGAGTACGAGGTTTGTGTCGAGCTGGACGGCTCGCAACACTATACCGGCCGTAGCCGTCAGGTCTACGGCTAAAAGAGGAGGACGAAATGGCGAACCTAAGCGAAAGATATCGGCTGATGATTTACTTCGCGGTCGGTACGCTCCACCTTTACCGGAAAGACATCGTCCCCTTGGAAAGGGGTGAGGGTGTCGAAATTTTCCGAAAGAAGAACGAGGCCACCGTGAAAAGAGTATTCGATGAGGCGCTCAGCCTCTTCTGCTACGAACTGAGTTACGAACAGGTGGACCGCGCCATCTTTGCCTATTGCGCTCCGGCGCAATCGACCTCTGACACCACAGTAGCGACGCTCGCATAATTAACCGCCACCTCGGCGAAATGGAAAGCTTAGCCTTTCCGTCTCACGACAGAGGGGCGGCTTTTCATTTACTCAAAACTATTCCAATATTGCACGTTCACTTCGACAAGTTCGACAGGCTCCCTGCAAGCAAGCTCAGTGCAAGCCATACGGCGCACAACTTGACTTTTATATAAATTAGTGTAATTTAATACACGAAGCTCTTTTCATTTCTCCAACCACGCCAAAGGACGCTAAAACGATGGGATTGCAGGAAATGCAGACTACGTTGAAAAATGGGATGCGGGTGAAACTCATCGAAAACGGCAAGGAGGTCGCCGAAGGTACTATAACCAACTTCCTTCCGGGGGAATTGGAGTTCACCGACGCCGACCCGAAGTACAAGGGTTTCAAGAAGGAGTTCGCGTACAAGCGCGAATGGGGAGGCTGGAAGAAACTGCACAAGGACCCCTTTACGCGCGCCAGATGCACCAGCGAATTCGGCGCTATCTACTTCTTCAAACCTATCGAAGAGTCGACAGGCACGGCGAAACCCAAGGGGTCCAGATTCGTACGGAGAAAGAGGTAACCTTTATAGCCCTCTTTTCTCCACCGGAGAGGAACTATGACGACTGGGTTACTGTCGAAAGCCAGGAGTTTGTGTCGCGAGACGCTGCCCTGGATTTCCTCCGCGAAGCTAAGCTGCTCGATAAGCTCGAAAGTTAAAAGGCCGCTCCACTGGATTCCGTTCCGGTCGAGCGGTTTCCTGTTTTAATGCCTCAAAATAGTTTCAATCTCGTTCCCTTCGACAAGTTCGACAGGCTCACTGCAAGCAAGCTCAGTGCAAGCCATACGTCGCACAAACGTTTTTGGAAAAAGAAAAGAGCGCTCAATGGAGCGCTCTGGAGGAAAGGTCGGATATCGTTCAGTTCATGTTTCCAAATTGCTGGGAGTATCGGCGCTCCATCATTTCGCGATATTCTCGGCGATGGCGTTCCTTAGCTTCGATTTGACTCCATTCTTTGTCAGGAATCTGACGTACATGTATCGCACCCTTGCGGATAGTCACTTCACACCGAGCGGGCACCACGACCGCGTGATGGTTTGGCCCTTCTGGGTTCCAGCCCTTGCGCGGCAATTTCACCTGCAATATGGCAGAGCCTGGTTTGATGCTGACGACTGTAAAGGTACCATGCCGATTGAAGCGAACACTCTCATCGACCCCTAATCTCCAACCGAGACAGCTCGGGCCGATGAGGAGATCGAGCTTGCCCTCAATGAGCCTGAAGTTGGGGAACCTGCGTGTTTCTTTCGGCAGTTCGTCCAAACGTTCCATCTTCCCCTCCTGGGAGTTGTTGCCTGGATGGACTATACAACGCCTTCCTCTATTTTGCTACAAAAAATCCCCGTGTAGGGGATTTTTTGTTAGGAGACTTTTTCTTCGGCCAAGGCACTGGCGGTAAGCCGCACCCCCTTGCCCTTGCCGCCTTTTTTGACGTCGAACACAAATTCGTCGTTTTTAAAGTCGACCGTGACGCTCCCGCCCGAGAGCACGCCACGGCTCACCATAAGCGATGCAACCTTGGTCAAAATTTTATCCTGTATCAAGCGGCGCAAGGGGCGCGCGCCGTAGTGCGGATTGTAGCCTTGCTTTGCCAAGTAATCGTACACCGCGGGTGTCATGCTCAAGGTAATGTCTTTGGCTGCCAAGCGATCCACCACCTCTTTCACTTGGATAGACACAATATCTTTCACCGCCTCGGGCGAAAGGATGTTGAAGATGATTATTTCGTCGATGCGGTTTAAGAACTCGGGGCGGAAGTAGTCTTTAAGCGCGGTGCCTACTTTTTCTTTAGCCATCACGTAGTTTTGTGCATCGGAGGCTCCCCCAACCGCAAATCCGATCTGCTCCATCTTGTCGATATACTGCGCGCCGATGTTGGAGGTCATGATGATGATCGTGTTGCGGAAGTTCACTTTGCGCCCCTTGGCGTCGGTCAAATGCCCGTTGTCCAACACCTGCAGGAGAATGTTAAACACCTCGGGGTGCGCTTTCTCAATCTCGTCGAACAGCAACACCGCATACGGGCGGTGGCGCACCAGCTCGGTCAAGGCACCTCCCTCTTCGTGGCCTACATAGCCCGGGGGCGCCCCGATGATTTTCGACACCGAGTGCTTCTCCATATATTCAGACATGTCGACGCGGATCAGCGCTTTTTCATCGTCAAACATAAACTCCGCGAGCGCTTTGGTGAGCTCGGTTTTGCCGACACCCGTCGGCCCCAAGAAAATAAACGAAGCAATGGGGCGGTTCGGGTCTGCAATGCCTGCGCGGCTTCTTTTAACCGCATCCGAAACTTTTTGCACCGCTTCATCCTGCCCCAACACGCGCTGCCGCAACTCGGCCTCGATGCGTGAGAGCCGTTCGGCCTCTTCTTCGAGCATGCGCGAGACGGGGATACCGGTCCATTTTGAAACGACGCCCGCGATATCGCTCTCGACTATCTCCTCTTTCAATATGCGGCGCGTCGACTGGAGTTTTTTGAGCCGCTTTTGTTTTTGTTCAAGTTCTCGTTCAAGCGACGGGATCTCGCCATAGCGGATCTCGGCCGCGCGCGAGAGGTCTACCGCGGCCTCGGCCGACTCGGCCTCAATGCGCAGGCTCTCGAGCTCTTTTTTGATGCTCTTGATGTCTTGCAGCACTTGCTTTTCGTTTTTCCAACGCAATTCAAGCTCGCCGGTCTTTTCTTTAAGCTCGGCGATTTCGCGCTCTATCGCTTTGACCCGTGTTTTGGCCGCGCGGCCGCCCTCGTCGCTCTCGGCCTCTTTGCGCAAGGCCTCCTTTTCAACCTCGAGGCGCATAATTTTGCGGTGCGCGTCTTCGAGCATGGGCGGCTTGTTTTCAAGCGATATGCGCAAGCTGGACGCCGCCTCGTCTATTAAGTCGATCGCTTTGTCGGGCAAAAATCTATCCGGGATATAGCGTGCCGAGAGCGTTACCGCGGCCACGATCGAGTCGTCGGTAATATGCACGCCGTGGAAAAGCTCGTATTTTTCTTTAAGTCCGCGCAAAATCGCAACCGCATCGTCAAGCGACGGCTCAAGCACATGCACCGGCTGGAAGCGCCGCTGAAACGCCGGATCGCGTTCTATATGTTTTTGATATTCTTTGAGCGTCGTGGCGCCGACCACGTGCAGGTCGCCGCGCGCAAGCGCGGGCTTGAGCATGTTCGATGCGTCCATGGCGCCTTCGGCGGCGCCGGCGCCGATCATCGTATGAATTTCGTCGATAAAGAGCAAAATCTTTCCCTCGGAGCGTTCGATCTCTTTCATGATCGCTTTGAGCCGCTCTTCAAACTCGCCGCGATACTTGGTGCCCGCAATAAGTGCGCCAAGGTCGAGCGACACCAGGTCTTTGTCTTTAAGAGACTCCGGCACGTCCCCCATCGCGATGCGCTGCGCCAAGCCCTCGGCGATCGCCGTCTTGCCGACACCCGCCTCGCCTATCAAGATCGGATTGTTTTTCGTGCGGCGCGACAAAATTTGTATGACGCGCTTAATTTCCTCGTCGCGGCCGATCACCGGATCTAATTTATTTTCAAGCGCGGCTTTGGTGAGCGAGCGCGTATACTTTGGCAGCGCGCGGAATTTTTTCTCATGGGTGGTCGAGGCGGCCTTGGTCGAGCGCAGCTCTGAAAGCGCGCGCACCACCGCATCGCGGGTAATGCGAAAGCGCGCCAACACGTCGCGGGCGGCGCCCTGCACGTCGAGAATCGCAATAAAAAGATGCTCGGTCGACACAAATTCGTCATGCAGTTCGGTCGCTATTTTTGCCGAGCGCTCAAGCGACTGCACCAACTCGGGGGTCAAATACAATTGATATGACGGCGAGAGCACCGATCCGCCGGAGGCACCCTCAAGCGACTCGAGCGTCGTGTCGGTCAAAAGAATGAGGTCGACCTCGAGCTTGTCGAGCACGGTGGTGACCAACGACTCCTCTTGCAGCAACAGCGCCGCAAGGAGGTGCATCGGGCTTACTTGATTTTGGCCGCGTTCGACCGCGAGCTCATGCGCGCGGCGCACGGCTTCTTTTGCTTTTGTCGTGAAATGTCCAAAAGGTGGCATATATAATTGAGTGTGCTAAGGCGCGGGCACTGAATCTGCGACGCTGTAAAACTCTGCTCCAGCCGACACGGCGAGCGAATCGGCCGTTATCATCCCCACCACTTCGCCGAAGATCGTCAGTAATATCGAACCTGGTGTTGCGGAGGATACGCTGGCCTCTATGAGTTTCGGATGATCGCTGCTCGGCAACTGCGCGACGACGCCGACGCCGATATTGTCCGTGCCGGTGCCGCCAATGCGTATGACGCTCTGCCCCAATTGTAACTTACTGGCATCGCCCAACGTTGCGAGCGCGGGGGTCGAGGTGCCGATAGCCACCACGGCTATAGGCGATGTCCCCGCAACAATGCTGATGGGGGCGCGATCGCCCGAGTAAAGAATCGCTTCAAACTGGGTGGCGCCGCTCGCGGCAAGCGCGCCGCGATCGGTCAGGGCTATCCCCTTGCCCACGATGACGCCGCGCGCGAGAAGCTGCGTTGGATTGTTTACAGCCGTGATGCGGATGATCGCTTTTTGCACGCTGGCGATAGATTGCGCGGCAAGCTGGTCGTCTTTAACGATGACCGTTTTTTCGGTGGTGACGAGCGCGGAAAGGTCGGTCGGGACCACCTTTTCAACCGTGCGCTCCACGATGCGGTTTATCGTTTGGGTGACCGACTGCGGCGCCTGATCCATGAGCGACACGGTAACTATCCCCGTCGCAATCGAGGTTACAAAACTCACGAGGAGCGTGAGCAGGATTATTTGGTGTTTCGTGAGCTGCTCGAGGTCCATAGATGCGTATACTATAACACGTTTCTGTACCTTTTTGCAATTTTAGCGAGCGTTTCGGCAATGCGGCGGGCGTCCGATTTCGTAGCGTCGGGCAACAGGGTGATGCGGATCGCAGTTCCTGTTCTTCGACTACGCTCAGAATCTTCGACCTCGGCAGTAATTGCCTGGATGACGTGCGAGGGCTCCTCCTTGCCTACCTCGCAGGCCGAGCGGGTGGAAACGGCGATCCCCTCGGCATCCATGGCAATTACCGCCATCTGCGCGTCGAGCCCGGGGATTGAAATATTGAGATTGTTCGCTATCCGTGGGCTTTTAATGTCCGACCTTGGGGAGTCCGAGTTAAGGTCGGACCTTAGGTTTGGGCCGTTGAGTATCGCGTCGGGAAGTAATTTTTTTATTTCAGCATACAAATAGTCCCGTACGGCGGCGACTTTTTTTGTCCGCGCTTCAACCCCCTTTTGCGCGTCGGCAAGCGCCACCGCAAACGCGCCCGCAAGCGGAACGTTCTCTGTCCCGCCGCGCAGGCCCTGCTCTTGCTTGCCGCCCCAAAGCAAGGGTTCTATCGGCACTCCTCTTTTTATATAGAGGCACCCCACCCCTTTGGGACCCAGCACCTTTTGCGCATCGAGCGTCATCAAGTCGACCCCGAGCTTCTCTACTTGTATATCAAGCCACAGCGGCGCCTGACTTGCATCTGTATGCAGAAGCAAAGGCAAAGGCAAAACAGTAGTGGAGGGGGTTGCGAGCGCTGGCGCTAGCACTTCAGCAGATTTTTCAGCAGAAAAATCTGCGTACCCGGAAATACTGTTTTGCCGGAGCTTTCTGAATTTTCTAATCTCTTTTGCAATCCCGCGCACGGGCTCGATGGTGCCTATTTCGCTATTCACCAGTTGGATAGAAACAAATGCCGTTTGTTCGTTGATGCTCTCTGCAAGAATTTTAGGATCCACCAATCCATTGCTATCAACCGGCAGTACGGTTGTGTATACCCCATCATCCTCAAGTGCATGCAAGGGCTCAAGCACCGATTGATGCTCAATCGCACAGGTTATCGCGTTAAGCTCCCCGTGCTCCCGAAGCAGCGGCCGCAAGACACCCTGGATCGCCAAGTTGTTCGCCTCGGTGCCGCTTGCGGTAAAAATAATTTCGTCCGCATGGGCTCCTACGCTTTTAGCTACGGCGGCCCGAGCGCGCTCCAACTCTTTTTTCGCTTCAACACCTTCGCGATGCAACGCACCCGCGTTGCCATAGAGCGGCAAGAGTCGCATGATCTCTCGCATTGCATTGTTCGAGAGCGGCGTTGCCGCCGCCGCATCGGCATAAAGTCTCTCTGCACTTCGCTTCCAAAACATCGTATTAAGAGTATACTGTTTTTCATCGCTATGTCGCCTACCTCTATAGCAGCATGGTTCGACCCGGCAAACGCGCTCCTCACAAGCGCCGCGCCTATGCTCGCGCTCGCGGCGTTCCTGTTGGCGCTGTTAGCGCTGGTTGTCTTTACTTTGCTCGAACGCCGCCTTTCAGCATTGACCCATGGCAAAAACGGCACCATTGAAGAGACGCTCGCGCTCCTTACCCGCGATATGAAAGAGTTTCAGGCTTTTCGCACCGAGCTCGAAGCTTATCTAAAAATTGCCGAGATGCGCTTGCGCGGCAGCGTGCAAGGCATCGGCATCGTGCGGTTTAATCCGTTTCAAGGCGATGGCTCCGGCGGCAACCAAAGTTTTGCGATCGCGCTCCTTGATGAGTTTGGCCATGGCGTGGTATTGTCGACACTCTATGCGCGCGACCGGGTCGGCGTTTACTGCAAACCGATCGAGGGCGGCAAATCACTATTTGAAACATCCGACGAAGAGCGCCAAGCGATAGAACAGGCGCGTAAACATATCGCCGACCATAAGAAAAAATAACTATGAGACCTCCAATAGTTGCAGTCGTTGGGCACATCGACCACGGCAAATCGACACTGCTCGACTATATCCGGCACACGAGCGTGGTTGCGGGCGAAGCGGGCGGCATCACCCAGCATCTTTCGGCGTATGAGGCCGAGCACACAAATGAGACCGGCACGCACCGCATCACGTTTTTAGACACGCCGGGGCATGAAGCGTTTAGCGCCATGCGCTTGCGCGGGCTCGAGGTCGCCGACGTGGCTATTTTGGTGGTCTCTGCCGAAGAAGGCGTCAAACCGCAAACGCTTGAAGCGTTGAAATTAATTCAGGAAGTTAATATCCCCTACATCGTCGCGCTCACGAAAATAGATAAGCCCAGTGCCAATCTCGAAAAAGCAAAAATGTCTCTGCTTGAGCATCAGATTTTTTTAGAGGGTATGGGCGGCGAGGTACCCTACATCCCCGTTTCGGGCAAAACGGGCGAAGGAATCCCCGAGTTGCTCGATTTGATTTTGCTTGCGGGCGAACTCGAGGGACTCTCTGCAGATCCCGAGGCGCCGGCCGAGGGGCATGTCATTGAAGCGCATGTTGACCCGCGCCGCGGCAATACCGCGACCCTCATCGTGCAAAACGGCTCGATCAAAAGCGGCGAGTATGTCGTGTCGGGCGAAAGTTTGGCGCCCGTGCGCATTATGGAAAATTTTCTGGGCCGCAAAATCAGCGAGGCGCTTCCCGGAAGCCCCGTGCAGCTGGTCGGCTTTTCGATATTGCCCACCGTCGGAGACCCGTGGAGTGTGGTCGAGAGGAAAAAAG
>JBBTSH010000017.1:0-2051 GCA_038064795.1 Patescibacteria group bacterium | reverse complement strand
GAGGCCGAGAGTGCCGTGGCGGCCGCGCGCGCCGAGAGATTGAGGGTCGCTCCACCTCCAAAAAATGTCAGCATCAAAAAAACAGAAGACGGCGAGGTACTGCAAGAGGAAGAAAAACTGCATATCGTCTTGCCGCTTATCATCATGACCGACGTGGCGGGCACCGGCGACGCGGTTATTCATGAACTTGAAAAAATTCCTACAGACGAACATCTTGAGGTGCGGGTAACACGCGGGGTCGGCGCCATCACCGAAGGAGACGTCAAACGCGCGGGCAGCGCCAAACCCGCGGGCATCATTGTCGGTTTTAATGTCAAAGTCGAGCGCGAGGCGCGAGATTTGGCCGAGCGCCTCGGCGTTGAGATTGAAGTTTTTGACATTATCTACAAACTCGGCGAGTGGCTCGGTGCAAAACTCGAGGAGCGCCGGCCCCGGCAAAAGCAAGAATCTACGACCGGTGCCGCAAAAATCGTTAAAATATTCAGCAACGCGAAAGGCCGCGTGGTTTTGGGCGGCAAAGTTGAAGAAGGTACATTGCGCGTCGGCGAAGAGGTGCGCTTGATGCGCCGAGACCTTGAGCTTGCGCGCGGCGAGATCACCTCGCTCCAGAGCGGCAAATCACCGGTCAAAAAAGTCGAGACCGGAAGCGAGTTTGGCGCGCAGGTAAAGCTTGGCATCGAGCCCACACCGGGCGATAGACTCGAGGCGTTCGAAGTGGTATTTAAATAATACATGCGGGAAAGGCTTAAAGAAGCATTGCGAGAGCCGGCGGCGGAGTTTTTGGCCCGCGAGGCAAACCGTCAGTCCTTGATTACCGTGACCGCGGCCGAACTTTCCGAGGATAGCAAGCGTGGCAAAATTTATATCACCGTGCTCCCCACCGAGGCCGAACACGCGGCGCTCGATTTTGCCAACCGCAACCGCTGCGAATTTGCCCAGTTTTTTAAAAAACGCATCAAGGGCGCTACGATTCCACACGTGGAGTTTGTGATTGATACGGGAGAAAAGATGCGGCAGAGGTTAGACGAGCTTTCACCTTAGTCCTCACAACTCAGCCACGGTTGACAAAGTGATCGCAAAAAGCAGAACCCCACCGGTTAGGGTGGGGGTAAATGGCACTCGCCCTGAGGCTAATGCGTGATGTTCACGTAGAGCGGCCACGCATTGAGGGCGAAGGCCACGCCTATCCACAGAGCCGCCTTGCTCCATTTTCCTTCCCTAGCGGAGATGACAGCAGGAACTCCCAAGCAAAGAATTGAAACAACTGGAAGAATCCATATGATAGTTTGCATGACCGTCTCCTCTGTGCTGGTGCAAACATCAGAATGATCTTTCCTCTCATGTCGGCCTTCTTACGGGCGTGTGAGTTCTTCGAGCACGGCATTCTCGAACCACGTCTTGAGCCACTGGTCAAAACTGGTCGGCTCGAACACGCGGTCTTCTTCGACGACGTCGAATGGACCCTTATGGTAGTCCATCGATTCCCGCGTCCAAACACCGAGTTGGCATTCGGGCACGGTCAGAACGACAGCGAAGCAGAACCACTCGTCCGAGTGACCCGGCCTCGTGCCGCTGACGTGGAAACAGACGCAGCGTCTGCCGTCATCGTGTTTCTTCCATTCGGATTCAATCGACAGGCCGAGGGCATCGGCGTGCCTCTTCAGAATTTCGAGACAGACCTCTCGCGGCACTGTCTTGGTCGCTGTGTTGGTCATTGCATCCTCCAAAGAACTAAGTGGACAGTATTATTCCACGGACTCGGATTGATCACAAGGTTTGGAAGTGAAATTGAATTGCATGCCAAAAATACATTTTCCCCGCACTTCGACTTCTAAGCTACGCCGAGGTTTAATCTTGGAGCTCAGGATACTAGTCCTCACAACTCAAAACTTGCCGTCGCAAGTTTTGGTCGCGAGCCCGCCTCGCCGTCCTGCAAGTGCAGGACATGGCTCCGGCTCGGACAAAAGCACAAAATCCCGCGCAGGCGGGATATTTGTGTCTTTTGTCCGCCCTGTAGGATTCGAACCTACGACCTTCTCCTTAAGAGGGAG
>JBBTSH010000016.1:0-14898 GCA_038064795.1 Patescibacteria group bacterium | reverse complement strand
CGCGGCATGTACGCGCTTAAAGAATGGGGATACACCCAGGGAGTGGTGCGCGACGTGGTCCGCGAAATTTTGCGCAAACACGGACCCCTTACTAAAGACCAGATCATCGAAAAAGTACTCAAAGAACGCCACGTGAAGCCCGGCACCATTGTCGTTAATCTGCAAAATCAAAAGTATTTTAAGCGGGGCAAGGATGGGAAATTTATTCTCGTAAAATAACAAAAAACCCGCTCTCCGGCGGGATTTTTTGTGATACCATAGTTTTATGGGCAAGTTCTACAGTGATTTTTGGTTTAAAAATGCGACACAGTTCGGCTACCAGGCACCGGTACTTGTCCTCATTATTGCGTATTTTTTTCTTTTATGGATGCCAAGCAACACGGCGGTCGCGGGATTGATTTGGGGGTTCGTATTGGCGCTGCTGCCGTTCGTGCTCCCTGTCCTTCTGGGTGAACTGACTCTCCATGCCTGGGTTGAGTACAAGCGTCAGCAAGATTATTGGACCACCGAGCAGACCGTGCTTGAAGTACGCCTGCCAGAGGAAATTACGCAAAGCCCGTATGCGGCGGAGCTTTTTTTGCGCGTTCTGTATCAAACCGGCGAGGTGGACACTCCCGTGCATGGCCTGCGTGGCAAAACCAAGCCGTGGTTTTCGCTTGAGATTGCGTCGTTTGAAGGAGTGGTGCGTTTTTATGTATGGACCCGCACGCGGTATAAAGAAATAGTCAAGGCGCAACTCTATGCGCATTATCCGACCGTACAAGTTGTTGAAGTGTCCGACTACACACTCTCGTTGCCGTATGACCCCGCGGTACTCAGTTTGTGGGGCACCACGCAGCAACTGCAAAAACCCGATCCCTATCCGATCATGACCTACGTAGCCTGGCAGCTTGATAAAGAAAAAAAGGAAGAGTTTAAGAGCGACCCCTTGCTCTCGCTCATAGAGTTTATGGGCAGCCTCGGGCCTGGAGAATATTTGTGGCACCAGATAATTGTGCGCGGGCATACCGAGTGTCCGTGGGCCGAGGAAAAAACGGGTCATGCGCTGACACTAGATAAATGGGTAGAGCATGAAAAAGAGCAGATTTTGGCAAAGACAGTCGTGGATGAAAAAGACCGCCCCAACTACAGCAAACTCTCCATGGGCGACAAAGATCTCATCGACTCGATGGAGCGCAAGCTCAACAAACAGCTCTTTGATGTGGGCATCCGCACCATCTATCTTGCGCGGCATGAAAACTTGAACACTGCGCGCAACGCCGGTATCCCGACCGCGTTCCGCTCGTTTGAGCACGGGTCAGAGGGCAGGGGACTCAACGGGCTCAAACCCATCTTTTACGTCGGGCCGTTTAACTTTCCTTGGCACGATTTCATGGGTATCCGTCGCGCGCGCCTGCGCCGCCGCATGTATGAAGGGTTTGTCTCGCGGCAATTCTTTTACGAGCCGCATCACGACTACCACATTGCGCTCAACTCCGAAGAAATAGCATCGTTGTGGCACTTCCCGGGCAAGGTAGCGCACACGCCGACTCTTGAACGCATGCCGTCCCGCCGTTCGGAAGCGCCGGCTAACCTCCCCATATAACTCAATGTTGTCGCCTGAATCACAGCATACGTACGCGCTCTATATCCGGAACACGCTCGCCAAGGTGGGGCGCTACCTTACACAATATGAAAAAGTCGTGCCCGACGTGCTTTTTTTTGGAATCTTGTTTTCGCTTATTTATTTTGTTGTGCTCTCTGCGCCGTTGTCTTTTCCGTCAGGTACGTTGGTCAAGGTGCCGCAGGGCAGCACGGTGGCGGCAGTGGCAAACAAGCTCAAGGACCGTCATATAATCCGCTCGGTTTTTTTATTTGAGGCTGCGGCGCGGCTGTCGGGTCAAAAAGTAATTGCGGGAGAATATTATTTCGAAAATCCGCAGAATGTGATCATCGTCGCGTCGCGTCTTGCGCGGGGAGAGTATGACCTCAAGCCCGTGCGCGTGACGATTCCCGAGGGCGCCAACAGCTACGAGATTACCTCACTGCTTGCAAAAGCGCTGCCTGATTTTGATGCCGACATGTTTAGAACGCTCGCCACGCCGAAAGAAGGGTTTTTATTTCCGGACACCTATTTCTTTTATCCCGGAGCGGAGCCCGAATTAGTGCTGCAGACGCTCCAAAACAACTTTACGACCAGCATCGCCCGCATCGCAACGACGACTTTGTTTGCCGATAAGCCGATTACCGAGATCGTCACCATGGCCTCGATTTTAGAAGAGGAGGCCGCGACCACCGAAGACAGGCGCATCATTGCGGGGATTTTGTGGCGCCGCATCGAAATCGGGATGGCGCTGCAAGTCGATGCCGTTTTTCCTTACATTATCGGTAAAAATTCATTTGAGCTCACAAGTTCCGACCTTAAAACAAACTCGCCTTACAATACCTACGCTAACAAGGGTTTGCCGCCGGGGCCAATCAGCAATCCGGGGCTTGATGCCATTGCCGCCGCGATGACGCCGCTTAAAACAACGTATTTGTACTTTTTATCAGACCGGCAAGGTAATTTTCATTATTGCTCGACCTATGTTTGCCATGTCGCCAATAAACAGAAATACTTGGGGACGTAATGGCTGTGGAGGGTAACAAGGTGTTTGTGGGGATTTCGGGGGGAGTAGACTCCGCCGTGGCTGCGGCGCTGCTTCAAGAGCAGGGCTACGATGTTACGGGAGTGTTTATTAAAATCCAAATACCCGGCTATCCATGCCCTGCCGCAGCGGACCGCATCGATGCGATGCGCGTGGCCGCGCACCTTAAAATCCCATTCATGGAAATTGATCTTTCAAACGAGTACGAGCGGGAAGTGTTTAGACCTTCGCTTGATGAATACGCCAAAGGGCATACGCCCAACCCCGACACGCTGTGTAACGAAAAAATTAAATTCGGCGCATTCTACGAGTTTGCGCGATCCCACGGCGCCGATTTTATCGCCACCGGTCATTATGCCCGTCTTGCTTTTGCCGCGAAACCTCCTTCACAAAAGGTCCTCGGGTCGGCTTCGCCTCAACCAGACCATTTTGTTCAGGAGGTTTCGCTTCTGCAGGGTTTGGATATAAACAAAGATCAAAGTTATTTTTTGTGGATGGTGCCTGAAACAGTGTTGCGTTACACGCTGTTTCCCATCGGGCATTTGCAAAAGTCCGCGGTGCGCGCGCTTGCCGAGAAATATAATCTTCCCAATGCCGCCCGCCCCGACAGCCAAGGACTCTGCTTTCTTGGCGACATTTCAATTGAAGAAATGCTCGAGCGCGAAATACCGCATACCCTAGGCGAGGTGCTCTCGGAAGCGGGCGAGGTAATCGGCACGCACGAAGGCGCGGTGCACTACACAATGGGCCAGCGACATGGGTTCACGCTCTCTACGCAAACCGCGCATACCACACCGCATTTTATCGTTGCAAAAGATGTTGCACGAAACACGATAACGGTTTCAACCGGGCGTTTTCCGGTGCATGCGAGCAAAACCATTCTTACACTGCAGCATATCAATTGGATAGGTGCGCTGCCACAAGGGCCGCTCATGGCGCGGTATCGCTATCGCCAAAAATTAATCCCCGCTGAACTGCAACGGTCAGACCCCGGGAAGGGGTTCAAAGGTCAGACCTTTGTAATTTTGCTCGAGCCGCATTACGTGCCGGTCGGACAGTCGCTCGTGCTCTACAGCGGCAATCGGTGTTTGGGAGGCGGAGTTATTTCCGATGCTACACTACAAAAATGATAACTATTGCCAAAGCCGACGGCACGTCAGAGCCGTTTGATCCGCAAAAACTCGTCCGCTCGCTCCGGCGCTCTGGCGCAACCGAAGATCAGGCACGTGAAGTACAGATGTATATTGAAAAAGAACTCCATGAAGGGATCACTACCGCCGAAATCTACAGCAAAGCGTTTACGCATCTGCGTGGCCACCGCCGCGGCATCGCCGCGCGCTATTCGCTTAAGCGCGCGGTGCTCGAGTTAGGGCCGTCAGGTTTTCCGTTCGAATCGTTTATCGGGCACATGTTCGTTGCCGAAGGATATGAAACTAAGATCGACCAGATCATAAAAGGCAGGTGCGTCGAGCACGAAGTCGACGCCGTACTTACCAAGGGCAATGAGGTCACGTATGTCGAAGCAAAATTTCATAACGTCGCAGGATTTAAAACCGATCTTAAGACAGTACTCTATGTCAAGGCGCGGATCGACGATATCCAGGCAACGCAATCATCGCATGCGGTCAAAGGATTGGTCGTTACAAATACCAAATTTACCTCTCACGCGACCCGCTATGCCAACTGCCAAGGACTCGAACTCCTCGGATGGGATTATCCCCACGAAGGCACACTGCATGAGCGGATAGATAAGGCGGGCATATATCCGGTGACCGCGCTTACTACCCTGAACCGGCGCGAGAAAATGGCTCTGCTCGGGCAGCGTTTGGTGCTCTGTAAGGCGCTGCCGCATGAGACCCGCGCCCTTGCCGAAGCGGGCGTTACCGGCAAAAAGGCCGCCGCGGTGCTCGAAGAAGTGGGCGCATTGTGCGTCCCTGAGGCTGGAGTATGATGAATTAGGAAGGGTCTGTCCGCATTAAAGAATTTATTTACAGAACTCATATGCAAGAAAATAATCAAAAAGACGCTCCCGTTTCCGCTCCAAAGACCCCCACCTTGTCCTGGTCGCAGCCGGCTCGTGTCACTATTCCTGCAACAACGCAGAAGCCGCCAGTCATCCCGCCGCCTAAGGCGCCGATAACGAGCGTCATGCCGGCGCATTATGGAAGGGGCGCGCTGGCCGGATCATTTGTCGTTGGCCTCATCGCGGGCGTAGTGTTGGGATGGGTTTGGACAGCGCGCGATCAGAAGCCCGAGGCTAACAGTGCAGGAACTGCTACCAGCACCAGCAAACCCAGTACGAGTAGTACTGATGATTCAACCACAGCCACCGAAAGCGTTACTCAAAGCGGCATTGCCGTTGCCGCACAGCCGGCAGGCCTGGATGTTGAGGTTTCGAATGTCGTTGTCTCAAAACCAACATGGGTAGTCGTGTATGAAAGCCGCGGCGGAGCGCTCGGGAACGCGCTTGGTGCAAAACTTTTCTTCCCCATATCGCAAGGCGGCGGCACTTCAGGATCCATAACGCTTTTGCGCACCACGCTCGCCGGAGGGACCTATTTTATAGGCCAGCACGTTGATAATGGCGACGGCAAGTTTACCAAGCTAAGCGATGAGGCTGTCCTCGGCGCAGAAGGGGAGCAGCTCGTGGTATCCTTTACTGCAAAGTAATATGTTTGGCGTCGAATCAATATTTTTCCTCCGGCTTTTGATCGCAGCGCTCCTCGGCGCGGCGGTCGGGCTTGAACGCTCGATATCGGGCAAACATGCCGGCATGCGCACGTATGCGCTCGTATCGCTCGGCTCGTGCCTGTTCGTGATTGTCGGCATTATGGCAAGTTTGCAGCTATCGTTCTTTTCTGGATTAAATCCGCTTCTAATTGCCGCGAACGTCGTTGTCGGTATCGGCTTTATCGGTGCGGGACTTTCGGTCTTTCGCGCAGGCCAGCCGGAGCTCACCACGGCAACCGGCATCTGGCTGGTGGCTGGTGTCGGGATGGCGTGCGGCTTCGGCCTCTACTCTGTTGCGCTTGCGGCTGCAGTCATCGGCGTCGGAGTATTTTGGCTTTTACTCAAAGTTGAAAATTGGATTCGAAGCCGTTTTAGCGCATATAGAACTGCCGATATACAGACAGAACAGAACTAACAGGGTAAAATGGCTCGGTGAGTCTGTACTACAAACCAAACCGCAAACCGGACTGGAACTACGGCGGCCCCAAATGGCGGCTGTCGCGCTCAAAAATAGCTCTTTTTATGGAGTGTGCGCGCTGTTTTTACGTCGACAACAAACTCGGCGTCGCCCGCCCGCCCGGATTTCCCTTTAACTTAAACTCGGCGGTGGACGCGCTGCTAAAAAAAGAGTTCGATATCCACCGCGCAAACAGCACCAAACATCCTATCCACGAGCAGTACGGCGTCGATGCGGTGCCGTTTGCGCACGAGGAGATGAATACGTGGCGCGAAAACTTTAAAGGCATCGAGGTAAAACACAAACCGACCGGTTTTACCATCGCGGGCGCGGTGGACGACATATGGGTCAACAAAACGGGCGAGCTTATCGTCGTCGACTACAAGTCGACCAGCAAAGACGCAAAAATAGAGTCGCTTGACGAGGCATGGCACGACGGCTACAAACGCCAGATGGAGATATATCAGTGGTTGTTGCGCGAGCGCGGGTTTGCCGTCTCGGATACGGGCTACTGGGTATATGCAAACGCCAGCAAAGACCGAGAGGCCTTTGACGGTAAACTGGAGTTTGAGGTTACGCTGGTGCCGCACATAGGCAGCACCGACTGGGTCGAAGGCACGCTGAAGGCTCTTAAAGCATGCGGCGACAGCGACACTATCCCGGCCGCGGCTCCGGATTGCGACTATTGCCGCTACCGTGACGCGGCGGGCGAAGTTTTGAAGCGCTTTGCTTCTCGAAGCGAGGGTAGGACTTGGGCCAGCGCCCCGGAGCGCTCGAGTGGGAGAAGCAAAGCGCCAAAAAAAGATGAGGAAAAAACAACGACAGAACTTTTCTAGCCGCGTATACGCCGTCGTCAAAAAAATCCCTTCAGGGAAAACCATGTCATATAAACAGGTGGCATCTAAAGCCGGCAAGCCGCGCGCGGCGCGCGCGGTCGGGAACCTCATGGCAAAAAATCACGATCCTCAGGTGCCGTGCCACCGCGTTATCCGCTCAGACGGCGGCATCGGCGGGTATAATCGCGGCGTAGAAGAAAAAGTGCGGATGCTCATGCAAGAAAAGTATGAACGAGAACATAAAAATTGAACCGTCGTGGAAGGAGGCTTTGGAGGACGAGTTTGGCAAAGAGTACTTTGAGACCCTGACCAGCTTTGTAAAAAACGAGTACAAAACCGGAGCAGTGTATCCGACGCCAAAAAATATATTCCGCGCTTTTGATTTAACGCCGTTTAACGAGGTCAAGGTTGTTATCCTTGGCCAGGACCCGTACCACGGCCCGGGGCAAGCAAACGGCTTGTGTTTTGCCGTGGGGGGCGGCGTCCCTTTGCCGCCATCGCTCCAAAATATCTATAAAGAGATACAAAGCGACTTGGGCGTATTACCCCAGCGCACTGGTGACCTCGAGCGGTGGGCCAAGCAGGGGGTGCTCCTTTTAAACGCGACGCTCACCGTGCGCGCCCGTACCGCGGGGTCGCATCAAAACAAAGGATGGGAGCAGTTTACCGATGCGGCAATCAAAGCTCTGTCCGATAACCGCGAGCGGTTGGTATTTATCCTCTGGGGCAACTACGCCAGGGCTAAGGGCGCGCACATAGACCGTAGCAAACACCTGGTCATCGAGTCGGCGCACCCGTCGCCCTTTTCGGCATCAAACGGCTTTTTTGGCAGCAAGCCTTTTAGCAAAACCAACGACTATCTGCGTGCACACAATAAAAAACCGATCGAGTGGCTGTAAAAGAAAACACCCTCCGTCTAAACGGAGGGCGCAAGGCTTCACGAGTGTCGCGGTAAACGCGAGAGACTTTCCCACAGTTCAAAACCAAACCCGCAACCCAAAAAGATAAAGAAGGCACCAATAATGGTAAGTGCCACGACTGCAGCCAACATACCGTAGTGGGTACCGGTTACGACCAGAAAAAATTCTTTTTTGGTCGCATCGTAGACTGTTTTTGTCCAATAACCGAGCGCTGTTGCTTCTGAATAGTTTGGTATCCGCTGCGTAGCGTAGAGATACCGCTCGCTGGTAGCACTTTTGGTGCTAAGTGAGTACGACACACTGAACATCGAATTACGCCACCCCTGTTCTCCATTAATCCAACCGGACCAAAAGGACACAATATACGGTTGGCCTTGGGATTGTCTGATGAATTCTTCCATCGACACTTCGATCCGCGGCAAACCGGGACGGAATTCGATAGCCGGTATCACTTCGGCCTGTGGAGTGATGTATAGACGGAAAGATTGTTCGGCAGGGATTGGCGAGTAGCACCAGCTTGTTCCTACCGCATAACCAGCTCCAAGGTGCAGGATACCCAGGACGAGAAAAAAGATCATGGCAATAGCTGCGCCAAGATGATATTTCCAGATATTGGCAAGTGTTTCAGCCATGACTGGCCCCTTTGTTAGAGTGACGGTGTACTACCACTGTGCAGTAAAGCAGTCAAAATGGTTATTCGTCAAGCGCCCCGCACTCTTGATTGTAGACCAGTCGCATTTGTGTTAGTTTCACTCTCTAATTCGTGCGAATTAACGAATGCCGAAATTGAACGTGCTTTACCAAATTTGGGCGCGGGAGGAGACGGGGCGGTACAGCGTGTCTCCCTTTTTGAGCTTGAACGCGCGGTAGAACGGCTCAAAGTTTGAAAGAGGCCCATTGATGCGAAAGGGGGCATGGGCATGCGGATCGGTCAGTGCCTGCATCTTTACAAACTCCGGGCGTGCCATTTCGCGCTCCATTTGCGCAAAACCCAGGAAAAACCGCTCCTCGGGGGTGAGCCCCGCAATAGTTTTGCGGCCGGTCTTATGCAAGTGTTTTTGGTACGCATCGTACGCGATTGCCAAACCGCCCAGGTCGGCGATATTTTCCCCCAATGTCAGCTGGCCGCTCATAGCGACGCCGGGCTGTACCTCGTAGGCATCGGCCTGCGCTACCAGTTTTTTTGATTTCTTTTCAAAATTACGTTTGTCGCGCGCGCTCCACCAGTTATGCATGTTACCCCGCGCATCAAACTTGGCTCCCTGGTCGTCAAAGCCGTGGGTCATCTCGTGTCCGATGACCGAGCCGATGCCCGCGTAGTTAACGGCGTCGTCCGCCCGCGGGTCAAAAAACGGCCACTGCAGTATCGCCGCAGGGAAAACAATCTCGTTCATATTGGCGCTAAAGTACGCGTTGACCGTTTGCGGCGTCATAAGCCACTCGTCCCTATCCACCGGCTTTTTGAGCTTTTTCATCTGGCGGTAATGCTCGTGCTCGCTCGAGCGCAGCATATTGCCAAAGTAATCGTCCGATTTAACCACAAGCCCGCGGTAACTTTTCCACTTTTTTGGGTACGCTATTTTGCGATGCATGGCGCGCAGCTTGCGTATCGCCTTGCGCTTGGTGGAAGCGCTCATCCAATCCAAATTTTTTATACGGCGCTCGTATACGGCAAACAGGTCGCCGACCAGGATGTCCATCTCGCGTTTTGCCGCCGGAGGGAAGTGCGTTTTGATATATAGCCGGCCCACCACGTCGCCGACCGTGCCGTTTACGGCCGCCAAAGCCCGGCGCCACAAGGGCTTCATCTTTTTGACGCCGGCAAGCACCCGGGCGTAAAAGTCAAAATTTTCTTTGATAAACGGCTCGGAGAGCATGCTCTCCGAGCCGTTAAGCGTGTGCCAGCGCAAATACACCTTCCAATCCTCAAGCGGCGTGTCCTTGAGCATACGGCCTAGCTCTTTAAAAAACTTGGGCTGGCCGACAATAATGGACGGCACTCCTTTTGCGCCGATACCGGCAAAAAACGCGCTCCAGTGCACGGCGGGGACGTGTTTTTGCAGGCGGGCAGGGGACATTTTGTGATAAATCTTTTCCGGGTCGCGGGTATCTTCCTTTGTCATCGATGCTTTTGCAAGCCGCGTCTCCATAGCAAGGACTACCCTTGATACTTTTTCCGCCTCGGCCGTAGATGCTCCCGCAAGCTTGGAAAGCCTTTTAATATGCGCCATGTATGCATCGCGTACACGCTTTTGCTCGGGCTTGTTAATCAGGTAGTAGTCGCGCTCCGGCATCCCCAAGCCGCCCTGCCACAAGTGCAAAATATACTTTGAGCTGTCTTTGGAGTCTTGGTCGACAAACTCGGCCCATGGCGCATTAATGCCTATCACATGCAGATACTCCAGCAGCTTTTGCAGTTCGGCGCGGCTGGTCACGGCGTCTATTTTTTGCAGTATGGGCACAACGGGCTTGATGCCGCGTTTGTTGCGGGTGGCCATATCGAGCGCCGAGCGGTGGATATGCTTAACTAACGGTTCTGTTGCGCCGGCTACCAGTTTTTTAAGCTGGCGCTCGGTGTCGTATCGGAGCATGGTAAAAGAGCCCCACCGGGACTCCTCGGCCGGCATCTTGGCGCGCTTGAGCCATCCGCCGTTTGCGTAGCGGTAAAAATCGTCTTGCGGCCGCACCGACCCGTCGATAGATTTAGTATCAAATCCCCAATAACCCGTGCGCTGTTTTTTCATATTGAGTTTGTCAGTATACCAAATTCATTGTATTTTTATACGCGTGACCATAACCGAAATACGCTCTGCATTTTTGGAGTTTTATAGGGCACGAGGGCATGCAGTGCTCCCGAGCGCGTCGCTCGTGCCCGAGAACGACCCGACTACTTTGTTTACGGGGAGCGGGATGCAACCACTGGTTCCTTATTTGCTCGGCAAGAATCATCCGGCCGGTACGCGCCTGGTAAATGCGCAAAAATGTTTTCGCGCCATGGATATCGAAGAGGTAGGGGACAACCGCCACACCACCTTTTTTGAAATGCTCGGCAACTGGTCGTTTGGCGATTATTTTAAAAAAGAGCAGCTCACGTGGTTTTTTGAATTTTTGACGAAAGAGGTCGGGATCCCCGCTGAAAAATTGTGGGTTACCTGTTTTGAGGGCGATGTTTCGTTGAAGCTTCCCAAAGACGATGAGTCGGCAGAGATTTGGAAAAGCTTAGGCATTCGCGAAGATCGGATCAAATTTTACGGCTCGGAGAAAAACTGGTGGAGTAGAGCAGGAGAGCCGCAAAACATGCCTGCAGGCGAGCCTGGCGGCCCCGACTCGGAAGTGTTCTATGACTTCGGCCCTTCGACAAGCTCAGGGCAAACGCGCCATACCAAAGAGTATGGCGACGTTTGCCACCCCAACTGCGACTGCGGGCGGTTTATGGAGATAGGCAACTCGGTGTTTATGCAGTACCTCAAACAACCCGACGGCTCCTTTGCACTGCTTCCAAAACAAAATGTCGACTTCGGCGGCGGGCTCGAGCGCATCGCGGCCGCGAGTATCCAGAGCCCGGACGTGTTTGCTACTGATGCGTTTTTGCCGCTCATCCAAAAAATCGAAACCGCAAGCGGAAAGAAGTATGCAGACAATCCGCGTGCGTTTCGCATCGTTGCCGACCATGTGCGTGCGGCCGAGCAGCTTATTGCCGACGGTATCCTGCCGGGCAATAGCGAGCGCAGCTACGTGGTGCGCCGACTCATCCGCCGCGCGGTGCGCTATGCAGACCAGCTCGGGATGCCAAACGGGAGCCTTGCCTCTATTACCGGCGTGCCGGAAATCGCAAAAGAGGAAGAGAGTTTCCGCAAAACGCTTTCGCGCGGGATGCGCGAGCTCGAAAGGTTTGTACAAGCGGGTGAACTCACGGCCGAAAGCATGTTCCAGATGGTAACGACCTACGGATTCCCGTTCGAGTTGCTGGTTGAAGAGGCGGGCGCGCGCGGCATCAAACAGGTGGATACCGAAGGGTTTAAAGAACTTCTAAAAAAGCACCAAGACCTTTCGCGCGCGGGTTCGGAGCAAAAGTTCAAAGGCGGGTTGGCTGACCAGAGCGCACAGACGACGCGGCTGCACACAGCGCACCATCTTTTACTCAAAGCATTGCAGATAGTGCTGGGGCCCGGGGTAAAGCAGCGCGGCAGCAATATCACGCAAGAGCGGCTGCGCATCGACTTTTCATATCCTGCAAAAATGACCAAAGAACAAATTGCAGAAGTGGAAAAAATTGTGAACGAAAAAATTAAAGAAGACTTGCCGGTGGTGCGCACCGAAATGAGCCTCGAAGACGCTGAGGCACTTGAGGCAGAGCATGAGTTTGGCGCCAAATATCCAGAGCGCGTCTCGGTATACTCGGTCGGACCTCTCGGGAGCGCGTTTTCAATCGAGTTTTGTGGCGGCCCGCATGTCGAGCGAACCGGTGAGCTAGGCGGAACATTCAGGATCCAAAAAGAGGAAGCGGTTGCCGCCGGCATCCGCCGCATCAAAGCAGTGTTGACAAAGTAGTTAATACCTGCTACGCTTAAAGGAGGTAGTCACGCGCTAAAAACAGCACGCTAACATATGGGAGCTTCCGATGAAGGACATCTTTGCATTGATCGTGTCCGTGGCTGTTGCGTACCTTGCTACGGTTCCTTACCTCGTCTCCTACATACTTTATCATCAAACCGAGGTGACTGAGCATGAAATTGTCATCGGCCGGGTGACAGGATTTGGCACCAGCATCACCTACGCCGTCGATAAGCGAACTGGGGATGAAAAGCTGATTTCAAGACGTTATATTCCATTGTTTATTAGCTCGCAGTATCTGAGCATCGACTACTCCGGCTCGTGTCGATGTGTGGTCAGCGTGTTTCAAAATGATGCTAACGGGACGTACTATGTGTCCCAAGCTGCCTATGTGTTCCACACTGCTGACAAGGCATATGTCATGACTGGCGGTGTGTTCAATAAGAGTGAGTACGTTCCGTACGAACAAGTTCGAGACCGCTTTGACAGGGCGCAGGCGACCTTGGACGAAGTTCGAAGCTCCTACGCCAGCGTGGTAGCTCGATAAGAATCTCGCGCGATTTGAGCGCCCCGGAGAAATTCCGGGACGCTTTTTCTTTTTGCGCTATACTTGTTACATGATCTTCGGGCGGGGGAAGCCAGTCGAAAAAACGGTCTTGCTGGTCGATGTTGAAAGCGGCTCGGTGGGCTCGGGGCTTGCGCACCTTTCATCCGAACATCCGCCAAAACTCTTCGGCGAACATCGCATCTACCTGCGCGTACCGCAAACACGCGACACGAGCGCGCTCGCGCGCGAGGTTGAACACGCGGCAGGGCAGGCGATAGCACACGCAAGCGAGGTCGCAAGCCGCCTAAGGCTGCATCCTCAAACCGCCAATCTCGGCACCTTGCAAAGCGCGTCGCTGTTTCTCTCGCCGCCGTGGGGCGCGCCCGACCTGCGTCTAGGAAAACCCTCATTTCTTGAGTCGCTCACCCGCAAGCTCCGCGGATATATCGGCGCTCATGTGGGCCCGGTATCCACAAACTTTCATACCCATGCGGGGGCGGTGGTCACCGCCCTTGGCGGGATCTCGCCAGAGGCGATGATGCGCGGGCATGTTTTAATTTGTAGTATTCACGGCGAAGTGAGCGAGCTTTTGCTCCTCAAAAACGGCACGGTCATCGGCCACGGCACTATCCCCATGGGGCTCCATGCGCTTTTGCGCACACTCCGCACGCATGGCGGCATTTCCGAACACGAGGCGCGCTCGGTGATGCGTCTTGGAGGACATCCAAACTACGCCGAATCGCTTTCTTCGGTAGAGGCACACTTTCGCGACATGTTTCGCGAGACCGGCGAGCAATTGTTTGGCGGGATGCCGATCGAACACGTATTTGTGTTTGCGCGCGGGCCCGAGGCCGGATGGTTTGCCCGCTCGCTCTCGCACGACTCGCTTTCCGACCTCTTTCCTGAGGGCGGTACCGTGCAAGTACTGCGCTCGCAGCACCTCACGCCTTTTGTTGAGGCGCATGCCGCAAACCCCGACAGCGCGCTCCTGCTCGGTACGTTGTTTATTGAGGGAGCCAACAACTAGAACTTTTACGCCTCGCTTCGCTAGGGTATACTAAATTTTATGCAAGACATGACTCCTCGCGGCGACCGATCAATCCGCAACATTCCAGTTCCTGCCAATCACCGCCGTCATATCTCGCCGCGCGATGAATATGAAGATGAAGATATGCCGCGCCCGCGCAGACGCCGCTTTGGCAGATGGTTTTCGCTGCTTGCTCTTGTGGTCGTGGTCGTTGCGGCCGCCGGGGCATTGCTCCTCTCTACCGTGTTTGCCGGAGCAACCGTTACCGTATTTCCACGCACCGAACCGGTGCAGGCGCCCGCGCGCATGGCCGCGGCGCTCAACGCGCCCCCCGGTACCTTGCCGTATCAAAATATGTCGATAACTCGCTCGGCCACCACGACCGCGCAGGCATCCGGCACGCAGCGTGTAGAGCGTCAGGCCTCCGGCAAGGTGGTCATCTACAATAATTATTCCGCCGAGTCGCAACGCCTCATTGCAAACACCCGCTTTCAAGCGCCGGACGGTAAAATCTATCGCATCAAAACATCGGTAGATGTGCCCGGTCAGAGCACTGCCGAGGCGGTTGTGTATGCCGACTCGCCGGGTGCCGACTACAATCGCACCGAACCGACGAAATTTACTATTCCCGGATTTAAGGGCGATCCGCGCTTTGATAAATTTTATGCGCAGTCACAAGGGCCGCTCGGCGGCGGGTTTGTCGGCAACGAGCCGGCAGTCGCCGAAAAAGATTTACAAGAAGCGCAAAAAGCGATGGAGCAAGCACTTGAAGGAGCACTGCGCGAAGCCGCCGCCACCGGCGTCCCCGAAGGGTATATCCTGGTGCCCGGCACGCTGTCTATTACCTTTAGCGATGTGGTAAAGGGTGTGGCAAACGGCGGCACGGTAGCGGTGTCTCAAGATTCTGTAGCACAAGGGCAATTAATACGGCTTTCGGATCTTGCAGGCTACATCGCTCGGCAGACTGTCCCGGGGTATCAAGGCGAGGCGGTCGCGTTTGCCGACCCGTCGGAAATTTCTGTAGCGCTTGCAACCACGACCAAGGCAAGCGGCACCATTGATCTGGCACTCTCCGGCAACCCGACCCTCGTGTGGCAGTTTGACCAAAATGCCATACAAACGGCTCTTGTCGGCAAACCCAAAGGAGAATTTGAGACAATTATTAAATCGTTTGAGCCTGCAATCGCGCGTGCCGAGGCC
>JBBTSH010000015.1:0-20985 GCA_038064795.1 Patescibacteria group bacterium | reverse complement strand
TCCAAAAGCTGCAGCGTGGATATACATCAAAGAACTTGTCGGTCGTGATGTACGGCTCATTGCCGATCTTTTGCTGCACGACGTTCCGGAGGACTGTTACCTCATTTCTCCATACCGGATGAATCTCAATTTCGGCGAAAATATCATGCTCGATGTGCGGGCAATGACTAAGCTCCCGAAAGGCAAAGAGACAACCGTTGAGTATTTGGGGAGGGTTATCGAGCAAGGCCCCTGGGTTATCACGTCGAAACTTTGTGACCGCCTGCACAACGTGCGGACCCTCAATGCCTGCACCTTGAAGAAGCGCCGCGAGCAGATACGCGAGACAAAAAAATATCACTTGCCCCTTCTGGTGCCTGCGCTCAAGAAGTACCGCGAGCCTTGGGCGACCTACGCTTCAAAACTGGATAAAAAAATCCGCGAAGCACTTGCCGTCTACCGAAAGTAGACGGCTTTTTTATACAAGAAGCTCTTTAACCTTTCAGATAAAATAGGTTAGTTCTTTTACTGCTTCAATTAGCTCAGACGAGTCAGAATGTTCGAGTAAAATAAAAAGCACCGGCGATGAGGCCGGTGTTTTTTATTTATGCAGTCTTTGTGTCGGCTGCAGGAGCAGGTGCAGCAGCAGGTGTGCTGGTGCTTGTAGCAGGCGCAGGCGCGGCTGCCGCGGGCTTTGTATCTTCAGTCATAAATTCTCAAAGTGAATTATAGCCCATAGTAAAAGACGACCTATTTCAACATTAACATACATTTCTGTAAATAGCGATATTGTGGTATAATTGCGTAACGTGAAAAAAATCTCTCAAGAAGAGCAAGAACTCCTCGAACAAATCACCCTCACCGATTTTTTAGATTCCTACAATAAAAATATGCCCGAGCGGTTTCCACGTGTTACGACAGTAATTCTCAAAAAATTTAAAGAAGCACATCCCTCGTTTTTCAAGCACGGCGACCTTTGGTCCCTCAACCTCCACCGGAAAAAAATCATGGACTGGCTGCCGCTCAATGGCGACCCGGTCTAGCTGTACTTCTGCTAAATGCCTCGGCCGTAGTAGCGGATGAATATTTCTAGGAAAAAATTTGTTATCCTCTTCCTCATGTGTGGGTTTGCCTTTCTGTTTATCACTACCACACTTTTGGGAACAACAGGCCCCCGAGGATTTCCTAAGCCCCCTGACTCTGTCCTCAGAACTGGTGGTGACTCACCAATAGCATGGAAGAGCGCTGTGTCCAGAATTATATTACCCATTAAAATTATTTTGATAGGCCCTTTGGCTTTGCCCCAGATTAATTTCTTAAAAGATGATCCCCCACCCCCATTTATTGGCATCTACCTCATTTTTTACTGGACCATACTTGCCTTAAGTCTTTATTACATCTTTAGTAAAATAAAACGCACTTAAGTTATAACCGAGGGCTCTTTAACCTAAAAAAGCCGTATACTAAAGGTCGATGCCACTCGATCCCCAAGGATTCATCGCCGGAAAAGAGCTAACCCTCATCCTCAACGCAACGCTCACGATGCTCATAGTCATCGTGCCGGTACTCATATTGACGTTTTTCTTTGCGTGGCAATACCGCGCCCGCAACAAAAAAGCGACATACACGCCCGACTGGGAGCATGCAAAAATGGACGAGCTCATTTGGTGGGCCATCCCCTTTGAAATTGTGCTTATTTTAGGCGCGCTCACCTGGGGCAGCACCCACGAGCTTGATCCGCAAAAACCCATAGACGCGACACTCCCGCCGCTCACGATTGAGGTGGTCGCGCTCCCCTGGAAATGGCTTTTCATATATCCCGAGCAACGTATTGCAACGGTAAATTACATCGCGTTTCCCGTTGACAGGCCTGTCGCGTTCAAGGTAACCGCCGACGCGCCGATGAACTCGTTTTGGATCCCCGCGCTTGGCGGGCAAATATACGCCATGACCGGCATGGTGACTTCGCTTAATTTGATGGCTAATGCTACCGGGACATTCAGAGGCTCATCGGCCAACTACAGTGGCGAGGGCTTCGCGCACATGCAGTTTACGGCTGAGTCTCTCTCCGTGCAGGATTTCGATGCGTGGATTGGGGGCATCAAAACACTCTCGCCCGACACGCTGACCCGCGATGCATATGCCAAACTCGTCGAACCATCGGTCGATGAGCCGCGATTTTTCGCCGATGTTGAAAAAAACTTATTTGATATAATTCTTGAGAAATTCGGAATGAGTGGTCCTGAAAAAGAGGGTAGGACTGGCCTGAGCTACCCGGAGCGCACTCTTTTTCGGGGCCACGAATGAAGGTATGTTTGGCAAATTAACACTAGACGCATTTTTGCACGGCCCGGTCGAAACGGGCGGCCAGTTGACCGTGGTTTTCGGCGTGCTCATCGTCATTGGCCTTTTGTTTTACCTCAAGCGCTGGAAATGGCTCTGGCAAGAGTGGTTGACCTCGCTTGATCCTAAAAAAATCGGCGTCATGTATCTGGCGCTCTCGCTCATCATGCTTGCGCGCGGCTCGATGGACGCGCTTATGATGCGCGTGCAGCAAGCGGTGGCGGTCGGCGGCGCCGGTTACCTCCCACCCGACCACTATGCTCAAATTTTTACCGCACACGGCGTCATCATGATTTTTTTCGTGGCAATGCCGTTTATGTTCGGCCTCCTCAACCTCATCGTACCCTTGCAGATCGGCGCGCGCGATGTCGCCTACCCGTTTTTAAACTCCATGAGTTTTTGGCTCACCGCCGCAGGCGCGGTACTCATCAACCTTTCGCTTGTTTTGGGCGAGTTTGCCGCGACCGGCTGGCTCGCCTACCCGCCGCTCTCGGAGCTTGCGTGGAGCCCGGGCGTGGGTGTCGACTATTACATTTGGGCGCTGCAAATTGCAGGGGTGGGTACGCTACTTTCGGGTATTAACTTTTTGGTGACCATGGTCACAATGCGCGCGCCCGGGATGACGCTCATGCGGATGCCGATTTTCATTTGGACGTCGCTCGGCTCGATGATACTCGTTATTTTCGCGTTCCCGATACTGACCGTCACACTGGGGCTGCTTTCGCTCGACCGGCTGCTCGGCATGCATTTTTTCACCGCCGAGCTTGGAGGCTCGGCAATGATGTATATCAATTTAATTTGGGCATGGGGACACCCCGAGGTCTACATACTTATCTTGCCTGCGTTCGGTATTTTCTCTGAAATCGTGCCGGTGTTCTCACAAAAAAGATTGTTCGGCTATACCTCAATGGTTGTCGCCACCATGCTTATCGTAGTTCTCTCGTTTGTGGTATGGGTGCACCATTTCTTTACCATGGGCGCCGGTGCCGACGTGAACGCGTTTTTCGGCATCATGACCATGGCTATCGCGATCCCGACCGGTGTCAAAGTATTTAACTGGCTCTTTACCATGTTTCGCGGGCGCATCATTTTTGCAACGCCGATGCTTTGGTTTATGGGATTTTTGACCACGTTTGTCCTGGGCGGGATGACGGGGGTGCTCATGGCCGTGCCGGGGGCTGACTTTCAATTGCACAACAGCTTATTTTTGGTCGCGCACTTTCACAACATGATCATCGGTGGCGTGTTGTTTGGATTTTTTGCGGGGTTCACGTACTGGTTCCCTAAAATTTTCGGCTTTACGCTCAATGAAAAGCTGGGCACCTACGCGTTTTGGAGCTGGATCATCGGTTTTGTGCTTGCGTTTGTCCCGCTCTACCTATTGGGGCTCATGGGCATGACGCGGCGCTTGAGCCAAACTGACGCCGCTTCAGGCTGGCAGTTTTTGCTTATCATCGCCGCGCTCGGCGCATGCATCATTGCCCTAGGTATCCTCATGCAAGTGATACAACTCATCGTGAGCATCCGCAACCGTAAGAAAAACTCTGCAGGCGACGACCCGTGGAACGGCCGCACGCTTGAGTGGGCCACCTCCTCGCCGCCGCCTGCGTACAACTTTGCCGTAATCCCCGAAGTGCACGGCCGCGACGCGTTTTGGGAGCTTAAACAGGGTGCGAGTGAGCCGATGAAAGACGGTAGGACTGGCCTGAGCTACCCGGAGCGCCGTCTTGAATCGGCTCACGAGCACCCCCAATTCGAAATGCCCAAAAATACTTCTGCGGGCTTTGTGGTTGCAGGCTTTGGCTTTTTCTTCGGATTTGGATTGATCTGGCACATATGGTGGCTCTCTGCCCTTGCCGCGGTTGCCATTATTGCGTGCCTTATCATCCGCTCGTTTGACGAGGACAAAGAATACGCGGTCAATGTATGAAAAAAGACGTAAACGACAACGCAGTGTTTGGTTTTTGGGTGTATCTTATGAGCGACTGCGTGTTGTTTGCAGGTCTCTTTGCCACTTATGCGGTGCTGCAGGGCGCCACCTTCGGAGGCCCGACCATCTACGATCTGGCAAATCTGCCGTTTGTCTTTATCGAAACAATACTGCTGTTGACCTCAAGTTTTACCGTTGGTGTAGCACTGCTTGCCGCGCATCGTCACAAACAATCAGTAACGCTCGCGGCTTTGACCGTAACACTGGTTCTCGGCCTTGCCTTCCTCGGGATGGAGCTCAAGGAGTTTGCGCAGTTACTCGCCGAGGGCAGCGGTCCCGCGCAGAGCGCCTTTCTTTCATCATTCTTTACGTTGGTCGGTACCCACGGCGCACACGTGCTGGTGGGATCGTTGTGGATGCTCGCGCTCATCGTTGCGATAACGCTCCGAGGACTCGGGCATTCCAACCTGCGAAAACTCGTGTGCCTCAGCTTGTTCTGGCACTTTCTTGATATCGTCTGGATCTTTATCTTTACTTTTGTGTATCTCTTCGGCGCACTCGCACTATGAGCATACGCACCTACATAACCGGATTCGGAGCGTCAGTACTGCTCACCGCGGCGGCATTTGCGCTCGTGTTCCAACATACGGCGTCCGGGCACGTCTTTCCCCCGCATGAGCTTGCGGTTTCGATGCTTGTGGTGCTTGCGCTCCTGCAGCTTGTGGTGCAACTCGTCTGTTTTTTGCACGTAGGCCGCGAGCGCGGCCCATATTGGCACAGCGCCGCGCTTGCGTTCGCGCTCATCATCGTTTGTATCCTGGTCGGCGGCACGCTCTGGATCATGAGCAACCTCCAACAAGGGCACGTTGAGCCGGACCCTGAGTACGCCTCCCCCCAAACGTTGGATGATTAAGGATTTTTACGAGCTCACGAAGCCCGGCATCGTGTACGGCAATCTGCTGACGCTGGCGGCGGGCTTTTTTATTGTCTCACGCGATATCCTGCTTTTTTTGGCTTCGGCACTTGGCCTCGCGCTCGTCATAGGGTCTGCATGCGTATTCAATAATTATTACGACAAAGACATAGATGCGCGGATGGAGCGCACCAGGCATCGCGCGCTCGCCGCGGGCCGCATAGCAACAAAAAATGCGCTTATCTATGCCGCCTTCCTTGGATGCGCGGGTTTTGCAATACTTTTTTTATTTACCAACCTTCTCGCCTTCGGTGTCGCACTTCTGGGCTATGCGGTGTATGTGGCGCTCTATACGCCACTCAAACACAAAACGGGTCTCTCGCTTTTTGTAGGCGCCATTGCCGGAGCCACCCCGCCTGTTGTTGGATATGCGGCGGCGGCACATACGCTTGACTCCACGGCACTCTGGCTCTTTATGTTTTTGTTTGTCTGGCAGCTCGTACACTTTGCGGCGATTGCCATCTACCGCTCCGATGAGTACGCGGCTGCAGGAGTACCGCTTTTTGTCGGCGCAGGGCGATACAGTGCAGCACAAAAACGCGCGGCGCGGCTCGCCTTCTACGGTTCGTTAGTTGTGCTTGTGGTATGGTCTGCGGCCTTACTTCTTTTATCTTTCAGCGCTTCGCACTGATGCTCCACAGGTGGATGAGATACGGCACGATAGTCCCGAGCAAAAATGCGCCAACGACGCTTGTTAAAATAGCCCATTTTTCTGCCCCACCAAAAATAACATTACTGAGCCCTACTAAGTTGATGAGCAGCAATCCTCCCATGACCGAATAAAAGTTGATGAGGCTCCACCAGTTAAACTCCGCGACATCGTCGAGATGCACGTGGGCAAAATGCTCCATATAGTAATTGAGCCCTTGCATCGCAAGCTTGCGCTCCGCCTCCCGCACGCCTACCACATACCCGACAACAATTCCTCCAAGCGTCGCGGGGATGGTGAAGGGCAGAGTCGCCAGCGTATACTGCCAAAACGATACCGTGAGCGTAACCACGATAAAACAAAAAAACGAGGTCATAACAAGCCGCGTACGCACGAAGCGGTTCTGCACCGCATATTTAAGAACAAGCGTGTACGACAAAAAGAGCGTTAAAACCGCGAGTACGACGATGACTGAGAGCGGGAGTTCATTCATGCTATTCAGTATATCGCGCCGCGTGGACGCAAGGTCAAAAAAACCGCCCACAGGAGCGGCTTTTCCTTGCACAAAAAGGTGATTGTTAGGAGAGGTGTTTGGAAACGAGCGAGGTCATCTCGAACATGCTGACCGTCCCCTTGCCGCCAAATACTTTCTTCAAATTCTCATCCGCGTTGATATTTCTCTTATTCTTTGAGTCTTGGAGTCCCTTCTCCTTGATATATACCCAGAGCTTCTTAACGACTTCCGAACGGGGCATGGGCCCCTTGCCAACGACTTCAGCGAGTTCGTCGCTTACCTGCATCGGCTTCATAAACGCAGAGTTCGATTTTGCCATACGGCTGTTTTAATTGTCTTGTAAATCTCGTAATAAGAACGCCCTCTATACTACCACCCTTTAGGCAAGGCGCCACCGGGTGCCATTTAGGCCTTTTTTCCCAGTATGCGAAACAGCTTGGTGCCGCAGACGGGGCATACGCCCTGCATGGCGGATCGGGTCTGCCCGCCCTTGGCGGCAAACGAGACCTCCTTCCCATCCTGCATCTCCCGCTTAGTGCGGCACTTTACGCAATATGCCTCCATATCAAAATACTTATGGATAAATGACCCCTCTCTAGTATAGCTCCCCTCTAGAGGGCCCACGGCCGTACTGTAGATAACTATGGCTCACAGCTTAAGCGTGCGAATACTATTTTGAGATGCAAAAACCGCGAGCGCGGCGATTGCGGCCGCAGCAAACACATCGCTGCTCCAGTGCAGACCGGCGCTCATGCGCGCAAGGGCGATGAGCGCCGTCGCGACCCACAGCCCGAGTCCCAACAATCGGTGATGCAAAAAAACGACTGTTGCAAACACTCCCGCAATTGCAACATGGTCCGAGGGAAATGAATTGTCGATATCGTGCGGCACCACGGGGTCAAACTCATACACGGCAAACGGCTGCGGATGCGCATAGAGCAACCCCGCAAGGCGCACAAGAAGATACGCTATGGGCAGCGCGAGCGCGGCAGTGGCGATGAGGCGCATGCGCGCCTCTGCCGGTTTAAACCACAGATACGCGCCAAACACCATCACCGGCAAAGCAATCAAATAGTTCGCGCCAAAGACGATGCAAAGCGTAAGAAAATCCATACCCTATCGTATCATTATACAAACACCCCGCGGTTTCCCGCGGGGTAAGACACGCACTGATTATTTTTTATCGAAGGTGACGCCGCGGCTCTCAAGCCACGCGCGCTGCTCGAGCCGGCCAGTGTACGCATCCAACCCGAGGAGTGCGAGCCATATGGCAAGGAGCACCATGCTCCCCCACTGCTCGAGCCGCGTGCCGTTCAGGTAGATAACCGGCGCGACACTTGCAAGCAGGTAGAGGAAAAGCGGCACGATGATCATATGATGGTAATTGTCCATCACCTGTTCGGACCACACGACAATAAAAATAGTAATCCCGATGGCGGCCGCACAGAACGCCAACGCCCCGTGTGAGCCCGCACCACTTGCCCAATGGGGTAAGTAGAGCCCGTCGCGCTGAAGAATGGTCGCCCCGATGAGGACTATCATGATCAGTCCCACGTCGCCGAACTTGCTTGAGAGGGCGACGTTGTATGACATCCCCTCGAACACGGCGCGACCTAGGTAGAGGACGGCGATGGTAAAGAAGTACAGCACAGCTGCCGTGAGCCAAAGCGGTGCTACCGCCAAGACATAGTGACTTGCCCAAAGGTTCATCACACTCTCCCTATTTGTGTTGAACTACTAGTTGCAATTATACACCCAAACTAACAAAAAGTCAATAGCCACCAAAATACCCGCAAAAAGCCTTGGGGTATATACTTATTTCCATGCCACTTGAGCAAGCCATGGCACTGTTACAACACTACGGATACTTGGTGCTCTTTCCGCTTGCGGTGATGGAAGGGCCAATTATCACGGTTATCGCGGGTTTTTTGGTGTCGCTTGGCGTGTTTAACCCGTTTGTCATCTACGCGGTAATAGTATTCGGCGACATTGTGGGCGACGCGTTTTGGTATTTGACCGGGCGCTTTGGCGGCAACACGCGCTTCACGCGCCTTATCCAACGGATGTTTGGCATCACCGCGGGCAATATCGATGCCGCGCGGGAAAAACTCATGACCCACCGTTTTAAAATGATGACTATGGCCAAGCTTGCCTACGGTATAGGCTCCGCGGGGCTGGTAGCGGCGGGACTCGTGCGCGTGCCCTACATGTTCTTTGCGATCACGTGCCTTGTGGTCTCGCTCATCCAAGCGGCGTTCTTTTTGATGCTCGGGATTCTGTTTGGCGAGGCGTATGCGCAAATTGCCCACTACCTCGACTACTTTGCCGGCGCAACGCTAGTGCTGTTCTTTTTCGCGATAGTGTTCGGCATTTGGCACATATTACGCAACCGTAAACAATAGTATGAGAGTGTTAATTGCTTCAGACACCTACCACCCGCATGTGAACGGCTGCTCCTACTTTACGCAGCGTCTTGCGCATGCGCTTGCCGAGCGCGGTCACGAAGTGGCTGTGGTCGCGCCCGGGCCGACGCTGTACTCCACGCACGAAAAACATTCGCGGGTGCATGTGTATGGCGTGCGCTCTTTCCCCGTGTTGTTTGTGCCGAAGTTCCGCTTTGTTATCCCCATTGTGAGCGGCATCAGTCGCCGCATCCGCGAGGCAATGCGCGAGTTTAAACCTGACATCGTGCATATCCAGATGCACTTCCCCATCAGCCGCTCGGCCATAAAAGAAGCAAAAAAACAAAATATCCCCGTTGTGGCCACCAACCACTTTATGCCCGACAATCTCACCCACTACTTGTACCTCCCCAAAACCGTTACCCGCGGCATCAACGCGCTCGCGTGGAAGGATGCGGCACGCACCTTGCGCAAGACACGCGGCGTCTCAGCACCGACGCAAACGGCGGGCGATATGCTTGAGCCGTGGCTTAAAAATAAGGTTCGCACCATATCCAACGGCATAGATCTGCATCGTTTCAATCCTTCGCAGAGCCCCGAGCCCGCGCGCGAGCGCTACTCCCTGCCCGTAAAACCGATACTGCTCTTTGTGGGACGGCTGGACAAAGAAAAAAATGTCGATGTGGTACTCAAGGCTGCGGCGCTCGCGCTGCCGCATGTCGATTTTCATGTAATCATCGCCGGACACGGCGCCGAGGAGCGCAAGCTGCAGGCGCTCTCAAAAAAACTCGATATCGAACGCAAGGTCACGTTTGCCGGTTTTGTTCCAGACGAACTTTTGCCGAGCCTCTATGCTGCGGCTCATTGCTTTGTGAACGCGGGTACTGCAGAACTTCAGTGTATTGTCGCGATGGAGGCGATGTCGACCGGACTTCCCGTGCTTGGGGCCAAGGCCGTGGCCCTGCCTGAGCTCATACACCACGGAGAAAACGGGTACCTTTTTGAGCCAGGCGACGTGGTGGCGCTTTCGGAACAGCTCAAAACCATTTTCTCGCAACCCAAATTGCGCAAACAGATGGGTCGCAAAAGTCTTGAAATAATTTCCAAACACGATATACACTTAACGCTTGAGGCGTTCGAGGATTTTTATAGAAAAGCAATGGCATGAAAAAATAGTTACGCGTGCTTTGAAATCCCGTATACTGTTACTATGACCCGCCCATTGCACTTCCACAAGAATCCCATAGAAGAGCTAAAACGGCGCTACCGAGTATACCGCACACACCATGGGTTGTATGCCTCATCCCTTATTCCACTTATCCTGTTTGCGGTGAGTCTTGTGGTGAATTTTTTTGCAACAAGGTACGCCAACATACAAGCAAGTAATTACGTTGAAGACATTATCCTATCAAACACCCCAGTATTTGATGTAGATTGGTTTTTTGTATATGGCCTTCTTTTTCTTGCAACTTTTATTACGCTTTTATGCCTTGCGCATCCAAAGCGAATTCCATTCACTCTCTACGCGCTCACACTATTTATACTCATACGAGCGGTATTTATTTCACTCACACACCTTGGACCTTTCCCGCTACAAACAGACGGGGATGTAAATCAATACTTGGCTCGATTTTTCTTTGCGGACGATTACTTCTTTTCCGGTCACACAGGTGCGCCGTTTTTGCTGGCACTAATATATTGGAAGCACGATTATTTGCGCTACTTTTTTATTGCAGCTTCACTCTTTTTTGGCACCATTGTACTTTTGGGGCATTTGCACTACACCATAGACGTTGCCGCCGCATTTTTTATCACGTATGCAATTTACAAAATCGCTGTTTGGATATTTCCTAAAGCAAAAGAGCTCTTCGATTCCGAAGATTGAGTGCCAACTGTTACCTAAAGCGTTCATGCATGGTTGCAAAAAGAGTAATCATAATTAAGCCGGAGGTATGATAAGGATGAACTGAGCCGAGGGGGCACTCCCTTGAAGTGGGATGGCCCCCTCGGCGTATTTTTTTATTGTGTTTCTTTGACTTTGTTCGTCAACCACGAGGAGGACTGCACTTTGCCGCCGTGCCCGACATTAAACACCATTTCGATGGCAAGTTCGGCGCACACGAGGTCCTCCGGCGTGTTGTGCGTATGCCGGTCTCCTCCGTTTGCAAATATCACCGGCTTCAGCGTCCGCAGCGCCTCTGACACGCTCATATCCTCAGGCTCTGGCTCGTGCGAGGTCAAGAGCACGCGATCTACCACCCGCAAGGCTTCGATGATCTCCTTGCGCTCCGTCTCGCGCATAAATACAAATCCTTTCTTTTTGCGCAGCCAGTTGTCGTTGTTGAGGATGACGACCAACTCGTCTCCAATCTTTTTTGCCTCTTCGAACATTCGTATATGACCGATGTGGATGGGGTCGAACCCGCCTGACACGGCGACCACTCTTTTTCGTGTGGACATGTCATCAGTATACCGTTTTTTTGTACTACAATAAGGACATGTCCGACCTTCCTCAGTACGAGAAGGATATTCGTCCGTGGGGTAATTTTGAGCGCTTTACGTTGAACGAGCATTCCACCGTAAAAATAATTACCGTTAATGCTGGCGAAGCATTTAGTCTCCAAACGCACGCGAACCGCAAGGAGTTTTGGCGTGTGCTCGCGGGCTCGGGCACCATTACTGTTGGAGATGCCGCGCAAGAAGTAAAACCCGGAGATCAATTTCTCATCGAGATCGGGCAAAAACACCGTGCAGAAGGCGGTCCGCAAGGACTCGTGTTCTTGGAAATTGCATTTGGCACGTTTGATGAGACCGACATCAAACGTTTTGAAGACAAGTATGGGCGGGCTTAACCAATGGAAACATTCATCGCACTCATAACAGTTATCGTCGGAATTGTCGTCAGCGGCATCGGTCTTTTCTTGGTCTTTGGTTTTTTGTTTGCGGGGTTCATCGCCCTGTTTGTGTATTGGTGGAAGCAGATTCATCTCTCGCTTCATCTTGTGCGTATTCCGCAAAATCCCGTGTTAGAGCCAGACCCGACGCACTGGTGGGAGTCGGAGGCGGTGTTTAATCCTGCGGCATTGTATGAGGGCGGTCGCGTGCATCTGCTGTACCGTGCGCTGGGGCAAGACGGCATCTCGCGCATCGGCTATGCCTCAAGCGCCGACGGTGTTCATTTTGAGCGGCTTCCCTACCCCGTGTTTGAGTTTCATCAAAATGCCGTTACCGACCGGAGGCGCCAATACGGCCCGCTGACCTATCACCCCGGGCTCTATGCCTCGGGCGGCGGCTGGGCCGGCAGCGAGGACCCGCGCGCGGTCAATGTAGATGGCACGGTTTACATGACCTTTACCGCATTTCAAGGATGGGACAGTGCTCGTATCGGCTTGACCTCGACTTCGCTTCAAGATTTTTTGAAGCAACGTTTCGCGTGGCGCGCTCCGGCGCTCATTTCGCCCCCGGGCGAAGTGCATAAAAACTGGCTGCTGTTCCCCGAAAAAATAAACGGCAAATATGCCGTCCTCAACAGCGTTGCGCCGAAAATTTCGATCGAATATGTCGACAACCTCGATGATCTTGACGACCCTGACGTGTATCTGAAAAGCCCCGGCCGCTCGGGCGGGCGCAAAGGGCATTGGGACAGCGAAGTGCGAGGTGCGGGAGCGCCGCCACTTAAAACCAAAGAGGGCTGGCTCTTGTTTTATCACGCCAACGGCTACAATGTCGGCGTAATGCTGCTTGATTTGCATGACCCGACCAAGATCCTGTACCGCTCAAACTACCCTGTGCTGCAGGCGAAAGAGTGGTACGACAACGACTGGAAGCAGGGGGTAACCTATGCCTCAGGAGCGGTCGTTGTGGGCGATAATCTCATTGTCTACTACGGCGGCGGCGACAAGCGCATCGCCGCCGCGCGCGCAAACCTCCGCGACTTTCTGCGCCAACTTGCAACCGGCGAGCACGCCACCCTCGAACCGGTGAAGATATAAACAGCGCAAATACAGTTAAAGTAGCGTAGAATAAAATTTAAATGTACGTAATCAGACGAAGTCCACACAATCCGCTCATCGCGCCCGTCGCCGAAAGGCACTGGGAGTCGCGCGGCACCTTCAACCCCTCACCGGTGCAAAAAGGCAAAATCACGCACCTGCTCTACCGCGCGCTCGGCCGCCCCGACGCGCTCATGACCCCCGCGGGGATCTCAACCATCGGCCAGGCAATTTCGCTCGACGGCGAACACTACCAAAACCGCCGCCAGTTCATCATCCCACAGGAGCCGTGGGAAAAATACGGCGTCGAGGATCCGCGTGTTACTTTTTTTGAGGGCAAATATTATATTTTTTACACCGCGCTCGGCGGGATGCCTTTTGCCGCTCACAACATCAAAGTGGCGGTCGCCGTCTCCAAAGACATGGAGACCATCGAGGAGCGTCATCTGGTTACTCCGTTCAACGCCAAGGCGATGGCGCTCTTTCCCGAGCGCATCAAGGGCAAAATCACGGTCATTCTAACCGCTCACACCGACGAGCCACCCGCACGCATCGCGATAGCTCAGTGCGACAAGATCGAAGAGCTCTGGGACCTCGGCTTCTGGGAGAAATGGCACGCCGAACTAGCCGAGCATACGCTCAATCCCCTGCGCACCGACCGCGACCACATCGAAGTCGGTTCAGCACCGGTGAAAACAAAAGAAGGCTGGCTCTTGTTTTACTCCTACATCCAAAATTACTTTGGCGGAGGAGAACGCGTGTTCGGTATCGAAGCGATTCTGCTCGACCTAAAAGACCCTCACCACATGGTCGGCAAAACCAAAGGCCCTATCATGGTGCCCGAGGAGATTTATGAGCGCTACGGTATGACTCCGGATGTCGTGTTTCCGACTGGTGCGCTGCTGCAAAAAAACGGGAGGCTCGACCTCTACTACGGCGCCTCAGACACGGTGTGCGCCAAGGCATCGCTTAATGTGTCCGACCTCCTAAATGCCATGTTGCCCGAGCGGCGGACAGAGCTCGTTGCGCGTGCCAAAGAAAATCCGATCTTGAAGCCCGTCGAAGAACATCCGTGGGAAAAGAAGGCGGTATTCAACCCCGCAGCCATCGACATAGACGGCACCATACACATCCTCTACCGGGCGTTAAGCGACGACAACACGTCGGTTTTGGGGTATGCAACCACTAAAAACGGCGTCAAAATCACCTACCGGCACCCCACCCCCGCCTACATACCGCGCGAAGACTTCGAAAAAAAGAAAGGCGGTGCCAGCTCCGGCTGCGAGGATCCGCGCCTCACGCGCTTCGGCAACACTATCTACCTTGCCTACACCGCCTACGACGGCGTCAATCCGTGGCGTGCGGCGCTCTCGTCTATCAGCGTCAAAGACTTCGTCGCGCGCCGGTTCGACAAATGGCAGAAACCCCAACTCATTACTCCCGACCCGGTCAACGACAAAGACACCTGCCTGTTGCCCGAAAAAGTCGGCGGGCAATACATGCTTATGCATCGCATCGACCCGAAGCTCTGCGCCGACTACATCGACTCGCTCGATTTTACCAAAGTGCGCGTCAGCCGCTGCATCGAGATCATGGGGCAGCGCGCCGGAATGTGGGACAGTAAAAAAATCGGCATCGCCGGGCCGCCGATAAAAACCGACAAGGGCTGGCTCCTTATTTACCACGGGGTCTCTGTCTCAAACACCTATCGCCTGGGTGCCGTACTGTTAGACCTCGCAAGCCCCACCGTGGTCATCTCGCGCACGGTTGATACCATTCTTGAGCCGGTCGAAGAGTACGAGCGCGTCGGGTTGGTGCGCAATGTCATCTTTAGCTGCGGCGCGGTGCGCCGCGGCGACACAATCTTCATCTATTACGGCGGCGCCGACACGGTGCTTGCGGTCGCCAAAGTATCGCTCAAAAAACTCCTCAAGCTCCTCCTGCCCGACAATTTGAAGTAGCGTATGGATTTTAAGCCAAAACTTTGCGCGTTCGACCTTGACGGCACGTTAGCCGAAAGTAAAACCCGCATGACAGTGCAGATGGGCGAGCTGCTGGCCGACCTTCTCAAAAAAATGCCGGTTGCGGTGATGTCGGGCGCCGCTTTTCATCAGTTTGAAAATCAGTTTCTTGTGTCTATGCCCGACGACGCTAACCTTACAAACCTCTACCTCTTCCCGACCAACGCGGCGGCCTGCTATGTGCACCGCAACGGCGCGTGGCACCCTGAGTATGAGCATGCGTTTGGACCTGAGGAAAAAAAGAGGATACTCGACGCTCTCAATGAGTCTTTGCGTGAGGTCAAATTCGTGCAACCCGAAAAACTCTATGGCGAGCAAATAGAAGACCGGGGTACGCAAATTGCATGGTCGGCATTGGGACAGCAGGCTCCTATCGAAATAAAAAAAGTGTGGGATCCTGACCGAAAAAAGCGTCTTCCAATACGCGAGGCTCTACTCAAGCGACTGCCCGACGTATCAATCGGCGTAAACGCTGCCAACACTATCGACATCACCCGCAAGGGCATCACCAAGGCCTATGGCATCACCCGCCTCGCGGAGCTTAGCGGTATTACCATTGCCGAGATGATTTATGTCGGCGATGCCCTGGACGAGGGCGGCAACGACTCGGTTGTTATCGAGACAGGTGTGCGCACACACGCGGTTTTCGGCCCCAAAGAGACCGCCGAGTTTATCGAAAAAGTGCTCGCTACCACGCATCCGCATTAGGCCCACACAAAAAAAATCCCCGCTCTCGGGGGATTTTTTTGTTTCGTTTGGTGCGTACTTAGTTGCCGTATCCGTTGGGTCTTGCCTTGGCCAACCAAATGTGTCCAGGGCCGACGCTAGGATCTTGTCCTTGATCCATCACCGTTTCAAACTGCCCCCAGATGCAGTATCCGCCATCCGGTAGCGGGGTATAATCGGAGCCGCAATCCCCCACCCATTTAATTTTGTAGTGCCAGACCGCACCCGAACCGCTTTGCTTGCCATTCCACTCATTATCTATCCACGCTTTGTTGTAAGGCGGGTTGGCCCAACCGTCGGCATTGCCGCGATCCCAGTCGGCTGTCCACTTCATCACCAATTTGTCCGATGAGTAGCTTCCCATGCAGGTTATCGGCGCTCCGCGCGCTTCGCACCAGCTGCCGCCGGTACCGTTGAATATCCGCGCGGTCCTGTTGTAGCCGTATTGGTCAAAGGCGCCTGCCGCCGTAGCGATGAGTGACGGCGCAATAAATATGCCGATGAGTCCAAGCGCTCCAATCGAATAAAGTATTGTCCTGCCGTGCTTGTGCTTCTGCATGCTGCGTAAAACTTTTTGCATGAAAAATGAGCGATTAATTGTATAATTTGCTAATACCTCTAGCCTAGCACGCATTTTTGTGGCCTCCTTGGCCTATCCACAGCAAACCCCCCGCCTTAAGGCGGGGGGTTTTGACAATCACTCCAAGGGGTACCCTTGGAGTCAGATTATTCGCTGAAGAATTTTACGAACCATCCCAAGAAACTAAACGTACTCTCATGTTCTTTGAGGAAGCTCTCGGTCGAGCTCGCGATATCCTCGAGTGCAGTAATCTGCTCGTCGAGAAGCGCTACCGTGGTGGTGCTTGCGCGTTCTTTAGCCCGTTCAAGCCGGTCAATGTGATTCTCGGTTGCCACGAGCGCACTCCTCAAGCGGCCGAGACTCTTAAAGTCAGGCCCTAAGAAGAGCTTTTTAAAGAAGTTCTCATTCTCGAGGTTGTCGATGTCATCGGCCGCTTCGTCGCTTGTTGATGCTTGCGCGCGGGCAACCTCGCGCACTTCATCCCCGATGCCGCCATCGCGCCCTGCGAGCTCTAAGAGGTCGTGCACAAAGTTTGCCACTTCGCTGCGATGCTCTTCGCCCTTGCCGCGTCCTTCATTATCTTCGCGATCCTCGGTCGAGGAGGCATTTTTGCCCGGGCCGCGGTTGCGGCTTGATGTGGCGCTGTCGTCATCCACATCCTCGTCTGCATCATCATCTATATCTTCATCATCGTTCACGTCTTCGTCATCATCTTGATCTTGATCGCTCACATTTTGACTCGACGATGCCTGCGAGCCAGAACCGCGGCTGTCTACGCCATCTTTAGCAAACGCCAAGGGCGAGACCGCTAGGCTTACAACGGCAAGGACCATTACTATAATTTTGTATAAACTCATATGTTCGCAACTACTACTAATTGACACACTAAGTATAGCAGACGGTTTGAGGCCTTTTTTATTACAACACAAACACCCCCCCTCCTTGGCTTGTCAGAGGACGGGGTTTTTCTCCGCAAGGTCGGATCTTGGGTGGAGGTTCAGATTTGCGCGAAAATGTTGACCGTCAAGCTCCCGGTATTGTTTAGGTAGTACAGGTCATTTACCTTAAGCACCACTGGTGCGTCGACGCCTGTCATTCCGTACGAATACGTGTGCGAGGCGTTGTAGGCACCCCAATTGACGAATCCCCCATCCACCATAAGATCGAGCAAGTTGGGGCCAGACCCAACGTAGGGCACATCAACTCCATCTACCCATCCTCCCCCGTTGCTTGATGAGTATTCGGGGTCGAATATAATCGAGTAGCCACAACCGCTCACACAAGCATCGGCTGTGCCCGATGCTTTAAGTAGATAGTCGTGACCGGACAAAAGTGTAACGAGCGAAGACACCCCATCTTCATCGTTTGCAGGAACTGTCACGGTATCTACGAGATACTGGCCGTCTAAAATCCCATCGTTCAAATCGTTGTGGAATTCTTCAAGCACACCTGAGCTGATACCATATTTCCAGTGACCCCCCATGACGTCTCCTAATTCATCCTTGAGCATCTTGAGTATTTGATGGCCATTGCAGCCATAGGTGTAAGCAATGGATTGTCCGGCTGTCGGAGTAGTCGCTCCTTTCTTTCCAACTTTGTTCTGAAACCAAGTTAATCCGTTAGAAGAAGTAGATTGCACCTGCCACCTATTCTGACCCCAAGAAACTTCCCACGCTTCGTCGGCCCCAGTCGCAGGACACAAATCATCTCCATCCGCAACTCCGTCTGCGTCAATATCAGGAAAACCAGAAGCCAGCGAGAGATTATCGATGAGGAATCCTTTACCAAGAGTGCCTATTGCTTCATTACCAGCGCCCCCACCCGTGCGGAACAGAAGCGAGTCTACTGTTGGCGGAGCAATGGTGGGCTGATTATCCTCAAAATATCTCTCCCAGCTAGTACCTGTAATTTTGAGAACATTATCAATGTAGATTTTTACTATGTCATTCGTGGAACCGTCGACAAAGTCCATCACGAACTTAATTGAGTGCGGAACACTCCTGTCGAGCGTTGCTATGTCGGTCTCGTTGAATCCACTGGCGGTGTAATCATCAAAGAACACGTGGATGCCGTCTGATTGGTCCTCAAAACGCAAATAGCTCATGCGGGCGCCATCGCCACGGTCTGGAGAAACCGACATATACAATCCCGGTTGTTCAGCGCCAGGAACAGCTGACGCCAAATCAAATTGTGACTCAAAATGAGTCTGACGAGTGCCTCCCGAGAAGCCGGAGTTAATTGCTGCAGTCTCTCCTGCTTCGTTTATCAGCGACTTGGAGAAGGTCTGGTCGCTGAAGCAACCGCTTACCACCGCATTGGATATACGTAGGCTTTGCGCACCGAATCCTGTCGTGCCAAAACTCCCCGACACGGCATGGTCGTACACGGCACAACCGCTTCCTGCAGCACCCAGGCTGCTCCACCCATCCTGGCCATTGATGTTGCCTACCGTGTAGAGAGACGGTTCAAAGTTAATCCCTAAAGTATCTGCCGAAGCGAATACCGGTAAAAACAAGAGTGCTGAAGAGACGGCTACAGAAACCAGAAGTTGTTTTTTCATAGTTTTTTCTACACGGATAATCGCCCGTTAACAAACCTAATAATAGAGTTAGTCGTCTTGGTGGGCCTGCTGGTTACCGACTTCTAATTTGAGAGGAACGAGCGTGTTTAGCACTTCAGTGCCACCAACATTTTTGATTATCATCCATGCAGTATCATTCTTTCCTGGCTCACCATCGTCATTGAAGATGAAGTCGATTGTCGCGCCAGGCACATTGTTGAATGTCCCTATGCCCTTGCCATGTATGGTGTCTATCTCTGCTTTCGGTTGTTCTGGATCTATGGCTGGATCATCTGAACATTCCGCAAAAGTAAGTTGTGTCAGATGGAAGTTATTTTCGGATGCTTTGCCCTTACTTCCGATCACGCCTGCCCAGTTAACTTCAAGTCTATTTGGTAACCTCGTTGCGTCACAATGCAGAGTGAAGCCATGTGTCACACGTCCATTATCCGGCTTCTTGGAATTTGTCTTCAGTGCCTGCACAAAGATGCTGCCTCCGCCAGTGAAGTGCCCAGGGGTGTCGTTGTTGGTGAGTGTACAGGTCTTATTTTCGCCAAGAGCAACAGTTGTGTCTCCATTTGCATCACAGTCCCCAGAAAATCCTTCAAAAATATAACCGGGCAAAAGAGTCTCTCCTGCAGTATAAGTACCAGGATTTACTGGAACCTGAACTCCCGAGGAAACAGGAGCACCTTCCAGGGTAAGGTCGAAGTCATCAGGATTAGTAACCGGCCCACCATTATCGTTGACAATGACCTTGGTGACCGTGATATATGCCTGCTGGTCGTCATTGGTGATGGTGCAGGTGATATCGTCACCTTCATCCAAGGTAACGGTGCCGCCGAGAACTACCGGGCACTTAGTATCACCCGCAATAGACGTGAAAGTGTAACCAGAAAGTTGGGTCTCGTTGAGTGCGTACGGTGTGTTGGCATCAAGCGTGTACTCGGTGCCCGAGGTTGCTGGGTTTCCTCCTATCGTGAGGAGAAAATTGTCGGGGAGAGCACTTCCACCGTTGTCGTTAACAACAGTCTTGATAAGTGTGAGTTTAGGCGCAATATCATCGTTCGTGATGGTGCAGGCTTTAACATCCCCGACATTAAGGGTAACTGTGCCGTTTGTCGCACAATCACCACCCCAGCTACCTGGAGCATATCCTGCAAGATTCGTCTCAGATGCCGTATAACTACCAGCGTTGAATCCGTTCTGAATACCACTGACAACACCTGTTGCATTTACAAACAATGGGAAGTTACTCACGCTTGCATTACCGCCATCATCATTAACTACGGTTTTTGTGAGCGTAAGTTTTGGCTGGATGTCGTCGTTCGTGATGGTGCAGGTTGCTTCACCGCCAACATCTACCTTGATACTCGAGCCAGTTTGTTTACCTCCCACACAGACCCAAGCGGATGCCGTGTAGCTGGGGGCGCCGGACTCCGACAAAGCCCAAGTATCGGCAAGTAGCCCTGCGCCTGAGTCTACAGGACTGGTGCCCGAGAGATCGTTTGAGCCTGTGCCGTCTGCTGTCAGAGTAAAGTCAGCAGCAGTAGCGGTACCACCGTTGTCATTCACGACAACTTTGCGGAGGTGGAGCTTCGGAGCGATATCGTTGTTAGTGATGGTACACGTCTTGGTCTCGCCGAGCGCGACGGTAACAGAGGCGTTCGTATTGCAGTCACCACCCCATGCGCCTTGCGTGTAACCGGGAGAAAGTGTCTCGCCTGTAGTGTGAACTCCTGGGTTGACTGGGACTGCAACGCCATCGAGCGCAACACCGCTGTCAACGGTAAGTAGGAACTGATCTGCAACTGCATTGCCGCCGTTGTCATTGATGACCGTCTTGTCGACGATGAGGTATGCCTGCTGGTCATCATTTGTAATCGTGCAGGTCTTGCTCTCACCTACTGCAATTGTGCCGGAGCAATCGGCAGAATCGGATTCGGTATAACCAGCCGGGCCAGTTTCAGCGACAGAATATGCTCCCGCATCAAGAGTAATCGTGGTGCCCGGAGATTCTACGCCGGGGAACGAGTCGTCAGAAGGCTGCGTTGCCGTGACGTTCATTGTAAAGCCTCCGGCCACAGCGGTGCCGCCACTGTCATTGATGACATGTTTGATTACGGTTAATTGGGGGGCAATGTCAGTGTTTGTAATCGAGCAGACTGCCGTGTCGCCCAGCGCAAGTGTAATGCTATTGCCATCAACTGCACCTCCCTGATTCTTTACACAACTGTATGAAGTGCCGTTGGTATAACCGGTTGGAGCCGCACTTTCAGAGAGTGTGTAAGTACCAGCTCCAAATGATGCGCCGGA
>JBBTSH010000014.1:0-12554 GCA_038064795.1 Patescibacteria group bacterium | reverse complement strand
AGCGTCCATTGGGGCGAGCCGCTTGAATTGTACCGTTGCCCATAGTATTCGCCGTAACTCACAGCACGCGAGTCTATCCATACGACGATGACGCCACCCGAGCCGTCGGACGCCAACTCCAAACCAGATGCGCTCCCCTGCCCTCCGGTTGAGGTGGAAACACCAACATCATCATTGCCCCACTGCCGTACGCCGGAGCTGTTGATACGTTGTATAAAAAGATCGCCGCTTGCATCATTTCTCGTGTCCGGCCATGCAATGAACGCGCCCCCGGATCCATCGGGCATGGCTTTCGGGTTTGTTTGTGTTCCCGAAGGGGTCGACGACGAGACCTGAACGCCGTTAGCTGCCCACTGCACGGCACCGCTCGTGTCAATGCGTTGTGCATAAATATCTACGGCACTACCGTTGCGTCTGTCTTCATATACAACGATAGCTCCGCTTGAGCCGTCTGAAACAACATCCGAGTTTACTTGGTCGAGACTGGCGGCTCCTATGGCTACACCATTAGCGGCCCATTGTTCAATGCCGCTTCCATTGAGCCGTTGTGCGTATAAGTCCGTGTTTGCACCGCCATTCCGGTCATCTTCCCAAACAATAAACACGCCGCCTGATCCGTCCGCGAGTACTCGTGGCGCTCCTTCTGAATTATTTTCCGTACTCGAAACTTCAGTATCATCGTTGAGCCATGCCACATACTTATCAATACTGTCGATAATAACGCCGCCCGAGCCGTTCGTTGTCGTGCCGTCGAACGTACCTTGCAAAAAATCAGTCTCGCTCGTGTGCGTCACCGTAACGGCAAATGCAAGCGCCGGCAAACAGACAACAAGAAACAACAAAAATAGACGAGCCTTACTGTGAGTTCGGGAGTTCACGTTTAGTACGGTAAGAGACAACCTGGCCAGATTGTACCCTCATCTCAGTATAGCGAGTGCCTTACGGCTGATTTAAATCGAATGGGGATAAGAAAAACCCCCAATTTCTTGGGGGTCTCAGTTGACGCAGTACCATGGTTCGTCTCCACTTCCGTAGCGAACTACTTCAGCGACTTCCTCGAAGTCTTTAGATTCATTAAAGTGCAGCTGCAAGTGGGCGGAGGACGATTTTCTTACTAACGCCCATCCCTCTATCGCATGCACCCCAATGACAAGCCATAGTTCACCGCTATGTGTCTTGAGAAGCGAGCATGCTTCAATCCTGCCTGAGACAAATCCCCGTCGAATTTGTTCATCTTGCGGCATCTGCGCATACGACACGCCTAACCACAAAAACATGACTGCCACTATCCTCACGTTACACCTCCTTTTTTCCGAAGCTTTTACATTTATAGAGCAAAAACTTCATCTTGCAAAGACCTACGTAGGCTATTTCGCTTTTGTAATACGCATACAGCGCAGGCAGCTTGGCTGCACGGCGCGCGTTTTGAGGTACTTGTTGCCGCATGCGCACTGAAGAACCTGGGTCACCGTGACCTTTTCAATCCATTTGCCGTTTTTTTGGAATGTTTTGGTTGCTTTGTGTTGCATATTATTCGATGAAGGTCAGCGCCTTGCCTCGTTTGTCGCCGCGCCCCGTGCGGCCGATGCGATGCACGTAGTCGTCGTAGGTCATGGGAAGGTCGTAGTTGATGACGTGGCTCACGTTGGCGATGTCGAGGCCGCGCGCGGCGACGTCGGTCGCCACCAACACTTGCGCGTGGTTGTCTTTAAACTTCGCGAGGGCCCTCTGGCGCTGCGAGTGCGACTTGTTGCCGTGGATTGACTCGGCTGCAAACCCGCGCGATGCGAGCAGTTTGGAAAGTTTTTCCACGCCGTGCTTGGTGCGGCCGAAGATGAGCACCTTGTTGAACTCTTTTTGTATCAAGAGTTCGTGCAGCACGTCAACTTTTTGCGTGCCGGGGATGATCTTCACCACATCCTGCTCTACATTTTTTGCCGTGTCGCCGGTTTTAACCGACACGTGCACCGGATCGCGCAAAAACTCTTTGATGAGCCCTTCGATCTCGCGCGAGAGCGTCGCCGAGAAAAAAAGCGTGTGGCGCGCCTGCGGCATCCCCTTCATCACATAGCGCATGTCGTTGATAAAGCCCATGTCTAGCATGCGGTCTGCCTCGTCAAGCACGACCGTCTGATATTCATTCAGTCTAATCGAGCCGCGCTCTATCAAATCTTTAAGACGCCCGGGCGTACCGATGACGAAATTATTTTTGTGGCGCAGTGCGGAGAGTTGCGGGCCGATCGAGGCACCGCCGACCACGCATACCGAAAAGAGGCGCATACCGCGGGTAAAACCTTTAAGTTCGGCATCGATTTGGATCGCCAACTCGCGGGTTGGCACGATGATGAGCACCTGCTCTTTGGCATCGCCAAGCACTTTGTTGATAAGCGGGATAAGAAACGCCGCCGTTTTGCCGGTGCCGGTGTTGGCAATGCCTACCACGTCTTTGCCTTGGAGGACGTGCGGGATAGCCTTGTCTTGAATCGGGGTCGGCGTATCGTAGTTTTTGGCAATAATATTATTTTTGAGCGCCGGCGTAATGGGAAAATCCGCAAAACGGTACTGCGGCGTATAGGCGACCGCGACCTCGTCTTGTGCGTTTTTATTTATAAACTTGGCAGGATTGATATACGAGCCTTGCGCCCCGCGCTTACCAACGTTGCCCCTGCTTGCAAAAGCAGGTGAAGATCCGTGTCCGAACGGACGTTTATGAAACCCCGGGCGGGAAAACTTTCCGCGCGAGCTAGAATTGAACCTTTTTTGATACATTTTTTTCTACTACCCCAGGAGCCAATTACAAATAAAAACCAAGGCTTATCCCTGATTTTCAATGGAGCCGGAGCTCCCCTGGTAGGTGACCCTAAGAGGAAAAACCAATGAGATTAGGTATATTCGCAGTATATACCATCCTCCTATTTTTGTCAAATACCCTTGAAAATGGTAAGGTAACGGCTCACGGGGGCATCGGCCTAAGAGAGTAAAAATCTCTTGGCTGTGAAAAAAATGGAGGCGTGGCTGAGCGGTCTAAAGCAACACACTGCTAATGTGTTGGCCGGGAAACTGGCCCGAAGGTTCGAATCCTTCCGCCTCCGCATCATTTTTGACCAAGCAAATTAAAGGTTTTCAGAACACAGGGCAGTAGGATTCGAACTTTGCTCAAGCTCAAAAAACGCGTGCTATGCTTTTTGCATGGATACTTCAGCTCCTACTCCTAACACGCCGGGTCCAAATCCTAATCCTGCACCGACGCCACTACCCACTGTTTCCAAAGCCGCGTCGAAGAAATCGCTTTTGTTTGTTTCTTTAGCTCTGCTTGTGCTGGGTGCAAGCGCAACCGGAGCTTATTGGTATTACACTCCTCAGAAATCAGCTAACATCACGCCACCTATGTCCGAAGATGAGTGGGTACTATATTCCGATAGTAATTTTGGAATCTCCTTTTCCCACCCTCCAACGTGGCAATGTAAAACGGCAAAAACTATTCTTGGGCAAGAAAATTATCAAGCCACCTGCGATGACGACGGTGTATGGCAAGGGGATTCTCTAATAGCTATTTCAGTACCAGCCGACACTGAAGAGTCCGAACTATTCACCAAATCTCAAGAGTCAAAAATAATAACTAATACAGGCTTGGAAATTAATAAAACAGTTTTACGTTCCTACTACAGTGACGAAGCTGGTGTGGTGAAATACATCGCAGTAGATCGATCATTTGATACTTTTGCGTGGTTTGGGCCCGATAAACCATACAGAAATGTTGCACAAGCTGAATTGATACTTGATCGTATTGTTAAATCAATTAATACGTTCGGTGTCGATAAAAATTTTATTATTGGAGTATGGCAGGATAAAGATAGTGATACTGAAAATGTCTATACCTCCGAATACAGAAATAATGGTGTTCTTATTGCTAAACACAATGGAGTTGTGCAGGTTTACGATTCACTTAAAAAAGAATTTGTTACCTCATCCTCAGCTCAATCGACAGGCAAATGGTTTATTGTTACTGATGCGAACAAAGAAAATCGTGAGATGCACGAACGATTCCCCGGTTCATCTCAGTATTATTTGCCATCTGATGCAGTCTTACTCAAGGAAGACTATGGAAGTCTAGTCCTTTATTCAATTATTAGTTTTTCAGAGGATGGAAATACATTGACAACGATAGATGCTCTATTCGAGGCTTACACTTCGGAGAATATATACACGAGAATTAAATAATCATTTTCTTTAATCGTTCCATACTTAATACGACGCTCGGGTGCATGCTCAATGGTTCGGAAATCAGGGTAACGCCTCCGCAAAATAACGGGCTCTTGCGAATATATTTTGCCAGAAGCGTGTAATTAATTTTACCACTTTCCCTGTCCTACTCTTTTAGGTATAGTGCTTGCGGATTCGGTCAACAGGAGGAAGCCATGGACTTTGAAAGAGATATTCCTCCTCAGGTGAACTGGGAGGATGTTCCACGCTGGTATGGGTTATCGTATCGTCCCGCCACAGACGGCGAACTGCCCGCAATCATCTTCAACATTCGCAAAGAGTCCGCTGCCCCGCTCAAGCAGGTGCTCGAACATCCACGCTTTATCGAAAGCTACGAGCCCTATGGACTTCTATTTTTTGAGTCCGACGTGACTCGCGGGTTTGGGCTTGAAAGAGTAATGGTGTGCGAAGGGGAGTTCGAAGGTTACTACCGCTTGGCGATGAAACTTGACCCGCGGTGTGGGGCACTATTCTACGCGCTTAACTACATCTTGCTTCTCAATGCTCTCGGCATCTCCGTGATTGATGTTCGGGCAGGAGGCGACCCTAAGCGAGTGCAGTTGATGGAAATCCGTGCCAGTTACAATGCAGACGCAGACGGGTTCCACGGGGCTCCAATGGGCGGTCTCACTGCGCCTGTGTTGCGTCGGTGGGTGGAAAAACGTTATGAACAGAAGCGAGGCTTGCGCAAGGTTGAGGAAGCCATGCGACAGGTCTACAACCTGTTTAGTGCCCACACTGCTCAAAGGGAGTTAGAGGAGTTCGCCACCACTTTCTGCAAAGGAGAGAGAATGTTTTCTATCCGATTCTTCAACGCTCGTATGGATAGGAACGGGGCTTTCTTCCTCAACACCATCGGAAATGCGTGTGATATCTCCACCGATAGTTGGTGGAGTGTCCAAGAAGGACACGGACATCGTTTGGTCGAGCACAATCTCGACAGTCCTATCCAGCAGATTTCGCTCTTCGCTGGGTTGGCAACGCTCCACGACATGGCAAGCAAAGACACTGACCCCCGCTGTTAACGGGGGTCATTTTGTGCGTGAGTTGCATTTTCACTATACCATCGACCACAGAGGCACACGGTATACTACGGAGGTGAGATTTTTGCACCTTCACATCCGGAAGCGGGCGGCAAACTATCTTGAGCCGTACCCTTCTAAGAAATTTTTAATCCGGCTTCTTGACCAAGTGGTAATACTCGCGGGTATCGTGGGGATGGTCATGACGCTCCCGCAACTTTCGAACATTTTTATCGACCATAACGCCGCAGGAGTTTCGGCGCTTTCGTGGGGTGCATACGCAGTCATAGATCTCCCCTGGATGCTCTATGGATTTGTGCACAAAGAGACTCCGCTTATCATCACGTACACCTCGTGGCTTGTACTCAACACGGCCGTCTGTGTGGGCGCGCTGCTCTATGGGTAGGGCGCGTTAGTCGTTTTTATTTTTACCTCCGCTGGTTCCGCGCCCGCGATTTTCCGTACTCGCGCCGCGCACTTCCCCCCGCCCGCGGCTCTCAATCCGGAGCTTCAATGCCCTCAGTACTTCTTTTTGTTCTTGGAGCGATTCGCGTACATCATCATCCGCGTCGGGTTGAATTGCAGTTGCGGTAGCGTTCGTCGCTTCAGACGTTGTTGCAGAGTTAACTACGCTGACCGCACTCTTAAGCGACACCACTTCATCCTCGGCAATAGTGGGCTGCGGCGTCTCTGCGGGAACTGCGGAGAGCGAGAGCGCATTCGAAGCGTGTCTATCAAACGCTTTTTCTAGTTTCTCGGTGGTTGCGGCATCGAGCGTACCTTTGGCTTCGAGCGCCTGCGCTTCAGCCACACGTCGTTTGGCAAGCCGCACTTCGGCCCCCATCTTTTGCGCCTGCGTCGTTGCGAGCGCCACCTCAACACGCTCATTGACCGAGACTTTGACCGGATACAACAGATCTCCCGGCAGAGATCCTGCGGCCGCATACGCCGTACCAGAGCTGACGAGAACAACACATACTACTACCAATGGAACAAGACTACGCACAGAAAGCAGTGCAGAGATAGGAAAGAAAGAGAAATACGGACTTGCAGTTTTTTGTGTGCCCATCGCAGCATAGAGACTTTCACGCATACGAGCCTTCTCCGCTTTGCTCAAGCGGATTTCTCCGGCAGATTGTTTAAATTGTTCAAAAAAGTTGTTCATAAATTTCTTAATTTACCTCTTCGAGTCTGAGACTCTCTGAGTCGGATGACCTGAGGCTTTGTCGAAGGGTGGTCCTTCAAGCAGCGCCCGTAATTTCTTCAACGCACGGTGGATGCGCACTGATACCACATTCTCGCTCTCACGTATATACTCGGCAATCTCCCGGGGAGAGAGTCCGTCTACGTACCGGAACAGTAGTATCTCGCGGTACGTGTCCGGCAGTTTTTTTAAAAGCTCGAATGCCTGCTTAGCATCATACCTCCCCATCGCCGCCTCAAGCGTGTTACTCTCTTCGGCGGGAAGCAGCGCTTCGACATCGTTACTTTCATTTTCTTCAGCCATACGCTCAAGCGAAACGGTCTTGTGTTTGCGATACTCATCGATAATGAGGTGCCGAAGCGTGCGATACAAAAAAGGCCTGAATTCACGTACTTCCTGTTTTTGCGCATACTCCCACGTACGCAAAAATGCCTCCTGGGTGAGCTCCAGCGCCCGCTCTCGGTCGCCGATGCGCAACACACAATGACGAAATAGCTCGTCGCTGTACTCTTCAAATGCCTTGGCAAATGCCTTAGTGCTATCCATAAGTTAAGACGGATGAGAAGGCGCGCCCTTTCATCCGTACTCAATTCTACCGTATAGCGCTTGCAATCGCTTGCGCTACTCCTTTTTCAAAGGGTCCGGGAACGATTTTGTCCGCAGTTGGATATGCAACGAGCGCGGCGAGATTTTTGGCTGCTTTAATTTTCATTGCGTCGGTAATTTTTGTGACCCGGTTGTCGAGCGCACCGCGGAAAATGCCGGGAAACGCCAGAGAATTGTTGATTTGGTTAGGAAAGTCCGAGCGCCCGGTACCCACGACGGCTGCGCCGGCTTTTTTCGCCTCGTCGGGCATAATCTCCGGCGTTGGGTTCGCCATCGCGAAAATCACCGGATGTTGCGCCATTTCACGAATCATCTCCGCCGTAAGCACCCCCGGCTTAGAGACGCCGATACACACATCCGCATCAATCAGCGCCTTGGCCAAATCGCCTCCCTCATTCGCGACGATGATTTTTTCCGTAATGAGTTTCTTTTTGGTGCTGTTGAGATCCTTCCTGCCGCGCCCGACGATGCCGACGCTGTCTACCGCAACGATAGCGGCCTTGGGCGCAAATTGCTTAATGAGGCGCATCACCGCAACGCCTGCCGCACCGACGCCGCTTACCACGATGCGCTTGTTTTTTTGATTTATATTTTTTCCTACGACCTTCATGGCGTTAATGAGTGCCGCGAGTACCACGATCGCGGTCCCGTGCTGGTCGTCGTGCATGACAGGTATATCAAGGCGCCTTTTGAGCTCTTCTTCTATATAAAAACACTTTGGCGCGGCGATATCCTCTAAATTAATCCCGCCAAATACCGGCGCGATGCGCACGATCGTCTCAATGATTTCGTCCGGATCTTGCGTGTTAAGGACGATGGGAAACGCCTCGACGTTTGCAAATGTTTTAAATAGCGCACACTTCCCTTCCATCACCGGCAGCGCGCCATAGGGGCCGATGTTGCCAAGCCCCAAGACCGCCGAGCCGTCGGATATAACCGCGACCGTCTTGCCCTTTATCGTATAGTCGCGAGCTACTGCTGCTTGGGCTTTGCGCTTCGAACGGGCGATGAGCGAAGAAACGGCCGCGACGCCGGGCGTATATACAAGAGAGAGGGTACTCCTATTCCGCACCTGCACGGTTGAACTAACGGTAATCTTCCCCCCGAGCTTTTTATGCAGCGCAAGCGCCTTTTTTGAGAAGTCTTTCTTTGCCATGAGTGAGAGTATAATGCCTTTCATGCGGCTTGGCGACCAAACGACGGAGCATTTCCGGCTTATAGACACGCAAAAACGCGCACTTCAAAAGCTTGGGGTGCATACCCTGCGCGACCTCCTGTATCACTTCCCCTCTCGCTACGAGCAGGGCGGCGAAGAGTCGACCGTGGGCGGGCTTGTCGCCGGGCAGGACGCCACCGTCATCGGCACCCTCGAAAAACTTGAGACGAAAAAAAGCTGGAAGCGTAAAATTCCAATCTCCGAAGGATACATCCGCGACGCCTCGGGCCGCATCAAATGCATGTGGTTCAACCAGCCCTACATCGCCAAGATGTATGCGGAGGGCACGCTGGTCAAGGCGGTCGGCAAAGTTTCGGGGAAAGACAACAAACTATATCTCGCAAATCCCCAGCTACAAAAAATATCTGCTACTGAAGCTGGACTCTTTCAGGCTTCGCAGAAGCTCTCTGCTCCGGGAGAGATGAACGGGAGCCCTACTCCCTCCGCAAAGACTTCTGCTTCGCCTTCGCCGGATCTTTTTTCTGTTTACCCCGAAAGCCGGGGGGTAACGTCATTATGGTTTCGCAGCGTACTCAAGAAACTGTTTGACGCGGGAGTGCTGAGCGAGATAGAAGACCCCATTCCCACCGAGCTTTTAAAAAAATATAATCTCCCGACGCTTCGAACCGCGTTGGTGTGGATCCATACACCCAAGGAACTGCGGCAGGCTGAGGCCGCGCGCAAACGGTTTGCGTTTGAAGAAGTTTTTTTCATCCAGCTTGAGCGTCAAAAAGAGCGGCTCTTGCAGCTGCGGGAAAAAAGTTTTGCCGTTGACGCGCCGGAGAAAGAAATCGGCGAGTTTGTGTCGTCCTTTCCTTTTGACGCCACCGCCGCACAACAAAACGCCATCGAACATATTTTAGAAGATATGCGCTCCGGCCACCCGATGTCACGCCTGCTTGAGGGCGATGTTGGGAGCGGCAAAACCGCCGTCGCGGCCACGGCGGCCTATGCCGCCGTGCGCACGCGACCTGAAAATCAGTCTTTCGGCACGCTGCAGGTTGCGTACATGGCGCCCACCGAAATTTTGGCCAAGCAGCATTTCGAATCGTTTATAAAATTTTTCGAATACTTCCCTATCAATATAGGCCTTATCACCGGCTCGGGATGTTACAAGTTCCCCTCTAAAGTTTCGCGTGACAAAATAACCCCCATCTCACGCGCACAGCTTTTAAAATGGGTTGCCGGAGGCGAAATCCCCGTTCTTATCGGTACGCATGCGCTCATTGAAAAAGCGGTGCAATTCAAACACCTGGCGCTAGTGATCATCGACGAACAGCACCGCTTCGGCACAAACCAGCGCAAAAAACTGGCGCGAAAGGAAGCACACCTCCCGCATTTGCTCTCCATGACCGCAACGCCCATCCCGCGCACCTTGGCGCTCACTATTTATGGCGATCTCGATTTGACCTTGCTCGATGAAATGCCGCCCGGCCGCAAAACAATAATTACCGAATTGATACAGCCAGAAAATAGAGGCGCTGCATACAAAAAAATGCACGAACAATTGAAAGACGGTCGGCAGGCATATGTCATTTGCCCGCGTATAGATGAACCAGATCCCGACAAGGCGTTCGCGCTCATGGCAAAATCGGTCAAAGAAGAAGCGAAACGCCTCAAAAAAGAAGTGTTTCCAGAATATGAAATAGCCATTTTGCACAGCAAGATGCGACCAAAAGACAAAGACGAGACAATGCAGCGTTTTTTGGCTCATGAGATCGACATTTTGGTGGCCACAAGCGTCGTCGAGGTGGGCGTTAATGTACCGAACGCCACCATGATTTTTATCGAGGGTGCGGAGCGGTTTGGGCTCTCACAGCTACATCAGTTGCGCGGCCGCGTGGTGCGCTCAAATCATCAAGCGTACTGTTTTGTGTGTCCCGAAACGCGCGGCGAGCAGACCCTTGCCAGACTCAAAGCGTTGATAACGGCAAAAAACGGGTTTGAGCTTGCCGAGAAAGATCTGCTGCAGCGCGGCCCGGGCGAATTAGCAGGTAGAAAACAGTGGGGCATCTCTGACATTGGCATGGAGGCGCTTAAAAATTTAAAATTAGTCGAAGCCGCGCGCATCGAAGCGCTCTCACTCGTGCAAAAAGACGCGACGCTTAAAAACTATCCCCTGCTCGCATCCGCGCTCTCTGCCCGCACGCAACAAACACATTTTGAATAAATATATTTGTGCCCATAAAAGCACAAAGTCCCGCGCAGGCGGGACGTTTGTGTCTTTTGTGGGCGTTTATCGACTCCGTTCGAACCAAACGCGATGACGCGGAGTGGATGCACATCCTCAACAATATCAAGATTCTGAAGGAGCGTTTCCACCCGCGACGGCTTCCGACGGTGGCCTAGTCTTGGCATTCGGCAGTTTCAATAGCAGGTGTTTGTCTGAAAGGTGTATACTTCAAACGTTCATATTGTATGGAAGACACTTCAAACTACGAAAAGTTGCGGGCAGACACGCAGAACTTCTACAGTCACATCGGTCGTGTGTGTTCGCCAGCGTTCAACGAAGAGGTTCATTTTACCGCCGAAGGATTTAACCACATCGTGTTCAAAGGGCCGCGCTCCGAGCGTGAGAGGTCATCGCAGATCCTGCGTTTCAAACTTCTGCCGCTGGCGGTGAAGCTCGTCAAAATCGCCACAACGTTTCAAGAATTCGAGGAGACCATAAAACAGTTCGAGGTAAAGACCCATAAAAAGAGGGTGCAAAAGGCGAAACCCGTCCGCTATTGGGGGCTGATTGGCATTATCGAAGGCAGAAAAATCAAGGTCATCCTCCGAAAGATCGGTGACAATGGAACGATGCATTTCTGGAGCATCGTGCCCGCGTGGACCACGAACCACTATCGCGATCTCAAGCTGTTCAGCACGATGAAAGGCAACCCAGACGAGGATTAGGCAACAAAAAACACCACATTACGGTGGCGTTTTTTGGTGTGCCTGCCTTCGGCTTACCTAATTAGCCGAATAGGGCTGACGCCCCACAAGCACATATTCACTATACCAATCCGCAACTGAATCTGCAATGAACTGAGGGTGCTCGCGAATGTCCGCAATAGTACTCGAAACCAAATCGCAATTTTATGACTCAATAGAGCCACTATCCGACCACAACGCTGTCAAGGTTTGAAAATTTGTTGGGTGGGCGGGCGTAGTGGTGAAATGAAATTATTTTATCAGCGGTAGCCATAAGCGCAGCAGCGGTCAACGTGGAGAGGCGTTCTCCATGGTTCCTACGGAACACTATCTCAGAGCTTCAGTCACTGAAGTATTCGCTCTTAGTTGCGGTGTCGCCGTTCGGTCATCAGCTTGTTTCCGGTCCGCGATTGGTCGTCACCGGACGACTGCTGTGACCATTCTCGCACGCCTCAGTCATCAAAAAACTTTTCAATCGTGACTTGGCGCTTCCCCTTAAAGCCGCCCTTAAGCTTCCTCAAATTGAAGAAACCTGAGAGGCTCCATTTGACGTTTTTCTTTGTTTTTGTCTGCCTTTGCTCAGTGAGCTCCGGCGGGTCGGGTTCGCTTGGCAATCGCTCCGGAGGCTTGCTGGGATTCTCATTCATCGCGCGCTCCTTGTGTAACGCGTTCAGACACCCCCCATTACCTTCCCGACCCTTATACATACTACATAATTTATTGTAATATGTCAACATCTCTGGTAGACTTTTATGCCATAGGATACTATATTGATGCCAGATCGCGGTTGTCCAGCAAAATAGGAGCTAGCTGGGCTGCCACACCGTTCTTTGAATTAACCCCTGTGAAGGAAATCGAACATGGAAACTAGCCAGAACACGGCCATGGTTGGGGTGGCACCACGCGGACGTCGTGGGCGTGCGTTGCGATCGGGCAAGACAAGCACTAAGCGCCAGGTAGGACTGTCCCCAGTGAAGGGGCGGCGCAGATTCAGCATCACCCTTTCGCCCAAATCTGCCGAGGCGTTTGACTGGCTTAAGGATGCTACGGATGCTGATACAGATAGCGAGGTGATCCGGAATGCACTTCGGATGCACTACGTTCTTCTGCAGCGACATATTGAAGGAGATACGTTCTTTCTGTGCCCTGCTAACAAACCAGACCAGATGGTCAAGATCGACCTGTTTGTTGCGAAGTAACAGTATCCCCTTTGGAGCGTGAGACCGACCTCACGCTCCTTTCTTTTTTCTATTCTCCAATCTAAGCGGTGTAGGAAAATATCGGCATTATCTGCTCAACAGAGTCATTATTCGACCACGACGCTGTC
>JBBTSH010000013.1:0-26194 GCA_038064795.1 Patescibacteria group bacterium | reverse complement strand
CGAACTCCCAACTACAGTTTGGAAAACTGTCGTTTTACCACTAAACTAATCCCGCCTTCGCCAAGCCACAGCTTGGCTTCGGCGGGCCGAGCCCGCTGCCAAGCGACGGATGGTTTGTATAATACACTTACATGGATTTTATTAATACGCTACTCTCATATTTTCTGCAGACAATTAAAGCCCTCGTGATCGTTGTGGTCGCAGGAGTGTCGGCACTTTCCTCTTTTTTGCCGCCACCCCAAGCACCGATCAGCATCACTCCCCCGCTTGAACAAAACACCGGAACATATCCTGAATCCCCCGCCGCCGAAGTACCAACAAAAGAAGCGGCGCTGATAAGCGAAGCGGCCAAGCCTCCTGCACCTCCCGCAACCGGAGCGCTCCTCGATGTTAACGGGCGCGCGCGCGCGACTGTGGTAAACATCTTGTGCCTAAGCGGCGGCGCAGTGCGCGCGGCAAGCGGCAGCGGCGTGTTTATCGACACTCGCGGCGTCATCCTCACCAACGCACACGTTGGACAATTTTTCCTTCTGCGCGATTACCCGAAAAAAAATGCGGTGGACTGCGTCGTGCGTACCGGCTCCCCCGCGCGCAATGCCTACTATGCCGAGCTGCTCTACCTCCCGCCCACCTGGGTCAGTGACAATGCTTCGCAAATCACCTTAAGTGAGGCTATGGGCACGGGCGAGCACGATTACGCTTTTTTGCTCATCGACCGCTCATACGGCGGCGAGTCGCTTCCGGCCGTGTTCCCTGCCATCGGTTACACGCTTGAAGAACCCGCATCCAACGACCCGATGCTGCTTGCGGCGTATCCTTCGGCATTTTTAAAAGGCAGAACCGTGCTCAATAATTTGCAGGTCTCAAGCACCTTTACGATAGTCAAAAGATTGTACTCATTTGATCCGCCGAAAACGGTTGATCTATTTTCAATCGGCAGCACCACCATTTCGCAAGGCGGTTCTTCCGGCGGCGCTTCGGTGCGCGCCAGCGACGGCAACCTCATGGGGATCATCACGGTCGCCTCCGATGCTAAGGAGGTTGTAGATCGCGACCTGCGTGCCATTTCAGTTGCGCACATCAATCGCAGCCTGATTTTTCATGGCGAGGGCAGCATATCGAGCTTGCTCAATGGCGACCTTTCAGCAAAAGCTGCAAATTTTGACAAGACTCTCGCTCCTACCGAGCGGGCGCAGCTCATCGACGTCCTCAATAACTAATTATTTTTTCCAGCGGGCAAAGATGCCGCATGGTAAAAGCCGACTGCTCCCCTCTTCCTCGATAGTAAGGTCGCCATACTCGATCAGGCCACCGAATTTTTTTACAAACGGTTCGAGGTTGTATGCAAATGCAAGCGGCGAATATCCCGCCGCGTATCCGTTTATCAAAACAAACAGCGGTTTGTCGGATACTAGCTGTTGACAGAGCTTCATAAGTTCCAAAAAATGCTCCTCGAATTTCCACAGCTCGTCCTTGGGCCCGTGGCCAAATGCCGGCGGGTCCATAATTATTGCGTCGTACTTGCTTCCCCGTTTTATTTCGCGATTTAGATACACCAACACGTCCTCCACGATCCAGCGGATTGGTTTGTCATCCAATCCGCTTAGCTTTGCGTTCTCCCGCGCCCAAGCAACTGCGGTCTTGCTCGCGTCGATGTGCGTCACCTCTGCCCCCGCCTGCGCTGCCGCAAGCGTTGCGCCACCAGTATATCCAAAAAGATTTAACATAGATGGAGCAGAGACTTTTTGAGGAAAATGGTCTGGTTGAGGCGGAGCCGACCCGAGGACCTTTTGCGAAGAAAGTCTCTGTGAAATAACCTCCTGGATCCATTCCCAATTTGAAAGTTGTTCGGGGAAAAGACCAGTGTGTTTAAACGAAGTTGGTCGTATTAAAAACTGCAATTCCCCAAACTTTATCTGCCACTCCTTGGGTAAGTTATTCTCTATCCACTTCCCTTCTTTTCCGCTGCGCAGAAAGCGCCCTTGGGCCGCCGCCCACTCCCCCTCCCCTAACCGCTTTTCCCACAAGGCCTGCGGGTCTGGCCGTGCCAACACCAAATCCCCAAAACGCTCAAGCTTTTCTTCCTTGCCGGAGTCGAGCAATTCATAGCCCCTCTGAGGTTTGGTAATTAAGGTTAGTCTTTCCATAGATATTAAAATCTCATTTTCTGAGTAGTACAATCTCTCTCTTCCTGCCCGTGAGGGTATCGTAGTAGTGTACTTCGTTTTTGGAATATTTTAACTGTTCAAAAGTATCTTTCCAATCGTCATAATAAAATTCGGTGGGTTCATATTCATCTGGTCTGTTAAAAACCGCACCCTTTGCAGGGTTATCAATAATGACCACACCTCTATCGGCCAGCAAGTCATGTGTGTGCCTTAAAGCTTGTTTTTGTTCCTCTTTATCGAAATCTTCAATTACTGTCCAAGGAAAAATTATTGCGTCAAAGTTTTTCTGATTAAAATCGAGAAAGGACGTTTGGATGAGCCTTTGCTTCGTGTCTGCCCTCCCCTCTTTTATCAATTCCTGACGAAAGACATCCAAATATGGACTATATAAATCGACCCCTGTGTAATCGAAATCTTTAATAAGGTGGCGACCTAATCTTCCTGTACCACACCCCACCTCGAGGATTTTATGCGCATATGTTAAAAATCTCTTGAATTGCTCCAGGTCTTGAGGATACATATCTCCAAAACCCGAAGCAACCGCGTACTCTTGTAATCTCTCAGGAGAGATTGATTTGTATGGAAAGGATTTCATAACACAACTTACTACCTTCATTTTATTTGGTCGGGCTGCTGGGAATCGGACCCAGTCTACCTGCTCCCAAAGCAGGTGTACTACCGGTATACTACAGCCCGTTTTTGTTCTCTACTCCTCAATTCATCGTGTAAAATGCGGTGGCAGTTTGCACAGACTACCTCGCACTTTTCAACCTCTTTTTGGATTTGTTCAAAACCTACAGCCCGTCTAAAGCCTCCCACACTAAACAACTTATCCTTTTCGTTTTTATGGTGAAAATCAAGAACTCTCGGGTCTTTGATTCCACATCTCTTACATCCCCTTTCTTCCTTACGTTGCTTAATCCAAAGAAAATATCGATTTATAAGGACATTTTTTGTCTCTCTATAACAATCCCGACATTTTCTTCGACGATAAACTTTATTTGGGGTCGTCAGCGCAACACCAAATGCATCTTCCGAATAGAAATTCTTGCAATACTTGCATTGTTTCTGATTTTTCACCCCCCAATAATACCAATTTGGGAGAATAAGAATAGTCCCAAACCCATCTAGCCATAATACCGGATTTTGTCCTTTAAACCAACTTACAATATCACGTTTTCTAATATTTCCACTCTCGCTTTGTGGGTTGAAAAATCTAGATAAACACAGATTACATCGATCTGCCACTCGGTCGATTCGGGCACTTTATGATCTAAAAGATATGTTTGGATAGCCCTATGCAACCGCTTAAGCTTAGCCGGATGTACATTCTCTTCAGGCCTAAACCGATCCAATGGTTCACGTGTAACATTGGGTGTTGTTTCACGTGAAACAGACTTTACTTCCACAAAATATAGTCTTTTCGCCCTGCCTGCGCAAGCAGGCCGTTCGGCCACAATATCTATCTCACCCCAAGGACGTAGATAGTTGCGCTCTAATACCCGGTATCCCCTTGTTTCAAGATACCTGCACGCCACCCCCTCCCCTGTATCGCCGACCGATCTTTTAGCTGTTTTTGCCATATCGACACCTTTAGGACATGTAAAATCTGTCCTTTATGAACATTTCCACAGTTTTATCCACAGTTTTTATCATTTTAGCCTTATTTTACACCAAACTGGTTTTCGACATTCTGGATGTCCTAAAGAATCTATTTTCTGGTGCGGATAGGGAGAATCGAACTCCCGTCTCATCCTTGGCAAGGACGTGTTCTACCACTAAACCATATCCGCAAAAACTTTTGTGCCCAATGATACTAACATTTTCTCTGCAAGCTTTCTACTGCAAAAAGCATAAATGCGCTACTATTGGCTTGTTGCGCCCGTAGCTCAATGGATAGAGCGCTTGGCTTCGGACCAAGAGGTTGTGGGTTCGAGTCCTGCCGGGCGCGCAAAAACGATATGTCTATCACTCCAAGCAAAATCCCGCCTGAAATTAAGGCTATAACCGACACACTAGAGGCTGCAGGATTTGAGGCATGGGTGGTCGGCGGGTGCGTGCGGGACCTGCTGCTTGGACGCAAGCCCAAAGACTGGGATATCACCACAAATGCCACGCCAGAGCAGATCCAGGCTGCCTTTGAAAACACCTTTTACACAAACGAATTTGGCACCGTAGGAGTGGTCCAAGAGGGGATAGAGGACGAGACTCTTAAAATAGTCGAGATAACGCCATACCGGGTAGAAGGGAAGTACAGCGATGCGCGGCGGCCAGATAGTGTGGCTTTTAGCACCAAAATTGAAGACGATCTAAAGCGCCGCGATTTTACTATAAATGCCTTGGCCTTTAGCCCGTCTAAAGGACAGCTCCTCGACCTATATGAAGGCATAAAAGACATAAAGGACAATCTTGTCCGCGCAGTAGGAGAGCCGGGCGACCGGTTTGCTGAAGATGCCCTGCGTATCTTGCGCGCGGTTCGTATTGCGGCCGAGCTCGACTTCACCATAGAGCCAAAAACTAAAGATGCAATAGTGAAGTGGGCCTCCCAGCTTGAAAAAATCTCCAAAGAGCGTATCCGGGATGAATTTGTACGGATAGTGATGTCCGACAAGCCAATGAAAGCCCTTATTTTAAGCCATGGATTGGGTCTTTTGCGATTTATTATGCCTGAAATTGAGGAGGGGGTGGGAATTGAACAAAATCAGGCGCATTCCTATGACGTATTTGAGCACAGCGTGCGTGCCTTGCAGCACGCCGCCGACAAAGGGTGGCCTTTGGATGTGAGGATTGCTGCGCTGCTTCATGACGTAGGCAAGCCCCGGGCGCGACGTTTCGCCGAAGACAAGCATGACTGGACGTTTCACGGCCATGAGGTCGTCGGTGCCAAGATGACACGGAAGATACTTGAGAACCTTAAATTTTCACGTGAAACAGTCGAAAAGGTGACTGTGCTTATACGCTGGCACATGTTTTTCTCTGACCCGGACAAAATAACCCTCTCGGCGGTACGCCGTATCGTGAGCAACGTGGGAAAGGATAATATTTGGGATCTGATTAACCTCCGCATCTGCGACCGCATAGGGACGGGGAGGCCAAAAGAACAGCCGTTTCGCCTGCGCAAATACCAGTCAATGATCGAGCAGGCGCTACGCGACCCAATTTCAGTAGGTATGCTGGCTATCGACGGCAAACGGCTCATGGCTGTTACACATGAAACACCGGGCCCCCGGTTGGGCTGGATGCTGCACGCCTTGCTCGAAGAAGTGCTTGATGACCCAACCAAAAACACTGCTGATTATCTTGAAGGCCGCAGCCAAGAGCTAAGCAAGCAAGGGGATGCCGAACTGCGCAAACTAGGAGAGGGCGGGAAGGAGAAGAGGGAAGAGGCTGAGGAGGCTGAGATAAAGGACATTCAGAAGAAGTATTTTGTTGACTGAACGGATATCCACAGTGTGTCCTTGATGTCTTTAAGAATGTCCTTTATGATAGCTACTAGAGCCGGCAAAAAAATAGTTCTTTAATCAGTTAGGCACAACATTACGTTGCCCTGCGAATGTTGGCCAAAACAGCTGTTCGGGTCATTTCCCAAATCTTCTTCATCGACTCATTGTCATTCGACGCTCGTACGCAAATCCGCACACTTCGTTCATAAATTTGGATTTATGGTACGTCTAAGCTTCGTTAGGATCGTACGGATCCCTAGTTGAGAAAATATTTAGGAAATACCGACCCAAGCCCCCGTGCCTCCGCATGGGGGTTTTGTATATCTATGTTTATTTGAGTTCGAGAGTAACGGGGCAGTGGTCGCTCCCCATGACCTCGGGGAGGATTTTGGACGACTTGAGGAGGGGGACTAATTTTTTAGACACAAACCAGTAGTCGATGCGCCAGCCCACGTTGCGCGCGCGGGCATTGGCAAAGTGCGACCACCAGGTGTAGTGCCCGTTGCCCTTGGGTGTAAAGTGGCGAAACGTGTCTACAAACCCCGCGGCAATAATTTTATCTATCCCTTCGCGCTCTTCTTTGGTAAAGCCGTGCTCGCCCTCGTTTTGTTTCGGGTGGGCCAAGTCGTCGGGGGTATGCGCGACGTTTAGGTCGCCGCAAAAGATCACTGGCTTCCCATGTGATGAGCCTGTTGAACCATTTTTCTCTAATTGCTTCATATACTCTAAAAACGCCGGATCCCACTGTGTGTGCCGCAGTTTTAAGCGCGAGAGGTCGGGCTTGGCGTTGGGGGTGTAGGAATTGATGACAAAAAAATCTTCGAGCTCCACGGCGATGACGCGCCCCTCGGTGTTGGGGTCGCCGTAGCCGTCGCCGGCGAGTTTATACTTTTTGCACAAGTCCTCGGGCAGCCCGAGCAGCACTTCTTTCACTACAATATCTTTTTTTACAAAAATAGCCGTGCCGCTGTAGCCTTTTTTAACAGCCGAGTTCCAATATTCTTCATACTCGGGCAGATCTATTTCGGCTTGGCCGCGCTCGGCCTTGGTCTCTTGCAAACACAGCACATCGGGCTTGTATTTTTTTACAAACGGGACAAAAAGGTCCTTGTTATTGACCGCGCGGATGCCGTTGACGTTCCAGCTAATCAGCTTCACTCCGCAATCATAACAAATGGAGGAAACTTTGCGGCACGCAAAGTATTTATAGTAAGCGGACAGAGGAGGCGCCCATGCTCGCATCACCATCCGACCAAGAGCTCTTGCTGCGGATGTTTACCGAGCGGGACTTCCTGGAGTTCGAGATCTTTAACCGAGTGTACGGTATCGAGGCGCCTAAGTACCTCAACTATTACCGCACACACGGCACCTTGCCCGGCCAGGTCCGCGACTTTTGTCACGATATCCTCGCCAATACCACGTCCCGCCTACCATCGTAGGCGGGATTAGTTTTTTAACTAGCATTTTGCAAAACACTAGAATGATTACTTGCGGCGTTTGCCGTGGAAGGCCCGGTGCACCTCGCGGAGATGTTTGTCGGTCACGTGCGTATACACCTGGGTCGTCGCGATGTTTTGGTGGCCAAGCAAGGCTTGCACGCTGCGCAGGTCGGCGCCGTTTTCCAACAAGTCGGTGGCAAACGAGTGGCGGATAATATGCGGCGTTACTTTGCGCGTGATGCCGGCCTTAATTGCATAGCGCTTGACGATGCGCTCAACCGAGCGGGGAGTGAGCCGCAACTCTTTTGCATGTTTAGAATTTTTCCCCATTTGCACAAACAGCGCTTCATCGACATCGCCTCGCTTTTTTTCATACGCCTTGATCGCTGCCTTGGCGGCGGGGGAGAGAAACACCACCCGCACCTTCTCTCCTTTGCCGCGCACGCTAAACTCGTCGCGCGAGAGGTCGAGGTCGCGGTCTAAGTTGCACAACTCCGACACGCGCAGGCCGGTTGAAAAAAATAATTCCAAAATCGCGCGGTCGCGCAGCGCAGTGAGCGCGTCGCCCTGGGGGCCGGCCATAAGACGATCTAGCTCTTCTGCGGTGATTAAGTCGAGGTCGCGCGCGCCCACCTTGGCCAGCTCGATGCGCTCGGGGTTTAAGCTCTCGATATCTCGCTTGCGCAAAAATTTTAAAAACGCGCGCAGCGCAATCAGATAATAATTTTGGGTTTTGTGTTTCATCGTGGATGAAACGCCCGGCTGCCGGTTGAGGTGCATGCGAAACTCACGCACCTTTTGCTCGGAAATAGCGGCGGGGGAGGAAGCTTTGGTATGCGCGAGAAAGCGGCTGAGGTAGCGGTCATAATTTTCGACCGTTTTTACACTGCGGCCTTTTTCTATCTCCAAATATTCCAAAAATTCGACTTTGAGCTTCTTCAAATCCGCCATACATCCATTCTAGCAGAAGCGTCGCACAATATCGGGCACGGCATGATGGCTATTGCATTTTTTGATGAGGCGTGATACTATATGTCGGCATGTTAACGAAGCTGAAAAAGGCAAGAATAGTCAAGGATGCCGGCGTCCATGAAAAAGACAGCGGCTCTCCGGAGGTCCAGATTGCGCTTTTGACCAAAAGCATAGACGAGCTTGCCTCGCATCTTAAAAAACACCTCAAAGACAAGCACTCGCGCCGCGGATTGCTGCAAATGGTGGCGGACCGCCGCACGCACCTTAAGTATTTAGAGGGCAAAGACAAGCGCCGGTACAACGCGGTCGTCAAAAAACTCGGGCTTAAGAAGTAAATTCATTTTTTTCGTATATACTGTAGGGTAGGGTAATTTTTGTTGCGTCGGTCACACTTTGTGCGTGTTCGTTGCCAGTCCATTTTTATACATAAGTTCTATTAAGTTTTTACTGTTATGGCCATCATCAAACATAAGAGCCAGCGTGTCGGCATTTTTATTGACACGCAAAACCTGTATCACAGCGCAAAAAATCTTTACAAAGCAAAAGTAAATTTCGGCAATGTGGTTAAAGAGGCGGTCGCGGGGCGCCAACTTATCCGCGCCATCGCCTACGTGATCCGCACCGAAAGCGAGGAAGAAAAAGGATTTTTTGAAGCGCTCAACAAGCTCGGGATCGAAACTAAGGTCAAAGACATACGCATCTTTGCCGGCGGCGCAAAAAAAGCCGACTGGGACATCGGTATGGCGATAGACGCCGTGGCAATGGGACAAAAACTCGATACCGTGATCCTTGCAACCGGCGACGGCGACTTTGTGCCGCTCGTCGAATACCTTAAATACACCTACGGCGTGCAGGTCGAGGCGATTGCCTTCGGCAAATCTTCGTCCGGACAGCTGCGCGAGTCGGTGGATGATTTTATCGACATCTGCGACGAGCCGCGCAACTACTTGATAGGCTACCGCGGGGGAGGCGGTCGCGGGTGGATACCAGGCTTCTCGAGCGGCAAAAGCGGCGAGCGCGTACAGGCCGACACCAGCCCCGAAACGACCGAGGCCCCCGAATGGAATGGTAAAGGAGAAGACCCCGCTATCCGGCTTTCGGGCGAGGAATAAAAAGAAACCGCCCCTAACGAGGGGCGGATCGAACAAGATAATGGAGAACGCCTAGGAATAGGCCGATTCCGAACCACAACTCCCAGAACACAAGGTCGCCATCGGTGAAGTTGTCCCGGGCTATGTTATCAATGCGGAGCCCGTATTCAGGAACGCCGCGAATGACCCGGTGGTTCAGGTCGTACCACCCAGACATGAATCCTGGATAGAACCACCCCGCATACAGCGCACAGATTTTGTATGCAAACTTTATGACGGCGTAATACGCAGCGGCAAAGAGAGTGAAGCGAGACATGATATTCTCCCCAATTGTTATCGTACGTTCTTTTTCATTATACACCCAATATTATAGTTTGTCAACTACACGGCATGGTGATTCCCTATATAGTGTTTGAGGCGGCAAAAAAAGGAGAATCTCATGCGACACTGGCGTGTGTTGGTAGTACTAACAAGTATGTTCTTTGCGACAGGAGGTCCTGGCCTCGCTCAAAACGAAGCCTACTGCTCACAGCTGAACGAACTGCTACAGTCAGTTACACAGGTGCTTAAGATTGATCCAAGCTCGCTAGTATTCCAAAAAATAAAATCAGATGTCGAGCAAGAAATGAAGCGCGTAAACTGCCCTGTTCCCCGGAGGGGGAACAGGGCTTCTGTTTTGCAGACATTTTTGGTACAGTTTCAGTGTTATTAATAATTAGAGTCTTCAGATAGGTAGGCCTTCTATACTATAGAAGAGGAGACCTAAAATCTGGGGACTCAAACGTCCATATGCAAACGAAAAGTTTTTCGACCGAGATCGGCGGCAAAACGATGACCGCCGAGTTTACCGACCTAGCCGAGCAGGCACACGGCTCGGTATTGCTGCGCTACGGCAACACGGCCGTGCTTGCAACCGCTGTCATGAGCATGAAGACGCGCGACGATATCGATTATTTTCCTCTGACCGTCGACTACGAAGAGCGCTACTATGCCGCGGGACAAATTTTAGGCTCGCGCTTCATCAAGCGCGAGGGCAGGCCGTCTGAGGCCGCGATCCTTTCGGGCCGCGTGGTTGACCGCACGATCCGCCCGCTGTTCCCGCAGCACATCCGCAACGAAGTGCAGGTCATCATCACGGTGTTGGCGCTCGACCAAGAAGACCCCGACCAAGTCGCGGTGAACGCGGCCTCGCTCGCACTCGCGACCTCAAACATCCCGTGGCAAGGGCCAGTAGCGGCAGTGCGCATTGGTCTCTCCGCAGAAAAATCACTTTCTCCAGCTTCAGGTCATAACGGGAACGCTTCCGAAAGTGATTTTTCTGCTTCGGCCTTCATCATCAACCCCACTTATGCCGAGCGCGAAAAAAGCACGCTTGACATTTTGGCGTGCGGCAAAGATTCGACGATCAATATGATCGAGGTCGGAGCCAGCGAAGCGTCCGAAGAGGAGATCGCCGCGGGCTTTGCGCGCGCGGTAGAAGAGCATGACAAGATTTTGGCATGGCAAAAGCAAATCGTCGCACAAATCGGCAAGGAAAAAAGAGATGCCGGAAATCTTGAAATCCCCGCAGCTCTGAGCGCGCTCTATGACAACGAGTTTAAGGCGAAAATAAACGGCGCCGTATTTTGCGGCATTGCGGGCAAGGACGCGATTCATGCGCTGCAGGACGAATGGAAGGCGCGCGTGGAAGCAACGGAGGAGCTCAAAGATATTAACCACGGGTTTTCGAAGCGGTTTTTCGAAGACAAGGTAGACGAGGAGATACATCGCGGCGCTGTGGAGGAGAATAAGCGCGCGGACGGGCGCGCGTTTGACCAGATTCGCCCCCTGTATGCCAAGGCGGGCGGTATCTCATCCATTCTGCATGGCTCCGGTATTTTTTACCGCGGCGGCACGCATGTGTTTACCGCTCTGACGCTCGGCGGTCCCGGCGACTCGCAGCTTGTCGACACGATGGAGGAGCAGGACAAAAAACAGCGCTTCATGCATCACTACAATTTCCCGCCGTACTCGGCGGGCGAGACCGGACGCATGGGCGGCATCAACCGCCGCGCGGTGGGGCACGGCGCCTTGGCGCAAAAAGCGCTTGAAGCGATTTTGCCGCCAGCGGATCAATTTCCTTACACGATCCGCCTGGTCTCCGAATGTTTGGCGTCAAATGGTTCGACCTCGATGGGCTCGGTCTGCGCCTCAATCTTGGCGCTGATGGACGGCGGCGTGCCGGTTAAAGCGCCGGTGGCAGGCATTGCCATGGGGCTTATGACTCACAACGGAGAGCACCGCATGCTCACCGACATCCAAGGTCCGGAGGATGAGTTTGGCGGCATGGATTTTAAAGTGGCGGGTACCCGGGCGGGCGTAACCGCCATCCAGCTTGATATAAAACTCGATGGCATCGCCGTGCCTATCTTGGTTGAGGCGCTCGCGGGTGCTAAAAAAGCGCGCGCGCAAATTCTTGACGTGATCGAAAAAGAGATTGCCGCGCCGCGCGCGAACATAAACCCGCGAGCGCCGGAAATTTTGACGCTCAAGGTAAAACCCGACCAAATCGGGCTTGTCATCGGCGGCGGCGGCAAAACCATTAATGGCATTAAAGAAATGGCCGACGTCGACGACATTACGATTGAAGATGACGGGTCGGTGTTTATCACGGGCTCGGGAGGCAGCGCACAAAAAGCAAAAGAAATGATCGAAGCCATCGTAAAAGAATATAAAGCAGGCGAAATCTACGAAGGCGAGGTAACGCGGCTCATGGATTTTGGCGCATTTGTACGCGTGGGTCCCGGCAAAGATGCCGAGGGGCTTGTGCATGTTTCAGAGGTGGCGCCGTTTCGCATTGCTAAAATCTCGGACGCGGTTGCGGTGGGCGACAAAGTCCGCGTTATGATAAAGGAGATAGACGAGAAAGGCCGTATCAACCTCTCGATTAAATCGGTGGATCCGGAATTCGCGTCTCGCAAAGGGCTCACCCCATCGACAAACCCCAATGGCGGATTCACCCGAAGAGAAAAACCCGATAGACCTCAATAAAATTCTTTTACCAAAAAAGGAGGCTATTTCTACTGACAGCGCGCAACGCATCAACGCAGGCGCGCTGTTGGGGCAAGAGCAAAAAGCAACACTGAAGCCGCAACTTGGTGAGCAAAATGGTCTGGTTGAGGCGAAGCCGACCCGAGGACCTTTTGAGAACCAAGTTGCGGCGGAAGAGACTGTGGTAAAACCGCTGCAAACGTTTCAGGGTGATATCGAGAAAGTGGTGCAGCAAAAAAATGTTTCGATTGTTTCGATGGCATCGGCCGAGGCCGAGCGCCGCGCGCAGCAACCGCTCAGCGAAACTCCCGCGGCACCGTTTATTACCACAGTGCTCATTAAAAAGATCGCCATGGTGGCGGGAGGGGTCATCTTCATCGGCGGCGCGGTGGCGCTCGTGACGTACGTTTTTTGGCAGCCCACAACCACGGCAAAGCCCGAGAGCCCTGAAGCGCCGTTTATTATTGTTGATGAAACAGTGCCGGTCGTGTTTGTCGCAGACGACGTGTCGCGCGAGTCGTTGATGCGCGAACTAACGGCCGCCCGCGACACGCTCGCGATTTCGCTCGGGCTCGTGGCACGGCTTCAGATTGGCGTAGCGTCAACGAGCGGCAATGCGCGGGAGCTCGCGACCAATGAGTTACTCACGACCATCGCGCCCCGCGTCCCCGAAGAGCTCGTTCGTACGCTCAACAAGCGACACGTGCTCGGGATGCATTCGTACGACGGCAATCAACCATTTTTGATTTTTAAAAGCGACTCGTATGAACGGGCGTTTGCGGGGCTCTTGGCGTGGGAGCATACGATGCGCGACGATTTGATGCCGCTGTTTGACCGCAAGGCGCCTGTCCGCGCGCCACTCGGCGCAGCAGGCACCAGCACGGTGCAGACGTTTTTACAGACCGCGTTTGTCGACCGTATTGTCGAAAATCACGACGCGCGCGTTATCCAAAACGAGTACAACGACATCCTGCTCTTGTGGACTTTCCTCGATCGCAATACCGTCCTCATCGCCACCAACGACGCCACGGTGCGCGATGTCATCCGCCGCCTCAAAGAAGCGCCTCTGCTGCCTGCCATCTAATATGGTACTATTTTCTTCATGAATACCGAACACTTTAAGCAGAAATTGGAGGAGGAGCGTGCCCAGGTTGAAGCACAGCTGCGCTCGCTTGGCGTCAACAATCCAAAAAATCCGGGCGATTGGCAGACCACGTCGGGAGACATCGACACGCTGCCGCCGGCGGCCGACGCCAACGAAGCCGCGGACAAAATGGAAGAATTTGCAGAGCGGCAGGAAGAAACCGAGGCGCTTGAGGATCGATTGAACGATATACAAGCCGCGCTCAAAAAAATCAGCGACGGTACGTATGGAAAATGCGAAGTGTCGGGCGAACAAATTGAAGAAGATCGGCTCGAAGCCAACCCCGCCGCCCGCACTTGCAAAGCGCATATGTAATGCAGTACAGTGCCCCGCATGCAATACGCGCGGGTATATGGGGCACAGACGTCACTCCTTTCGCCCTACATCGTCTCGGTAGAGACAGACCTCTCGCGCGGGCTCCATGCGTTTACCTTGGTTGGGCTCCCCGACAAAGCGGTCGAGGAGGCGCGCGACCGCGTGTCGGCAGCCATCAAACACGCAGGCTTTGAGTCTCCCAAACAGCGCAACCAAAAAATAGTCATCTCACTCGCGCCTGCGGATCTTAAAAAAGAGGGGCCAATGTTTGACCTGCCAATCGCACTTTCATATCTTCTGGCTGCGGGCGACATCCGTTTTGATCCGGAGCCGTATCTTTTCATCGGCGAACTTTCGCTCGATGGACGCTTGATGCCCGTGCGCGGCGTGTTGCCGCTCATCGCGCATGCCAAAAAAGAGGGTAAGAAGTTTGTGGTCGTGCCCGAGGATAACGCGCGCGAGGCGGCGCTCGTGCCGGGGATCACCATCTACAGCGCAAAAACCTTGCACGAGGTCGTTGATTTTTTAAATACCAAACGGGTGCGCGGTGAGAAAAAAGAAAAAATCGAGCTGACCAAAGTGCCGCAAACTAAAGTCACGCCGAGCGCCGCCGAAACGCAGTTTTCGCTCGAAGATATCCGCGGACAAGAGTCTGCCAAGCGCGCGGCAATCATCGCCGCGGCGGGCGGACACAACCTGGGGCTCTCAGGGCCGCCGGGCACGGGCAAAACTATGCTCGCGCGCGCGTTGGCCTCGATTTTGCCGCCGCTTTCGTTTGATGAACTGCTCGAGGTAAACGGCATCCACTCGGTCGCGGGCACGCTGCGTGGCGAGCTCTTGACCATGCCGCCCATGCGTGCGCCACACCACACCTCATCCTATGTTTCTATCGTGGGCGGCGGAGCAAACCCCCGGCCGGGCGAAGCAACGCTTGCGCACCGCGGGGTACTCTTCCTCGATGAATTTCCCGAGTTTGATCGCCGGGTCATCGAGGCGTTGCGTCAACCGCTTGAAGACCGTGTCATCTCAATCTCGCGCGCCAAGGGCACCGCGCTTTTCCCCGCGCGCTTTACGCTCGTTGCCGCGATGAACCCGTGCCCCTGCGGCAACTACGGGCACCCCGAACTCACCTGCACCTGCTCGCCCGTGTCGCTTGAGCGCTACCGCAGAAAAATTTCGGGGCCTATCGCCGACCGGATTGATATGTGGAGCGTGATGGGGCCGGTCGAGCTTGGCGAGCTCGGCAAAAGAAATAAAGAGGGAACTGAAACAAAAGCCGCGCGCGAAAAAGTATTGAAAGCGCGCGTCCGGCAAGAACTGCGCTTTAATCAAGCGGGCAAAACCAACAGCGACCTTTCGCCGCGCGAGCTTGATGAATTGGTGCCCATCTCGCCTGCGGTTCGAGCAACCTTAGAAAAAGCGGGGGAGCGCTTGGCACTCTCACCGCGCGCGTTTCATCGTGTTATTAAAGTTGCGCGCACGATCGCCGACCTCGACGACGCGGACGAAATTTCAGAGTCGCATATCCTTGAAGCGCTGCAGTACCGCGAAAAGAAAAATTAGTGAGCGAACCCTACTCCTTTCATGTACATTCCCAAGACTCTTGTTTGAGATGGTAAATACCACCAACTAGGGAAAAACATTCACGAGATGTGAACGTAGAATCATACATCAATATATAAAACATAAATGACGAGTCTATTTTCACAAACCCGTCATTATATGCAACAGAGTTACTGCTTAACGACAGACTCCGTTCGCCCTCTTCGATTTGCACTCATTACAGAACTCTCCTGTAGAAGGTCTGTCAAAACGGACATCGAAGTCCGAAACAGGCCAGTTGGAGCAGTTGGAGCAGAAGTGCCAGGTATCGTTACCCTTACGCCGTCTGAATATAGCCATGGTATTTCATGGATTGCTAACGCGGGGGCGCTTGTGATAAGCTGAAGCAACAGGTAAAGAAGCTTCGTAGTGACCTAAGTCGACCCAAGAACTCGCATGTTCTTGTGATCACAGAGACTTATCACCGTTAAGCCCCCGAGAAAGCTACTCTTACAAGGGTAGCTTTTTCGGTTGCTCAACAGAGCACCGATCGCTATCCCTTACTTATTTCTTCCTGTTCATTGGATTCATGTTTATCGCTCTTAAAATGCTTGCTTGCGAAGTCTGAAATCGCACTCGTAACTTTCTTTAAATCGGAACCAAGCTCATTGTCGAGAATAGCCCTAGTCAATATTTCAGTTGGGAGAAGGAGTTTTACTTCACCCCCAGCAAAAGGAACGGGAGTATAGTCGCCATCTGCTTTTATGGCTATACCCTGTTTAGTTCGCTGTTCTTTCTTCTTTTGCACATGAGATGTTTCCGTTTTTTGTTTCCTCCTCCTTACCAGAACTGAACCCTGCTCAACCAAACCAGCAAACTCACACAACTTCAGAAACGCAGGAACCGCAGATTCCGCTACTCTCTTCGACAACGAGTAATTGTGCATGAACTCATTCGCCAAGTCATCTTTGGGAAGTTGATACGGCTTCTCGACCGCAGTAAATAATCCCTTGTATGCCTCTTTGACTGATGCTTCAACTTCTTTATTCCGCGCCTCTCCCTTTAACTGAAACTTTCTTGCTAGCTCAGTTGGCTTGTCATTTTCATCGACCAACTTAAGAAACCTCAGTACATTCATAGCAAGGTAGGCATCGGCGTCGCCAAAGCCATACGACTTAAAATATAGAGGGGAAACGTTCTGTAGGCTTCTTTCAGAAACCAATTCCAAAACCTTCTCCATTTTTGAGGCGCTAAGATATGGTACTGTCTTTGGTTTTTCTTTCTCATTCATAGCTTTATGATTAATGTTTTGTAACACCGTCAGTATAGCAAACCCACAAACCGTGTCAAGCCATGAAATGTAGTATCAATAAGTGGCTCAAAGTAAGGATATTTCCGTGTTTGTGTGAAAATGTACTGTGGACAGTGGTATCTTACAGTATACCCATTTTATGCACAAGGATCGTATTTGTGGGACTCCTATCCTAATGGTTGGTATGCAAAAAAACTTACTACCAAGTACCGCGAAAAGAAAAGTTAAAAAAAAACGGCAAGGGGGATTCCCTTGCCGCTGCCGGTTACTGCCGGCTAGTAGTATCGCTGGTTACGACGCGGTCGCGCCGGTCTGCGAGGTCTTCGGGTCGGCAACGTGCGGGCCGACGCCGTTCTGCTGCTTGGTCAGATCGTTGCTGATGATCACCATCTGGCTGGCGAGCTTGCTGGCCAGGTCGCGGTTGTGCAACTTGTCGTCCTGCAGGTACTTGACGTGCTGGTCGATCGCGACCTTGACCTCGGCGACGTGCTCGGGCTTGAGCTGCATGAACGGGATGATGCCGATGAGGCCGGTCGACTTCGTGTAAGAGTCCATGGTTTTCAGATCGCCGAGCGCGGCGAGAGCCGAAAAAACGGCGAGGTGCGGGGCAACTCGTGAGATCTTGGACTGCTGCGACATTGGAAGAACTTCCTTCTGTTAGAGTCTCTCTTCAGAGAGACAAAAACTGCCTGATTGGCAGCCAAGGCAGAGTAGCATGGCGTAAAAATCGTGTCAAGAACTACCTTCTAAATGGGTTGGCTGCGCCGCGAACTTCGAAGTGGAGGTGGTTGCCGGTTGATCTGCCGGTGGAGCCTACTTTCGCTATAGGCTGGCCTTTGCTCACCTGCTCGCCAACCGAGACGAGTACCGCGCTTGCATGCGCATACAGTGTCTGTGTGCCGTTGTCATGCTTGACAACGACATAGGATCCATAGCCGCCATTGTATCCGCCCGAGCGCGCAACAATAACAGTGCCTGCTGCTGCTGCAAAAATGCTCGTCCCTGTCCGCGCGCCGATATCAATGCCGTTATAGCCGTGGATACCTTGTGTCACAACACCGCCATCAACAGGCCAACCGTAGTAGCCTTGGGCTACGGGAGGACCTCCGGCGCTGCGCACCGCAGCGGTAGAACCAGACGATCGCGGCGCCGGTGGAGCCTCAATCACGCCATTTGGAACAATAATAGTTTCTCCAACGGTAAGTGCTGCGTCTGTGGCAAGTTCGTTATAGCTTGCGATGTCCTCAAGATCTCCTTTGTATTTTTTAGCAATAGAGGCAAGGGTATCTCCCTTTGCCACCACGTGCTGAACACCCGTGATAGGGAGGATAATGAGTTCCTGCCCCGGGTGGATGACTCGCCGCTCAATGCGGTTGGCGCCGGCAATGGTACTTACTGAGACATTGTACATTTCGGCAATTTCGGAGAGTGTGTCGCCCTCGCGCACCGTGTAGACGCTAATCTGTCCTGAATTTGATACTCCAGAAGTCTCCACCAAATTACCCAAGACGCTCCCATCGGCAAGCAAGGCCGAACCATCGACAACGGTGATGTCGGCCCCGCCGCTGGCGGGGGGGGGCTGTATATTTTTTTCGGGGGTTAAGAGTGGCATCGTCTGCGAGTTAAGCGGCGTACCTGATGCTTGCAGCTCTTCCGCCGTGCTGTTCAGCAGACTACTGAATGAAAAAAACGCCGCCCGGGCAAGGAGCGGCACAATGAGGATAGCAAGCAGACTCCCCACGGTAGCGAGCTTGTAGAATAACGATTTTTTTGCCTTCTTCGAGGAAAACGGCTCAACTGTCGGAGAAGGGTCTATTTTGTGAGAAGCTATAAGCCTTTTTAAGCGAAACCTCGGTATGTTCGGGAAGAAAATGGCTTAACAGAGCCATTTTTATATTCAGTTCATGCGGTACAAGCTCAAGTCTAACCGAGTTTAACCCCTATGGTCAACTACTTCGTTTGGCGCCTGTGGATAAGGGAGGGAACTTGCCAAAATAGCTATATTTTACAATGCTATTTTGTGGTATGCTGAGATAAATGCCCTCCACCGACAAGCTCAATGACGCTCAAAAAGAGGCCGTGCTTCATACCGAAGGGCCGCTCCTTATCCTGGCCGGAGCCGGCGCGGGGAAAACTCGCGTCATCGCACACCGCATTTTGCAATTGGTGCTCCAAGGGATTGCCCCCGAGCGCATCTTGGCCATTACCTTTACCAACAAAGCAGCGGGCGAAATGCGCGAGCGGGTCACACAGCTCCTTAAGGCAGAGCGGTCGCCGTTTGTATCGACATTTCACTCGCTCGGACTCTCTATTATCAAAGAAAATTATCGGCTGCTCGGCTTTAGGCGGTTCCCCGTCATCTACGACCGCGCCGACTCGCTACGCAGCATGAAAGAAGCACTTAAGTCGCTTGGCGCCGATGAAACATTGACCCCGGGTGCGGTGCTTGCGGCGGTGTCGCGCTCAAAAGGCGAAGGGATAACCGGCGAAGCATTTGCCGAAAGTACGGAAAATTCGCCGGAGCGGCTCATTGCGGCCGCGTGGCTTGCATATGACCGCACGCTCGCCAAAGACCAAGCGCTCGATTTTGACGATCTTTTATTGCGGGCAAATAATTTTTTGCGCGCGAACGAAGCAATTAAAAAACAGTATCAAGAACGCTGGCCCTACCTCCACATCGATGAGTATCAAGACACCAACGTTGTGCAAGCGAGCTTGGCCGAACAACTGGTGGGGCCACAAAAAAATATTTGCGTGGTCGGCGACATTGATCAAACGATCTACGGCTGGCGCGGAGCGCAGATTGCCAATATTTTGTCGTTTGAAAAAAAGTTTCCAGGGGCAAGGGCCGTGATGCTCGAACAAAATTACCGCTCGACTCAAAATATTCTTGCCGCCGCAAATGAGGTCATTGCAAAAAATGTCTACCGCCGCGATAAAAATCTTTTTACTAAAAATGCCGAAGGGCCGCTGTTGTCGTTGTATCAAGCCTTCGACGAAACCGATGAGGCGCTGTTTATTGTCCGGAAAATAAAAGAGCTGATGCGCGATGAAAAAATGCAGCCCAAGGATTTTGCCGTGTTGTATCGAGCCAATTTTCAATCGCGCGCTATCGAGGAGGCAATGCTTGGTGCCGGGCTTCCGCACCAAGTGCTTGGTACGCGTTTTTTTGAGCGCAAAGAAGTTAAAGACACGCTCTCGTTCGTACGCGCGGCGCTGTTTGAAACGCCGGGAGACATCGCGCGCATTGCAAACGTGCCGCCACGCGGCATCGGCAAGGTAACGCTCTTGGCGATTCTCTCGGGCAAGCAGATAGGCGGCGCACTAGGCGAAAAAGTCGCACTCTTCCGGCGGTTGCTCGCGCGCATCAAAGAGGCTGCGGACACGCTGCCTCCCGCAAAACTCATTACGTTTGTGATCGCCGAGGCCGGGATTGAAAAAATGCTCAAAGAAGACAAGGTTGAAGGGCGCGAGCGCTTCGAGAACTTGCGCGAGCTGGTGTCGCTTGCGGCTCGGTTTGACCGAGCCGGCCTGAGTCCTATCGAAGGCCTGACGGAGTTTTTAGAGTCTGCGACTCTCGCGAGCGACCAAGACGAGCTTAAGGACGACAAAAATGCAGTGCGACTCATGACCGTCCATGCGGCGAAGGGGTTGGAGTTTCCGCACGTGTTTATCGTAGGACTTGAAGAGGGGCTCTTCCCCTATGAGCGCGACGACGAGAGCGCGCATGACCGCGAAGAGGAGCGCCGCTTAATGTATGTGGCGCTGACACGCGCGCAAAAAAAAGTGTATATGAGCTATGCCGCATATCGTACGATCTTCGGCTCAAAAAACGCAACGCTTCCTTCGCAATTTTTGACCGACATACCCGCAGCGCTCATCGAGTGGGAAGCGCCCGAGCGCATCGGCAAAACTATATACTTAGACTGACCATGCAAAAGAAAAAATCTCTCGGGCAGCATTTTTTGCACAGCGCGCACTACCTCGCACTCGTTGCGGATGCCGCACATATACAAAAAAATGAAACCGTGATCGAAGTCGGGCCGGGCGACGGTGCACTGACGACCGAGCTTCTCGCGCGCGGCGCGCGCGTGGTCGCGATAGAAAAAGATTCGCGGCTAATAGCCGTGTTGCAAGAAAAATTTGCGGAAGAAATTGCCGAAAAAAAGTTCAAACTGGTCGAAGGAGATGCACTGGACTTCGAAATATCGAAGTATTTAAAAAAGTTTAAAGAATATAAGATAGTGGGGAATATCCCGTACTACATTACCGGCGCGCTGCTCAAAAAATTTCTCACTGCACCGAAACAGCCCTCGACGTTGGTGTTTTTAGTGCAAAAAGAAGTTGCCGAACGCATCGCCCGTTCGAGGAAAGAATCTATCCTCTCTCTTTCGGTGAAAGCATACGGGGAGCCGCGCTATGTCAAAACCATTCCCCGCGGGGCCTTTTCTCCGCCGCCAAACGTCGACTCGGCGATCCTTGCCGTCGAACATATTTCGCGCAAAAACTTTCGAAACGCCGCGCACGAAAAAAAGTTTTTCGAGCTGGTGCGAAAAGGCTTCGGCCAAAAACGCAAACAGCTTAAAAACAACCTGCAGATCAATTTAGCTGACGCGCATATCCCTGAAACTGCGCGCGCCGAGGATGTGTCTTTGGAACAGTGGCTCATACTGGCAAAAATAAGCTGAAGCCTTGAGAGAGCGGTTATACTATAGATATGCCACGCCGCTATTTGCCGAGCGCTCAATTTGTTTTACTGACGGGGTCGCTGTTTCTCTCGGCAGGGCTGATCTACGCCGCGCAGATGTATACCAAGTCGGCATACAAAAGCGCGACGCTTACTGCCGCCTCCGGGCAAAATGCCGAGCAGCGCGACTGGGAGCGCATGCTTGAGGACATCCAAGCGCAGGATCCGTCCTATTCTCTGCCCGAACCTCCAAGCGAAGAGAGCATTTCCGCGCTTCTTGATGCGGCACAAAGCACCAACTTGACCGACACCATCGGCCGCACGCTCCTTATTAACCTCACGGCGGCCAAATCTCAGGGGTTAGGCGACGATATCCCGACCCAAGAGCAGCTCATCGCCCAAGCGGCGGCTCAATTGCCGCCAACCGCCGGCACCAAAAGCTACACTGCCGCCGATCTTATCGTAGCTCCCGCAGGGGAAGAGGGGGTGCATGCCTACGGCAATGCGGTTATCACGGCACTGGTCGCTCATCCGGATACCGAACCGCAAAAAACCATGGTCACCATCGGCATGGCGACCGACTCGGGCGATGCCTCATATCTAAACGGCCTTTCGGCGATTAAACAAGAGTATGACGGGCTGGCAGCAGACTTGCGCGAAATCCCCGTACCACAAACGCTCGTGCCTCTGCATCTGCAGCTCATAAATAACTTCGCGTATGCCGCAAGTTTGTACGCAAACATGGGGACGGTGTTTACCGACCCGTTGCGCGCACTTTCAACATTGCAAATGTATCAGGCAAAGAGCGATGAAATAGGGCGAGTGTTCACAACTATCGCGCAGCAGATGAGCTATGACGGTATACTTTTTACTAAGGACGAGCCGGGCAACGCCTGGAACGCCCTCCTTTCTGTGCAGTAGAACGCATGATTAAAAAAACACTATATGTAGTCGTCGGCGCACTCGTACTCATAGCGCTTATTGCGCTCATGTGGCTCTGGATCGCTCCAAAACAACAGGCGCCGAGCGGCACGGGTACGTTTGGCTCGGCCAGTGACCGCTCGGGCAGTGGCACGACCGGTGCAGGCGCGGGGACCAACCTTGGGACATCGCTCGGCCAAACCGGGCAAAAGGGGGGGCGTTCATCTGGCGGGTCGACTGGTCAAAGTACCACGGGCTCGGGCGGCGGCGTGGGGGCGGGGATCACCACTGGCCCGGGCGGGGTCAGCATAACGGGTGGAGGAACCTCTCAATCCTCGGGCATAAGTGGGGTAACCTGGGTCAACAGTGGTGCTGGCGGAGCGCTCTCAGGCTCGGGACGGGTATTTACGCCGTCTGAAATCAATCAGCTTAATAGTGCCAATGGCGGCTTGCCTAATTTGATATCAAGCGGCAGCGGCCAAGGCGGCATTGGGCTTGGCACCGCGCTTTTGGCCGCAGGCGTTACCGGGGCGCTCACCTGCGGAGCACAAGCACTCTTTGCAACCGGTGCTGCCTCAGCGGGCGGAGCTACCGCAGCCGGGGCTGTAGGGACAGCGGCAGGTTCTCCCGGAATCTTATCCAAAGATATCGGTGCGCAAGTACTCCTTGGGTTTATTGCAACGAATCAATCCACCCAAACAGGTGTCAAAATTGCACAGGAACAACGCTCTTTCTCGGCTTGTATCCTCAACACCATCGCCAAAGTTGCGCTCCAGCAGATGACCGCAAGTATCGTCAACTGGATTAACTCGGGCTTCAACGGCAAACCCGGCTTCGTGCAAAACTACCAACAATTTTTCACCAATGTTGCCGACCAAGCGGCGGGGGAGTTTATCCGCGGCTCGGGCTTGGCATTTTTGTGCAGCCCGTTTCGCCCGCAGGTGCGCATCGCCATCGCCAAAGCCTATGCCAACCGCAACGCGCAATCCTGCTCGCTCACCTCGATCATGCGCAACGCCAATAGTTTTATGAACGGCAACTTCTCCTCCGGCGGATGGCCCGGGTTCCTCACCTTTACCACGGCGCCCATCAACAACCCCTATGGGTCATACTCGTACGCGCAAATCAGCCTCGGCAACTATCAGGCAAACAAAGTCCTCGAGCAATCGACCCGGCTTGCGCAAGGACAAGGATTTTTGCCGGTCACCAAACAAAAAGATTGCCAACTCGTGCCGACATCCGACGGATCAGGCGCTCCACGCGAAGTGTGCAGGGAGGTCATCGTAACTCCGGGCAAGACAATCGCCGACTCAATCAGTAAAACGTTGGGACAAGGGCAGGATCAGCTAGGGCTTGCCAACAGCATCGACCAAATCTTGAACGCGCTCGTCACACAGCTTATGACCCAAGCACTTTACAACGGGCTTGCGGGCAACAATTCGGTTGGTGTTGACCCAGCACAGCAAGCGGCGCTTAACCAAGCGCAGGCGCTGCTTAACGAAATGCAGGCTACCGCGAATATCGCGCAGCAATATGGCTCGATCAAACAAGGAGCGATCGGTGACATGCAGCAGGTGCAGCAAAACTTCAACACCACCTACAACTGTTGGAGTACAAAAATTCCTCCCAGTACGCAAAATGCGGCGACGGCCCAAGCGCAAATCGACACGCTGCAGCGGCGCATCGATCTCTTAAACGGCGCGATAACGCGCGCCAACGCCTCTATTGCGCAAATTCAAGAATTTCAAACCGAGCTTGCGCTCGCCACAACGCCCGCAGGTGTCGCGGCAGTGGCATCAAGCTTTGCCGCGGCAAAAGCAAGCGGAGCATTTTTGACCCAAAGCGACGTAACGATCGCGCTGCAAGACCGCGAAACGCTGCAGGCAGAGATGACGTCGCTCAACAACCAAGCCAGCACGCAACTCTCACAATGCAGGGCACTCTAACATGCAAAAAAATCATAAAAACCTCCTGAACTTTTTTGCAAAGCCTTTCGCCGCGTTTGTGATTTTGGTGTTGGTGTTTGGTAACTTTCCACAACTCGTTCTAACTGCTAAAGCCCTAACACGATCAGTACAAATGCGTGCAGAAGATTGTACAAGACAGGGAGGCACGTACAGCGGCGGAGGAACATTGGTATCTTGCCAACTTCCTGTAACTCAAATTTCGAACGAGTTTTCTCAATTATCTGGAGTAACTCCGCAATGCGCTCAAAATTACGCCTCTGGTTCCACAAGTGGATGTAGCACCGAGATGATCAATACCATACAAACATACCTAAATTCTTCCGCTAGCGTTCAAGCGGGGGCTGAACGTGCCACCGGAGTAACTCCGCCTTCCCGTGAAGACCCCGGCATTGGTTGTAATCTCAGTGCAAACGGGATCGCAATTTGTCTCACAAATATAATTTACGTCGTTACGGTTGGTATCGGCAGCGGTTTTGCCTATGTCGCGGCAATCTTTTTTAACTTTGCCGTCGCAATTTCTTTAAACAGTTTCTCGTATGCATTGGGATTTATTTCAAGCGGGTGGGAGGTGGTGCGCGACATCGCCAACATGTTCTTTATCCTCATTTTGGTGTATATCGCGTTCTCTATCATGCTTAGTGTCGAGACAGTCGGCACTATGAGGACGCTCGTGCTTGTTATATTTATTGCTCTTATCGTCAATTTTAGTTTTTTCTTCACGCGCGTGGTTATTGATGCGAGCAATATATTATCCGTGCAGTTTTACAATGCTATAGACGCACCTACTATTAGCCAAACAACATCCAGCGCCACGAGCAATTCCGGCACCGCAGGGAGTGTTGTCGCAAGTGGGGCGAGTTATGTTACTGGCTACTCCGGCGCCAACACAAAAGACCTCACGTACGTCATAATGAACGCGCTGCAAATCCAAAATCTATTTAATAACCAATCGTTTAAAGCTTTTACGGCATCAAACCCAGGATTCAATGTTACCTTTATAGCCCTCACGTTTTTATATGTATCGGCGGCTATTTTCCTTTGGTTGCTTACGATTGCCTTTATAACAAATGGCATCAAATTTTTGATGCGCGTGGTTGTTTTGTGGTTTGCCATCATCGCATCTCCGCTTGCCTTTGTTGCGGCAACTATCCCGCAGACAAAACAGTATTTTAATAAGTGGCGCGACATACTCATCTCTCATTCGATATATCCGGTGGTATTCCTCTTTATATTCTTGGTCTTGGCGCGATTTATGACACAGATTGCCAGCGGGTGCGGTCCTGTGGGGGGGGCGTCGGTTGCCGCCCTCACTAATCAAAATTGCCTTATGGGAGATCTCTTTGCCAGTATCACAAGAGTTAGCGGTGATCCCGGCTTCTTTGCAACTATTGGCATCACGATAGCAAATGTTGGCATTAGGCTCGGGTTTGTGATCGCCATTCTCTACATCGGCATGAAGGCGGCTGACACTATCGGCGTCATGGGCGCCGAAGCCGCACAAAAGATAGGAACGACGATAGGGAATAAAGGGCTCCTGCGCGCATACAATGTTGCCTACAAACGTGCTGGCCCTGGCATGTGGGCTGGCGCATTGGATAGGGGCTTACAAAAAACACGATTTGGTAGCACTGGGTTAGGCTACGAGCTGCGCAGATACGTGACCAAGCCACTTGCTGGCACCACCATTCCTGGAAGCCACGGGGAATCCTTCACAGAGATGGCGGGGCGCCAAGGCAAGGAAGGTATCGAGAAAAAAGCAGGTCTGGAAGACATTCAAAATAGAAAGACCATGCAGGAGCTGGGAGAATTCGAGAAAGCGCACCCCACTTTGGACGATAGATATAAAGAGCTGCAGGAATTGAAAACGTTGGAAACGAAGTCATACGCCTCGATGACAGCGGACGAGCGAGACAAGGTGCTTGAACTGAGAAAACGCGTCCCGGACTCTGTCTCGGCTAGAAAAGACATAGAGAGCCGCAAGGCAGAAAAAGATATCCTTTCTGACAAGATTAAGACTTTTGGCAAACGTGAACTTACGGCTCTCAAGGGACCTGAAATTCAAAATATTATCAAATATCTCTCTGACAGCCAGCTCAAGACCGTTAAGGATATTGAAAAATTTTCCGATAAAGAAAAGAAAGACTGGGAGGTTACGTGGCACAA
>JBBTSH010000012.1:0-19375 GCA_038064795.1 Patescibacteria group bacterium | reverse complement strand
TAAAACGACAGTTTTCCAAACTGTAGTTGGGAGTTCGATTCTCCCATCCCGCACCCAATCCTCATTTGTTATACTGCATTGATGCGGCCGCCACTGTGGACACTTGTTGCGATCCCTATCCTCGCTGCGCTGGGATGGTTTTTGCTGATGCAACCGGCAACCCCCGCGCGGCAAGACACAACGCAGCAAGAGCAGCACCTGCTCTTGTGCACCGCCTCAGGTAAAGACTGTATTCATCTCGAATCGACGCCGCACTATGTAATCTCCGTAACTTTTCCAAACACGCGCGGCCGGGAGCAGCAGGTGATAGAGCAAGCGCTGGCGCAGCACGTAGATCAGTTTAAAGCGGATCTTGACGTCATGCTGAGCGCGGCAGAGAAGGCGCGGCTAGAGCAAGCAGGCCGCAAGTATGAGTTCACCATACAGTACAAGCCGTATAGCGGTTCCGGCTACAATTCCTATGAGTTTGATCTCTATATAGACACCGGCGGGGCGCATCCCAACAGCTCGTTTGAAACGCTGGTGTTTACTGCTGCGGGCAAAGAAGTACAGCTTGCCGACCTGTTCCTGCCTGCGCAGGCAGGTAAGCCGGGCTCGCGGTATCTCGACAGGCTCTCTGCAGAAAGCTACACACAGGTCCGCGCCCGGCTTGCAGAGCGTTTGGGAGAGGTAACACCCGACATGGAAGAGACCGTGCGTCTTGGCACCTCACCCTCGCCTGAAACGCTGCAAAATTTCTTGATAGACGGCCAAACCTTGGTCATTTTGATCCCGCCGTACCAAGCGGCCGCATATGCAGCGGGCTCGTTTGCGGTGCGCATCCCGCTTTCAAGTTTGAAAGACATTTTACGATAGTTTCGCTGCAGGAGAATTTATAAACAAAAAGGCCCCCAACAAGTGGGAGACTTTTCGCTCGAGAGGATTGAACTACCTAACCGCTTCTTTCAATGCCTTTGCCGGCTGGAACTTAGGAACGCGCATCGAAGGCACCTGCACCGTAGCGCCAGTGCGCGGATTGCGCGCCACGCGAGCCGCGCGCATTTTGGTCTTAAAGATACCAAGACCAGCGATAGAAACCTCCTCGTTTTTCTTGAGCGATCCGACGATCGTCTCTATCATCGCCTCAACTGCGCGCTCCGCATCAGCCTTGGTGGTACCCAAGACGCCGTGCACCTTTTCGGCAATATCTTGCTTATTCATATGGTTAAATTAGTTGACTAGTAATGCCTATAGCCCTGCGTGGGATAGTATACCCCTTCCAAAAACCCTTGCAAATCAAGGGGTGGATAGCGAGTGGATAAAAATTGTGTTGCAAAATAAAGGAAAAAGGCCCCACCAAGGGGGCCGCTGGAGGAAGTTTTGGTTTATCGAGGAGCGGGTAATGGCACATAGTGATGGATCTTCGAGAGGGGTTGCACCATGTACTGGACGAATTTCAGCAACTCTCCCTGTGTCTCACGATTGGAGACAGGGTATGGAATTGCCTTACCTTGAGCCACCTTCTCGATTGACTTCTTATTGAGCACCCGCTGGCTCCATAGATGCTCGCGCCTAGCCATTGCAAACTCGGCTACTGGAATAACGCGAAGTGGCGGCTCAGCGACGAGCGCACTGGCGATGATTACGCACACGCGAGCCTCGGGCCACAAGGACCAGAGCATGTTGAGTTTGTCGTGGGCCTCCTTACTCTTATCTGTAAAGGGTAAGAACTGAGTCTCGTCGCTTGTAGCATCGATAATTTCAATCAACTCAGGTCCGTAATGGGGGGCAAAGAGCCGCTCAAGGTCGCGGGCCTTCACGCGTTTCGTGTGGATGGCGATGACGGCACTCGGGGTTACCATTGATGGCCTCCTGTACAAAAGATCTCTAACGCAACGATACGCCGTACCTGCCGTAAATGCAATTGGAGTTATTTACCTCGCGAATTCGATAGAGCGGGTTTCGCGGATCACCAAGACTTTGATTTCGCCGGGGTATTTGAGCTCATTTTCGATACGCATCGCGATGTTGCGCGCAAGTTCGCGCGCGGCAAGGTCGGACATGGCATCGGGCTTCACAAAGACGCGCACTTCACGGCCGGCAGAGATAGCGTAGGATTTTTCGACACCCGGGAAGGAGTTGGCGATAGCCTCTATGTCGCCTAAACGCTTGAGGTACTGCTCGACCGAGTCGCGACGCGCGCCGGGGCGCCCGCCTGAAATCGCATCGGCTACCTGCACAATGACCGACTCAACCGTTTCGTACGGATATTCTTCATGATGCGCCTGCATCGCTTTGACCACGTCTTCACTGACGCCGAATTTTTGCAAAACGCGACGGCCAATTTCAACATGAGTTCCTTGCACTTCGTGATCCAACGCTTTGCCGATGTCGTGGAGCAGTGCTCCGGCGCGTGCCACTTGCGGATTGGCGCCGAGCTCCTCGGCTATCATGCCGGCGATGTGCGCCATCTCAAGCGAGTGTTGCAACACTGACTGGCCGTAGGAGGTGCGGAAGTGCAGCCGGCCCAAAATTTGGATGAGCCGCGGATCAAGGTTTAATACGCCTGCCTCAAATGCGGCCGCCTCCCCTTTGTCTTTAATTATTTTGTTGACCTCGGATTTTGCTTTTTCAACCGTCTCTTCTATTTTTGCGGGTTGGATGCGGCCGTCGATGATCAAATTTTCGAGCGCGACGCGCGCGACCGCGCGGCGCACCGGGTCGTATGAGGAAAGGACGATCGCGCCGGGCGTGTCGTCGATAATGACTTCAACGCCGGTCGCGCGCTCAAACGCCTTGATGTTGCGGCCTTCTTTGCCGATTATTTTTCCTTTCAGCTCATCGTTCGGGATAGTAAGTGCGGTTGCCATCGTATCTTGCGCCACCGAATTGCCGAGCCGGTGAATCGCCGTCGTCAAAATCTCGCGCGCGCGCCGCTCGAGTTTTTCCATCCCGCCTTGCTCCAATTTTTGCAGGCGAACCATGAAATCGGATTCATTTTCCTTCGCCATTTCGGCAAAAAGCTGCTCTTTTGCCTCGTCTTTGCTCAAGCCCGCGACACGCGCAAGCTCATCGGCGCGCTCTTTCACCAGCGCTTCGGCGCGCTCTTTGATCGTTTTCACGTCTTCAATGCGCGCCTTAACCGACTCTATTTCTTTGTCGAGCTCGGTTTGTTTTTTATCAAGCGATTCTTCACGTTTAAACACACGCTCTTCTTGGCGCGTCAGCTTCTCTTCTTTTTCGGCGAGCGTCCCTTCGGCCACTGCCACTTTTTCTTTCGCTTCGGCCTCGGCTTGTGCCGAAATACTCTCAGCTTTTACGCGGGCATCAAGCAAAATTTGCTTGACCTCGACGTCGATCGAACTTTTACGCGCTAACGACCACAGCCAACGGAAGACCCATCCAATTGCAATACCCGCGAGACCCGCTGCTCCGAGCAGGATGAAGACCAGTGTTAATGACATAAGAAGAAATCATAGGAAATTTTTTTAAGAAATGGACCCCAAAACTATATCACTAAAATTGGAGCGTCGCAAATTCCGCTATTTGCGGCCGGTTTTGTGAGGAAATATCTCGTCTATCACCCCATATTTTTTAGCCTCTTCCGCGGACATGAAGTAGTCGCGTTCCACGTCTTTTTCGATCCTTTCGAGCGGTTGGCCGGTCGTTTTGGCGAGGATTTTGTTGAGCCGCTCGCGGGTAGCGATGATGTGCTTGGCGGTGATCTCAATATCGGTGGCCTGGCCTTGGGCGCCGCCCCACGGCTGATGGATCATGACTTCGGCGTTCGGGAGCGCAAAGCGTTTGCCTTTGGCGCCGCCGGCAAGCATGATCGCCGCGCCTGACGCGGCGATACCAACGCAGACCGTTGCTACATCGGGCTTGATGTAGTTCATCGTGTCGAGCATGGCAAGCGTTGCCGTGACCGAGCCTCCGGGGGAGTTGATGTAGAGCTGGACGTCTTTCTTCGGATCTTCAGATGCAAGAAAGAGAAGTTGCGCGATAACCAGGTTGGCGGTGTGGTCCTCAATAGGCCCACTGAGGAAAATAATCCGCTCTTTTAAGAGGCGCGAGTATATGTCGAACGCCCGCTCTCCGAAAGGACTTTTTTCTACTACCATGGGGACCAATTGACTTTGAATATCGTTTGTATGCATAGATAGAGACATTTTACCGTATTTTTGAGCTTTTTCAAGGGGTGGGAGCTTTTTTATTTCTCTCCTTCCAACAATTTCAACACTTTTTCGTTGCGGAGCACGGTTTCGATATGGATTTTCACGAGTTCGGGCTTGGCGTCGGGGAAGTGCTCGAGCGCGTGTTTGAGTTCCTGCTCCATCATCGCTTGGTCGGCCTCAACTTTCTCAACCTCCGCGATTTTGTTTAACGCGAGCTGCAGCGCGGCGCGTTTTTTTGCCTGCTCGCGAAAATCCGCACGCACCTCATCTTCAGTTTTTTTGACTTGTTTCAGATACTCTTCAAACTTCAGTCCGAAGCGCGACACGTCTTCCTTGAGTTGCGCCAAAATTTTTTCCAGTTCACTTTCGATAAAAATTGCCGGCACCTCGACGGAAACTTTTTCAAGCAACGCGTCAATAATTTTGCCGCGCCGCTTGTCTTTTGCCGCGCGCTCTTTTTCAGCAGTAATGCCTTTGGTGATCTGTGCTTTGAGCGCATCTAAACTTTCAAATGCGCCGACCGATTTTGCCCACTCATCTGTCATTTCGGGAAGCGGCTTTGCTTGGCCGTCCGTAGCCTTGGCGGAGGAGGCGCGCAGCGACTCGAGTGTTTTATCTATTTCTTCATCGGTGGTGGGGGATGCCGGTTCGGGTGCCACCTGCTCGTGAATTTTTTGCCAATTTTTTGGGAGGGTTACGTCCGGATACACCGATGCGCGCACGGTGAGTCCCACGGGATTCTGCGGCGCAAGTTTGGTGATGTTGATCGCCGGCCGGCCCACTGCATTGACTGCGTGCGTCGTAATCAACGCGGGATAAAAATCTTGTATAAAAAGCTCAACCGCTTCTTCAAGCAGATGAATTTCGCCCACTTTTTTGCGTGCCATCTCCGCGGGCACATGGCCTTTGCGAAATCCGGGCAAATCTAGATGTTCGGAGATGTGTTTGAGCGCGGGCGCTTGGTACGGTGCCAGCGTTTCGAAGGGGACTTCGCCTGTAAGCTCGACTGCGGAGTCGGGCAATTTTTTAAGCGCGAAAGTTTTCGCGATATCGGTGAGAGACATTCGGGGATGCTAACAGATTTCCGCTTGATTTACAAAGCTTCTTCAATGGGTGGCAGTTCAACCGCAGGTCGCGGATTTTCCTGCATCAGGAGAAAGTACACGCCGCCTGCAATAAGCAGCAGCACGATGATGATGATGCCAATCGTTGCACTGGTGCTGCTCGTGTTATTCATCAACTCCTAGTATACCGCCGCACCGTTTTTACTTAACAAATTTTTCTGTGTACAACTTGAGCGATTCTGAAATTGCGGCCAATGCTTTATCTTTGTCCTCAAACCCCGAGACGGTCACTTCCTTGTTTTGCAGTTTTTTGTAGGTCGAGTAGAAATGCTCCATTTCTTTGAGCGTGTGCGGATTAATATCGGCAAGTCCATTGATGTCGTCAAAACGCGGATCTTCAACCGGCACGCCGATGATCTTGTCGTCGCTCTCGCCGGTATCGATCATCTTCATGAGCGCCACTGGGCGTACGTTCACCAGGAGGCCGGGCACCAAAGGATAGGTGGTAAGCAGCACCACATCGAGCGCGTCGCCGTCGTGCCAGAGCGTTTGCGGGACGAACCCGTAGTCGAATGGGAAGTCTTGCGCCGTATGTGCCACGCGGTCGAGCGCGATCATCCCCGTCTCTTTGTCTATCTCGTATTTATTTTTAGAGCCCTTGTTGATCTCGACGATTACGTTGATTTCTTGAGGGATATTTTTGCCTGCTGATATATCGTGCCACAGGTTCATATGGAGTGATTCTAGAGTGAAGTGCAATAATTAACAACCCCGCTATTCAGTGTCGGCGGGTTCAGCCGCGCCTTCTTTGATCGCGCCGGTTTCGGTGGCGCCCGCAACCGTGTCGCCCTCCGTCGATTGAATATCAATTCTCCAACCGGTGAGTTTTGCCGCGAGTCTCACGTTTTGGCCGCCACGGCCGATCGCGAGCGATTGCTGGTCTTCGGCGACTTTTACGGTCGCTTTGTGCTCGGCCTCATCGATGTGCACCGAAAGTACGCGGGCGGGCGAGAGCGCCTCTTCGATAAAATGTTTTACATCTTCAGACCATTCGACAATGTCGATTTTTTCGCCGCCGAGTTCGGAAGTAACGGTCGAAACGCGCACGCCGCGCTGCCCCACCAGTGAGCCGACCGGATCAACGTGCGGGTCGGCCGAAGCGACGGCAACTTTTGAGCGGCTGCCCGCCTCGCGGGCGATTGCTTTGAATACCACGGTACCGTGCGCGGCCTCGGGCACCTCCATCTCGAACAACTTTTTCAGAAAGTCGGGATGCGCGCGCGAAAGACGCAAATAAATACCGCGTGGCGATTCCTCTACTTGATACAAGAGGCCGCGGATGCGCTCGCCCTGGCGGTAGCGCTCGCCCGGGATTTGTTCATCATAGGGGAGGATACCGGTCGCGCGGCCCAAATCCACATAAATATTGCCGCGCTCCATGCGCTGTACCGTGCCGGACACGATGGTGCCTTGGCGCGCGCCGTACTCGGCCACGACCGAAACCTTTTCCGCTTCGCGGATTTTTTGGATGATGACCTGTTTTGCCGTTTGTGCGGCGATGCGTCCGTAGTCGTCTTTCGTTTCAAGCGGAAAGACCAATTCATCGCCAACCACGGCGTCGCGCTTGATGAGCCTGGCGTCTTTCAGTTCGATATGCTGCTCCGGGTTGTAGCGCGGCAATACTTCGATGGGCTTGCCGTCGGCATCAAGCTGCGGCTCCGCGGGCGCGTGGGTCTCTGCTTCATCTTCTTCTTCAAAACGCACGGTATGCTCGTCGACGATTGTTTTAACTTGCGAAAATTCCGTCTTTCCCGAATCTAAATCGAGATGCGCGCGGATGACCTGCCCCTTTTTTGCGTATTCTTTTTTATATGCAGTCGCGAGCGCGGCCTCGACGGCTTCGATCACTTTTGCACGCGGAATACCGCGCTCCTCTTCAAGTTCTGAAAGGACTGAACTCATTACTTTGAGATCCATCATAGTGTTGTTGCTAGTGTGTAAATCCGGCAAAGAAAAAACCACCCACTCGGGGCGGTTACCAGATGCGCATATAGTACTCCTGTGCTGCAAATAGTCAAGCTCGCCTGGCAAGGAACTGCCTCTTTCTTGCTTTATACTAAGAGGAATGCATGCAGAGGAAGGGCAACTGCTAAACTTTTTGATAGATAGCGGGCTTATCTCACGCTCGCAGCTTGATGCACTCTATGCCGGAGAAGATGACCGACCGCTTGCCACCATCTTGGTCGAACGGGGGCTTCTTTCTGAAGATGAGGTACGCCGCGCCACCGCGACGGCTCTCGGCATACCCTTCATTATATTGTCGCACGATGATATTGACCCTGAGGCGCTTGAGCTTATCCCCGAGCCTCTCGCGCGCAATCGCAATGTCATCGCGTACCGCACGCAGGATGATGCGGTGCAAGTGGCGCTCCTTGATATGCAGGATCTACAAGCGGTGGAATTTTTGCGGCCACGCATGCGCGTAACGCCCCGGCTCACCAATCGCGATTCACTGCGGCGCGGGCTCCTTTTGTATCAAAAACAATTGAAGAAAAAATTTGGGCTGGCGATTGCGCGCGATGTGCAAGCCATTGTCGAGCCGGCTCCGGGCGCGTCCGAAGAGTTGCTCCGCTACAGCGCTGAGCGCTTGCCGGTTGTCTACGTGACCGACTCTCTGGTGCGCCATGCGCTGCATCAAAAAGCATCGCATGTGCATTTGGAGTGGGGAGAGGAAGGGTTGACGGTGCGCTACCGCATCGCCGGCGTGATGCATGACGCGATGCTTCTGCCGCGCCATGCGGCGCATCCCGTGTTGCTGCGATTAAAGTTGCTCGCCGGTCTCATACTCAAATCAACCGAGCCGCAGGAAGGCCGCTTCAAATTAAAAATTGATGACGACGTATATTCGGTGCGAGCCTCGACGCTGCCCACGATCACCGGCGAAAAAATCGTATTGCGCATTATGTCCGAACAGTCGCGCGCACGCGGATTTACGCTTGAGTCGCTGGGATTTCATGGGATGCAGTTGGAGTATGTGCATGCAGCGTTGCTCAAGCACAAAGGACTCGTGCTTGTCGCCGGCCCCGCAGGTTCGGGAAAGACGACGACGCTCTACACGCTGCTTGATCTGCTGCATAATCCGCATCTTTCGATTTCCACGATTGAAGATTCGATAGAGATGCGTCTGCCGTACGCCGCGCAGACCGCCATCAATCCTGCGATCGGGTTGACGCCGAGCATGGCGCTGCGCGCGGCGCTTCGTCTTGATCCCGATGTCGTGGTTATAAGCGAACTTCGCGACGCGGATACTGCACTTTTGGCGCTGCAAGCGGCCAACTCGGGCAAGCTCATACTCGCGGGCATCAACGCGGGCACGGCGGCTCTGGCGGTAGAAACATTGGCGGCGCTCGCGCCGCGCAAACTGATTGCGCCGTCGCTCTTGCTTGTTATCGCCGGACGTTTGGTCAAAAAAATGTGCGGTACATATCGCTCTTCATATAAAATTTCGCGCGCCGAGAGTAATCTGCTCGAGCCGTATGCCGACTTCGGCCGCGTCCTAGCCGCGCTTAAAGACGAAAAAGTAATAGACAAACAACTGCCGTGGAAGGAGGTGCTTTTTGAAAGTGCCGAGGGCTGCAAAGAGTGCGTCGGAGGGTACCAGGGGATGCTCGGGATCCATGAAGTGATGCCGGTCTCGGCGGCAATCGCGCGTTTAATCGAAGAGGGAGAGCCGGTGGAGGCGGTCGATGAGCAGGCACGCAGCGAGGAGGTGCTTACCCTGGTTGCAGATGGTATTTTTAAGGCCGCCTTGCACCAGACCAGCCTTGAGGAAATTGTACGAGTCGTGGCGCAAGATTAGTGCTATATTTCTGATGTGTCTAAGAAACGCTTAGTCGTCGCAAACTGGAAGATGTACATCCAAAGTCCCAAGGAGGCTGCGAATTTTGCGCGCGCCTTGCGGCGCAAGGCGCGCGCATTCTCCGGCGTCGAGGCGGTCATCGCGCCTGCGTACCCGCTTATTCCCGCAGTTGCCGAGGCGCTCAAAGGTTCGTCTGTACACACAGGAGCGCAAACGCTCTCCGTATTTGACGACGGGGCGCACACGGGTTTTGTATCGGCGCATATGCTCAAAGAGGCCGGCGCAACATATGTGCTCGTCGGACACTCCGAACGCCGTGCCGAAGGCGAGACCGACGAGATGATCCGAACCGAGCTTGGACATGCGTCGGTGGCCGGGCTCACCCCTGTCCTTTGTGTCGGCGAATCAGAGCGCAATGCCGAAGGCTCCCACTTTGGCGTAATCGAAAAACAACTTTCCTCGGCGCTTCAGGGTATCCCGGGTTCTGCTCTAAAGCTCATCGTTGCGTACGAGCCCGTGTGGGCGATAGGAAAGAGCGCCTCCGATTCCATTGATGTACAAGCGCTTACTGAAGTAGTTATTTTTATACGAAAAACGCTCACCGAGAACATCGACCGCAAAGCGGCACTCAAGGTGCCGATTCTGTACGGCGGTTCGGTCGAACCCCAAAATGCCGGCAATTTAATTAAAGAGAGCGGGGTGAGTGGATTTTTAGTGGGTCATGCAAGCACCGAACTCGATTCGTTTGTCGAAATTTTGAAAGCCGTTCGGCCAGCTCGTAACCATGCAAGGAATTAAATCTGTTCGAGAGGCGGACGTGCAAGGCAAACGCGTGTTGGTGCGCGTCGATTTTAATGTACCTATGCAAAATGGGCAGGTGGCGGATGGCTCACGGATCAAAGCGGCGCTGCCGACGATTGCGCTTTTGCAGAAAAAAGGCGCACAAAAAATTATTTTGCTGACGCATCTCGGCCGGCCTGAAGGAAAACAACAAAAAGAATTTTCTCTCGCGCCTATTGCGCAGAACCTTGCTTCAGAAAAGGTCCTCGGGTCGGCTTCGCCTCAACCAGACCATTTTCCTCAGCAAGGTTCTGATTCATATCGAATTTCCGATAGTATTGAACTGCGCGAAAATTTGCGCTTCGACCCGCGCGAAGAACAAAACGACGCATCGTTTGCGCAAGAGCTCGCCGCGCAGGGCGATGTGTATGTCAATGAAGCTTTTTCAAACTCGCATCGAACCCATGCGTCTATGGTTTCTTTGCCGAATTTACTTCCAGGATATCTAGGGTTGCAATGTGCGGGCGAAATTGAGCATCTTTCGGAGGCGCTCACCCCGCCGCAAGGGTCTGTTGCGCTTGTTGCGGTAACCAAGGTAGACAAGTTTCCGCTGGTAGAGAAACTTGCAACTCTGTATCACAAAGTTTTAGTGGGAGGACCTGTCCAAAGTGACTATATCCCGACGGCTCCGAACATTGAGGTTCCTACTGATGGAATTCCAGAGCGTCGAGGTCTCCTCGATATTGGTCCACAGACACGCGCAGCCTATGTACAAGAAGTGTCCGATGCTCCATTTGTACTTTGGAATGGCCCATTGGGCTGGTATGAAAAAGGATACACAGAAAGCACCGATGCCATTGCACGGACAATAATTTCACATGAAATACGTGCAGTGATTGGCGGCGGCGACACCGTCGCCGCCGTGGCAAAATTTAATTTTGATCCCGAACGCGTATTTATTTCAACTGGCGGGGGAGCGATGCTGCAATTTTTGGTAGACGGTACGCTCCCCGCGCTCGAAGCGCTAAAGCGTTGAAGTGTTGCGCAGTGTTTGAGGAATGAGATGCAGGTGTGCATGCGGCACATCCTTCCCGACGATTGAAAGCTGTACGTAATCGGCCTTATGGTCTTCTTTGAGCTTGAGTGCCAGAAATTGTGCCGCGCTAAACCATTCATTGGCAATATCCTTCGGCACTTCATAAAACCAGGAGTGATGCTCTTTGGGAATAACCAGTGTATGGCCCGGCTTAACAGGCTTGATGTCCGGGAATGCGACCACAAACTCGTTCTCGTACATGAAGTGAGTCGGTATTTCACCCGAGACGATTTTGCAAAAAATGCAATCAGGCATTCTTCCATTATACTAAATAAAATGAAATCGTATCGAGTGAGAGCGCGGCTGCACGATGAGCTTCTGCAAGACCTGCTTTTGTCTCGGGGGATTGCGGGTACCGAGGCGCAGGCGCAGTTTCTCTCTCCCGACTTTGCCCGGGACTCGCACGACCCGTTCTTGCTCCCCGACATGGGGGTTGCGGTCGAGCGTATTCTTGCCGCTGTCAAAAATAATGAGCCGGTTGCCGTGTGGAGCGACTATGACGCCGACGGTATCCCGGGCGGCGTCATCCTCGCGCAATTTTTGCGCGAGCTCGGGCTTTCGGTGCGGCACTATATACCGCACCGGCATGACGAAGGCTACGGGCTCAACCGCGAAGGGCTCGATGAACTCGCCGGACAAAAAATTTCTCTCGTCATCACGGTAGATCTTGGCACAACCGAACACGAAAACATTGTCTACGCAGCAACAAAAGGAATTGACGTTATCGTTACTGACCACCATCTTGTTGCTCCCGGGGAAGGTTCTTCGCAAAAGGTCCTCGGGTCGGCTTCGCCTCAACCAGACCATTTTGTTCAGAACCTTCCCCTTGCGCTAGCCGTCATCAATCCCAAGCGTCTCGACAGCAAATATCCGTTCGACGGTCTCTGCGGCGCGGGAGTGGCATGGAAATTAATTCAGGCGATTCTGTTTAAAAATCGCCCCGACGGTTTTGCGGAGGGTCGCGAAAAATGGATGCTCGACCTTGTTGGCATCGCAACGCTCTCGGACATGGTCCCGCTTGTCGGCGAAAACCGGATGCTCGCGCGCTCTGGCCTCAGGGTGATTAAATCGGCGGGGTGGCGCGCGCACCGACCGGGGCTCTCGGCACTGTTGCAACTGTTGCGCATCAATCCGCAAACGCTTACCGAAGACGATATCGGTTTTATGATCTCTCCGCGCATCAACGCGGCGTCGCGCATGGATTCGCCCGAGCTCGCGGCGCGGTTGTTGGCAACCACGAACAGCGAAGAAGCCCCCGCTCTTGCCCGCACGCTCAATGCGCTGAACGACGAGCGCAAGGGGCTCGTCGCCGCGACTGTCAAAGAAGCAAACAAGCGTCTCGCGGGCATGGATCTTACCAAAAGCCCGCTCATCGTCATGGGGAATCCCGCATGGCGGCCGGGGATCTTGGGGCTCGTGGCAAATAATCTTGTCGAGACGCACGGCAAGCCCGTTTTTTTGTGGGGACGCGAAGGCGGTGAAGTGCTGCGTGGTTCGTGCCGCTCAGATGGCGTCATGAATATCGTCGAACTCATGAGTGCCGCCGGAGATGTTTTCGATCATTTCGGCGGGCATTACGCCTCGGGCGGTTTTTCGGTGGCGGAGGAAAAAATTCACGAACTTTCAAACAGACTCACGAGCGCGTTTGCCGAAGTCGCGTCCAACATTGCCGCGCTCCCCGAGCTCGTGCTCGATCGCGAAGTGGCATTAGCCGAAGTGCCGCACGCGCAGCGCGACCTCATGCAGCTCGCACCCTTCGGCGTCGGCAATGAAAAGCCTCTGTTCATGTTCCCCGGGGTTTCGATAGGGTCGATACGCACGTTTGGCAAACAGCGCAACCATTTAGAATTTTCGTTCGAGCGCAATGCCGCACGCACAAGCGGCATCGCATTTTTTGCGACACCCGAATCGTTTCAAAAATCTGCAACAGTCGGCGAGCGCGCCGATGTGGTGGGCCATATCGAGCTCGACTGGCGCGGGGCACCGCGCATCAGAGTTGTTGATATTATATAAAGACGATGGAAAAGATTATCATTTATACCGACGGCGGCGCGCGCGGTAACCCGGGGCCGGCGGGTATTGGCGCTGTTATCGCCGACACCGACGGGAATGTTCTTAAAGAGATCGCCCACTACATTGGGGAGCAGACAAACAATTACGCCGAGTACGAAGCGCTCATTCATGCGCTGGCGGTTGCGCGGGAGATGTTTGGAGACAAGATTCACGACATGCAGATCAGCGTCTATATGGACAGCGAGCTGGTGGTCCGCCAGCTCACCGGAGCGTACAAAGTTAAAGACCCCGGCCTCAAAGAGCAGTTCGCGCGCGTCGGTCAGCTCGCCGGTACGCTCAAACATATTTCATATAATCACGTGATGCGTGCCAAGAATGTCCGCGCCGACAAGCTGGTTAACGAGGCGATAGACAAAGCAATGGAGTAGTTCTACAGTGCTCGCGTGGAAACGCGAGGCACCAAATGGGCGCTTGCCGTACTTGCCGTTGTTTGCATCGGGGTTTTATTTTTCTTGCGCGTTGATTGGTTTTTGCGCGCGGAACGCGCGCAGACGATCCCTGCTGCGGCGATGAACCGCACGGTAACGGTTGAGGGGGTGGTGGTGAACGATCCCGAGGCGCGCGAGACCTCGCTGCACGCGGTGGTTGCAGTTGAAACAATAAATACAACTCCTGCACGAGGAAAAATTTTGGCGATACTCCCGCGGGGGACGGCGTTTGCGTACAACGACCGCGTCAGTATTGAAGGCACACTCACGGCGCCCGATTCGTTTGTAACCGACACGGGTCGTGTCTTTGATTACCCCAACTATCTGCGCGTCCGCGGCATCTCGGGCATCGTGCGCTATGCCGAAGTAAACAGCGTCGAGCATGGAGGAGCAACGGTATATGGCTCGCTCTATCAACTCAAACATGCATTTGAGCGTTCGATCGAACGGGTGTTGTTCGAACCCCAGACGTCTCTCTTTGAAGGAATTTTGCTCGGCGAGCGGCGCGGGTTGCCGGACTCGCTCACCAACGCCTTTATCATAGCGAGCCTCATACACATCGTCGTACTCTCGGGCTACAACATTTCAATAGTGGGGGAGGCGGTGCTGCGCGGGATGACCTTTTTGCCGCGCAAGGCAAGTTATATCATCGGCGGGATATTGATGCTTCTCTTTGTACTCATGACCGGCGCTTCATCAACATCGATCCGCGCCGGCATCATGGCGGTCATCGCAATTGTGGCGCGGTACCTGCACCGGCCCACGGCGGCGCTGCGCGCGCTCGGCATCGCAGCTGCGGCAATGGTGTTTTGGAACCCACTCATTGTGCTCTATGACGCGTCATTTATTTTGAGTATCATCGCGACGTTCGGGCTTATTGTGCTGGGGCGCGTGGTTGAAGAGCGGCTAATGCGGGTGCCTGCATGGAGTTATTTCAATCTGCGTTCGATCGCGGCATCCACTATTGCCGTGCAAATTTTTATTTTGCCAGCGCTGCTGTATTTCACCGGCATACTTTCATTTGTTGCACTACCGGCAAACATACTTGTGCTTCCGGTCGTGAGCCTCACCATGCTTGCGGGGTTTATAGCGGGGCTTTTGGGAATGATCCACGCCGCGCTGGCATTCGTGCCAGCGTTTGTAACCGACACACTGCTGCGTTACATGATTGCTGTCGCAAATACGGCAAGTTCGCTCCCATTTTCATCAGTAACCATTCCCGCGTTCCCTGCATGGTTTGCACTTGTTGTTTACGTTCCGCTCAGCTGGGCCGCTCTGTTGTTGTACAATCGCTCCACAAAACTAAGGCATCAGGAGTCCGCGTAATTTTATTTTACTGCGCTCTGAAATCTATCTTCTACCACGCGCCAGTTGAGATTTTTGAAAAAGGCGTCGATATACTTGCCTTTGCCCTGCGCGCCGTAGTCGAGGATGAATGCATGCTCCCACACATCGAGCGCCAAGATGACGGGGAGCGTGACAAAGTGCCCTTGATGCTGCTCGCCCGAAAAGCCGAGATGGGATGTCTGCCCAATCGAGTCCCAATAGAGGAGCGACCAACCTGGGCCACGCATCATTCCGACTTGTTTCATTTCTACAATCAAGTTTTCAACTGAGCCAAAGTCTTTTGAAAGTGCCATGCCGAGCGTGCTCTCTGGGGCAAGTGGTGTCACGCCTCCCTCCCATTGAGAAAAATAAAGTTCGTGCAATCGCATGCCGCCCCACTCGAACGAGTGGCGACGAGTAAGTTCCGATATTGCGATCGCGTGTTTCTCAGATTCCTTCAGGTACTCAATGATCTTTGCTCCGATGGCATTAAAATTTTTTACATACCCGGCATACAGGCCCAGATGCTCCTCCGCAGACTTTGCAGAGATGCCGTCGAGCGCGGGAATAGTAAATTTTCTTTCTTGGTATTGCATCGCTCTAGAGTACCAAAAATAGAGCTGTACTACCGATGAATTTGGGGATATCCACAGGCACTTGCATTTTTTATCAATCTGTGCTATCCTAAAAGCCAGGTGCATGTGCACTGTTTTTAATGCAGAGGGGGAGGACCCAAATGTTCACAATTCGAGGTTTTGTGGTTATGGTGTTGCTGACGGTTAGTTTTTTAACCGCCATCGCATCGTTGCCGTATCCGCCGGAGCCCAAAGTTCAGGGTTTCTGGTCCTCATACGGACTGGAAGTCGAAAACGGGCAGATCAAGGCCGTCCGGGACGATCGGCAGTTCCATGAGACGCCGGCGCTTGTCGCTATCGAGCAAGCGCTCAGGAGATAATAAGAAGCAGGAAGGAAATTGGCGCGGGAGATCAAAAGATCGACCGCGCCCTTCTCTTTTGTTATATAAGGAGAGTGCAATTTTTACATACTTATTCGCGCCGACAGATAGGGTGGGGCGTTGTTGGTGTTCTTTGTGTTGTTTCGTTGGCATTGTGGACTGCGGCCATTGCCGTGACACCGCGCGGCGTGCTCACGTTTGCGGTTATGGATGTGGGGCAGGGCGACTCGCTCTATGTTGAATCTCCGACCGGCGTGCAGGTGGTGATCGACGGCGGTCCCGACTCGTCGCTTTTGCGCGAACTCCCAAAACGTATGCCCTACGGCGACCGTACGATCGATGCGGTGATCGCAACGCATCCCGATGCCGACCATGTTGCAGGCTTTGTCGACTTGTTGCGCCGCTACCGTGTGGGTGCATTTATTGACCCCGGCATTTCTAAACCTACGGCGACCGCTCAAAGGCTGGAGCAAGAAGTTGCAGACTTGCACATTCCGCGGTATCTCGCGCGGCGCGGCATGGTGTTGGATCTTGGCGGCGGCGCACGGCTTGAAATTTTATTCCCCGACCGCGATGTGTCGGGGCTTGCTTCAAACAAAGTCAACGAAGGCGGCATTGTGGCGCGCCTTGTGTATGGCGAGAGCGAAGCGCTGCTCATGGCAGACGTGCCCGTGAGCGTTGAAGATCATTTAGTTGTGCTTGATGGAGGGCAGTTACAAAGCGACCTGTTGAAAGTCGGGCACCATGGCTCGAAAACTGCGACGAGCGATGAATTTCTTTCCGCAGTGCATCCGCAGATTGCGATTATTTCGGTCGGTGCGAACAACCGCTACGGGCATCCGACTGCCGAAGTACTCAATCGTTTACGCGAGTATGGCATTACGGTTGTCCGTACGGATCTAAATGGCGCCGTTACTTTTCGCAGCGATGGAAAAAACTTTTACCAAACCGCTTCGCCTCTCGCGAGCGATTTTTTTAAATAATCCCTGCTTTTTTGAGGGTCTTGTAGGCGCCGTTTTTAGCGATAGTCTTGAGCGCTTGGGTCGAGAGGGTGAGCACGATGGAACGGTTGAGCTCCGGCACAAAGATGCGCTTTTTTTGGAGGTTGGGCTGTTTGCGATACTTGCCCGACGGGTTGAATTTCGTCGCGCGGATGCGGTTGGTGTACTTGCCGCCAACTTTTGAGCCTTTTTTGGTTACGGGACAGATTTTTGCCATAGAGACAAGTACAATATCACAACAAGTGCAACAAGTACAATACGAGAGAAAAAACGATAGTGCCTGTTGTTTTCATGGCACTTGTCGTACATAGTTAAGGAATGGAACTGATTTTTGCGCTCGTCATATTAATTGTGTCGGTGATACTGCACGAAGTGGCGCATGGCTACATGGCCAACTACCTCGGTGACCCGACCGCGCGCTTGCAAGGGCGGCTCACCCTCAACCCCATTTCGCACATCGATCCCTTGGGCTCGATCATTTTGCCTGCGATTTTAGTGTTTACCCATTCGCCGATCTTAATCGGGTATGCCAAGCCGGTGCCCTACAACCCCTATAATCTCCCTGGCAAATACGACGAGACGCTCGTGGCGTTTGCGGGCCCGGGGACCAATATTTTCCTCGCGCTTCTCTTTGGACTTGGTATCCGTTTTTTTGGCGGAGCGCTTGACCCGGCCCTAGTAGATGCTTTTTCGGTCATTGTGTACATCAATATGCTGCTCGCGCTTTTCAACTTGATCCCTGTACCGCCTTTGGACGGCTCAAAAATTCTTTCGGGGATTTTACCGCGCGGCCTCGCCGCTCGGTATGACCAGTTTCGTTTTGCGCTCGAGCGTCTTGGAGTACTTTCGGGCACGCTCCTTATATTGATGTTCTTTTACGTGCTTTCGCCGTTTTTTGGCGCCCTGCTTGGCAAGCTCTTTACGCTTTTGACAGGAGTGTCTATATAGAGTAGATTGGTGTGGCGCATCTGCGCATTTTATTTTACTCATGGCACGCATCTCACAACTGGTCCGCAAGGGACGCACCCAATTGAAAAGCAAATCAAAATCGCCCGCACTCGGGCGCGGTTTCAACACGCTCAAAAATCGTCCGGTTTTTTACCCGTCGCCCTTTAAGCGCGGGGTCTGCACCAAGGTGACGACCGTGACCCCACGCAAACCTAACTCCGCTATCCGCAAGATCGCGCGCGTACGCTTGACCAACGGACAAGAGATCACCGCCTACATCCCCGGCGAGGGTCACAACTTGCAGGAGCACTCGGTGGTGATTGTGCGCGCAGGCCGCGTGAAAGACATCAACGTGCGCTACCAGGTGGTGCGCGGCAAACTTGACGCCGCAGGCCTCGACAAGCGCCGCGTCTCGCGCTCGCGCTATGGTGCAAAACGCCCCAAGTAATTTTTAAGAAATTTATATGCGACGCCCCGTAAAAAATAGAAATATTGCCGGACCGGATATTAAGTTCAACTCCGTCCGCGTCGAAAAATTCATCAACTCGGTCATGTGGGACGGTAAAAAGTCTACTGCGCGCAAGGTGGTGTATGACGCGTTCGACATCATGAAAGAAAAAGCCAAGGTGGAAAATCCTTTGGAGCTTTTTGAAACCGCGATCCGCAACGTTGGCCCCGCGATGGAGATCCGCTCGCGCCGTGTGGGCGGCGCCAACTACCAGGTGCCGCGCGAGGTGCGCCCCGAGCGCAAGCAGGCATTGGCATTCCGCTGGATACTGCTTGCCGCGCGTGGCGGCAAAGGCAAACCCATGGCGCAAAAATTGGCGCAGGAGCTCATGGCAGCCGCCAACAATGAAGGCTCCGCTATAAAAAAGAAAGACGATACACACAGAATGGCAGAAGCAAATAAGGCGTTTGCCCACTTCGCGTGGTAAAATAAAAGAATGAGTTTTTTTGACTATTTACCACCTCTCTTTTGGCTAAGCATTGTCGCCATTATTTGCTTTGCCTATATTTGTATACGGTTGCTTAAATACGGCCTACAAAAAAATATTGAACAGAAAGGAAGTGGTGTCACCACCACGTTACTCACAGGCATGTCATGGTGGGTACGTCTCAGGTTAGTGTTGGTGGCACTTGCAGTTATTTTAATGGTTGGTATCGCTGTCTTAAAATCTTTTGGAGCAATTTAACCCATTTCGGCTGGCTATTTTCTAAGACCCGCAGGTTTAACCCGCAGGTAGAATTTGATAAAAAACGAGCCCGCCGGGTTACCGGCGGGCGTTTAATTTTGACGTTGAGGTGTATTTAGGCGGCTTGCAGCGCGAGACACTGCAAGATTATCTTCGCCGGGACTTCCACAAAATCATATTCCTTGATAGGGAAGTTCCCTGGCCCCATCCACAGACGACCATCTTGGTCTAACACGCCGATGTAGTCTTTGTGGCGGAATGCCAATGGCTGTGTTGATTCCACCGGTAGTTTGTCCTCGGTAAGTATAAAACGGTTCGATCTCAGTACCTGGGTGACGTCCATGGCGACTCTCCCTCGTCTCGGACTCTTTGGCACATCTGCCGCTACACTACCACGCGTTGCAATTTTTGAAAATTCAGTTATTCTACAGACACGCCGCAGGGCGCCTATTTTTTTACCAAACGTATGCCAACACGCGACTATCCACTCGAAAAAGT
>JBBTSH010000011.1:0-7645 GCA_038064795.1 Patescibacteria group bacterium | reverse complement strand
GTTGATGAAATGGATACCTAGTCTGGCCCTTGTTTTTCTGCTCGTGTGGCCGACAGCCGCTTTTGCCAGCCTTATAAATATCAATACCGCCGATACAGTGATGCTTGTGACACTTAAAGGCATCGGCGAGGTTAAAGCACAGGCCATCGTGCACTACCGGGAGAACAGAGGCCCTTTTCGAAAGACAGAAGACATAATGAGGGTCAAAGGGATCGGTGCCGTAACCTTCGCAAATATCAAAGATTTCATAACGGTGGGCGAGGTGGCGCCACTACCCGAGCCGCCTAAGCCTGCGCAGCCAAAACCGGTAACCGCAAAAGCTCCTGCCACTTTGCCGCAAACAAACGCCGCCGCAGTCACGCAGACCGATCTCTCTGCCGACGTGCCATACACGGCTCCCGAATCAGCGCCGCTGTGGTGGTACCTCGCGGGACTCGCTGCCTTAGTGGGACTCGGCATAAGCGGCGTGTGGTATGCAAGACTCAGCGTGCCCAAAGCAGAAACTAAACCAACACCCCAAGAGTTTGAAATTGAGTGACTGTGGACTGGAATATACAAAACAAAACGGTCCTTATCACCGGCGCGACTGATGGCATTGGCAAAGAAGTATCACGTGAACTATTGCGTCGTGGAGCGAATGTGGTTGCAGTGGCACACACTAAAGAAAAAGGGGAAGTATATAAGGCGGCCTTCCCCGACAGCGACTATATAGTAGCAGACCTCGCTTCTCTTGCGGGGGTGCGTAGTTGTGCAGAGGCGTTTGCACACACCCACAATGAGTTGCATGTACTCATAAACAACGCCGGCGTCATGCCTGCTACGAAAATGATGTCGGCAGATGCTATTGAGTTAAATATGGCGGTCAACTATTTTGCCCCAGTTCTGTTAACGGAGCTTCTTTTACCATTGCTCAAGCGCTCCGCTCCTGCTCGCATTATTAATGTGGCATCCACTATGCACCGCAAGGGGCACCTAGATCCGGACAATCTTGAAAGCACAGACGCATTTGACCGCTATCGTTCCTATGCAAATTCAAAACTTGCACTCATGCTTTATACGCAGCATCTTGCGAGGGTTCTTAGGGGAAGTGGGGTAACGGTGAACGCATTGCATCCAGGCTGGATAAAAACCAAGCTCGCTTTAGGAACGGTCAGCGCCAGCGGCATACTGTCCCGCGCACTCAATCCTTTTCGCATGAGCTCATCCAAAGAAGGCGCGAAAACCGTTGTATACCTTGCCGCAAAGCCAGATGTCGCGCAATACTCCGGCAAGTATTTTACCGATGAAAGGATAGTAGAGCCTTCGCGCGATGCGCTTGATGAGACGTTGGCAGATGAAGTGTGGGCAAAAACACTAACAACGTTAAGAGCGTATTTATGATTTCTCCCCCTTTTTTTTGAGTTGTTTAGCGTGCTCCTCGTATGTGCGTTTAAGTGATTCGCGCATAGAGATTTTTGGATTCCAGTTAAGATCTTTTCGCGTATTTTCAATATAGGGAGTGCGGTTTTGTACATCCTGATATCCCTCGCCATAGTGCGCTTGAGATGCAATATCCACTATTTTTACCTTGTGAACATTTTCTTTGAAAAATGGATACGAAGGAGCCATCTCATAAAGCATCTCAGCCAATTCGCGGATAGAGTGATTGTTCGATGGATTGCCGATATTATAAATCTTGCCTGTCGCAATGCTGTCTTTGTTTTCGATGATTTTCAAAAGGGCGTCAATGCTGTCCTCGATATCGGTAAAAGAACGTCGCTGGATTCCTCCATCCACCAGCAGGAGGTCTTCTCCGCGCAAGATATTACCGAGAAATTTTGTGATAACGCGCGATTGGCCGGTTTCGAGGCTGTCGAGCCCGACCCCCATCCAGTTAAATGGGCGAAATAATGTAAAATCGAGTCCATGGTCCCGACCATAAGCCCATATAATACGGTCCATAAGTTGTTTGCTTGTGGAATATATCCACCGAACTTTGCTGATAGGCCCAACGACGAGTTGTGAGTGGTCCGGATGAAATTCTGAATCGCGGCTCATGCCGTATACCTCTGAGGTAGAAGGGAAAATGACTCGCTTTCCGTACTTAACGCAGTGACGCACGATAGGCAGATTTTCTTCGAAATCAAGTTCGAACACGCGCAATGGCTGTGTCATGTATAGCTGTGGGGTAGCCACAGCCGCCAGGGGGAGAACCACATCCGACTGTTTAACCAGCGACTCGATAAGGTCGCGTTCCTCGGTCATATCTGCTTTATGAAAGACGAATCGCTCGTGTCCAAGATGTTTTTGAACCCGGTCGTCCCCTATATCGACCCCAAGAATATTCCACGCCGTGTCAGTAAGAATACGGCCAAGCAGATGGTGGCCGATAAAGCCGTTAATACCGATTATGAGTACTGTTTTAGGTGATTGCATCGCAAATAAAAAACGTCCCGCGAGACGCATGAGAAATATAGCAGAAGGAAGGCCTCTTGACAAGACAACTCTTGCGAGGAACAGTTAGTTACACAAATTCGCATGAAGCGCATACTTATATTTTCTTTGACCTATTATCCCGATCTTGTCGGGGGAGCGGAGATACCCGTCAAAAAGACGACCGACCGCATTGATCCAAAAGATATTTCGTTCGAGATGGTGACATTGCGGCTCAACACCGCACTCCCCAAAGATGAGCGGATAGGCAATGTGCTGGTGCATCGGGTTGGGTTTGGCAAAAAAAACCCAACGCCGCAAGACTTGGTGCAGTTTCCTTTAAGGCTGAATAAATTTCTCTACCCTTTTTTGGCTTTTCTCAAAGCGCGCGCATTGCATCGCACTCAACCGTTTGACGGCATATGGTCCGTCATGACCAGCTATGCGTCTTTCGGGGCCCTCTTTTTTAAGTTGTGTTATCCGAACGTCCGCTATCTCTTCACGCTTAATGACGGCGATCCCATCGAATACCTCAAACACAAGGCGCGGTTCGTGTATCCGCTTTTTGCACGACTTTTCACCAAGGCGGATCTCATCCACGCGCCCTCGACGTATTTAGCGGAGTTTGGGCGCTCCATGGGCTATCGTGGTGATATAGCGTTCGTGCCGAACGCTTTGGATGTTGAAGAGTTTGTGCGCGAATACCCACCTAGCGAGCTAGATGCGGTGCGGGAGCATTTGGGGAAAAAGAGGGGCGACGTGTTTATTATCACCACCTCGCGTCTGGTGAAAAAGAACGCAGTCGACGACATCATAAAGTCACTAAAATTTTTACCGGCTCATATTTCATTTAAAATCTTAGGCAAAGGACCCGACATGGAAGCGCTGCAACGCCTTGCCCGAGAGGAAGGAGTGGATGACAGAGTGACTTTTTTGGGTCATGTCGACCTGCGCGAGATCCCAAAGTATCTAAAAGCATGCGATGTGTTCGTGCGGCCTTCGCTTTCAGAGGGGATGGGTAACTCTCCCATTGAGGCAATGGCGGCCGGACTGCCGGTAGTGAGTACGCAGGTTGGAGGTTTGCGGGACAGTATTATAGATCCTGACCGGAATACGGATAAGCAGCCGACCGCTCTTGCGGTTGATCCGCACGATCCCGAGGCTATAGCCAAACAAGTGATGCGATTTCTCACTCATAAGGAAGAATGTTCCCGTATCGTTGCTCATGCCAAGGAGTTCGCTCAAAAAAACTATAATTCCGCGGCTATAGATAAAGCTATGCGGGAGCAGGTGTTTGGAAAACTTTTTGTATAGATAAAGAGGGGGGTATTGCATTGTATGCTATAGTATGCTATAATCTTAACCGGTAAATCAGAGCTCCACAAAGCTCTATTTCGTTCATATATATCCAGGGAGAAAAGTGATGGCTGCTACGGTAAGCTATACGGCGGCTTTGGCGGGGCAACCTGTCGAAGTTGCGGAGAAGTTTCTTTCCGATCCGAACCGGTGGAAAGTGACGGTGGCTGGGAAGGTGCAACCCATCGGCACCGACGTCGTTATCGAGGGTCGTTTTGGATCAATCAAAACGGCGGTCGTTATGAATGCAGACGGGACGCCCAGCTTCGACAAGCCCATCGTCTATGAGGCTCCTGCCACCAATATCGTGGCGTGGGGTATCGGCAAAGACGGCAAGGCCCGTATTGGCGTCATTCGCCAACCACGGCCACATGCCGATGATCCGCTGAATCAATGGAAGGATGGACATGCTCCGGTGGTCATTGGTCAGTTGCCGATGGGCTACCTTGATAAGCTCGCCGGGGGGAAGTTCGAAACCCCTGAGGCCGGCGCCGTGCGTGAAGTGGGGGAAGAGACGGGCGCAACTGCGGTGCTCAATGTTGAGCGGCCGAAGTGCCCTTGGCACAACCCGAATCCAACATTCGTAGGCTCGTGGACCGACCTACTGTTCGTCAAGGTCGACCTCGACAAGGTCGAGGCGTTGAAGGCTGATCACAGCGAACCTATCTACTCGGCCGAGTACATACCGGTACCGGAACTCTTGCGGCGCATCCGTGAGGGTCGTGACGCAGAGAGCGCGTACTATCGAATGGCAACGGCCAACTCGCTCTGGTTTGTTTTCTTCGCGACCCACCCCGAATTGTGGGAAGTATAAGTCCGCAGTACAAGCGGCACAAAAAACATGGGCGCGGCCAAAAGCCGCGCCTATTCTTTTTCAGATTGTTTGAGACGTGCCATCTGCGGCAATAGAACGTTCTGCGGCATCAAGGATGCGAACCACAGTAAGCCCCAGAGCCAAGTCGCTCTGAGGCTTTTCTTTTTGCACAATGGAGCGCACGAACGCGGCGAGTTCTTCTGTTAAAGGCATTGCGTCTTCATATTCCGGGTACGTGACGTGCGAATCTTCGTAAAGCGCAAGCTTGTGTTGAGTGAGCGTATCTTCATAGACAATGCTTTTTTTATCTCCTACCACCGTCATTTTTTTGCATTTTTGCGGCATAAGCCAGCTGTTCATAACAAAGCCGCTCACGTCCTGAGGAAAATCAAGTTTAATCACGGAAAGATCCCAAAGAGTGGTGTTGGGGCGGGTTTTAGCTATACCCCATGCACTTACGCGCTCGGGCAGTGTTCCTAAAAGATCCAGCATCATTGAGAGATCGTGCGGAGCCCAGTCCCACATTGCAGAATAGTCGTCTCGATAGGGGCCTTGATTGTAACCAAAACCAACCATGGTGTGCACCTGACCAGCCTCGCTTAAAAGCGATTTCATTTTTAGATAGGCAGGATTGTAGAGATGAATATGCCCAACCATACCCCGAGCGCCGGATTTTTTTGCCGCGGCTTCTATGGCAAGCGCGTCTTTCAGGTTTCCCGTCATCGGCTTTTCGATAAAAACCGGCAGACCTAGTTCAAGAAAAGCAATGGCAATTTGCGCATGAGTATGGGGAGGCGTTGCTACAACAACGCCGTCTATGTCTTTTTTATCAAGCAGCTCGCGCCAGTTGTGCTCTGCGGTATACACAAGTTCACACTCGGGGAGTGAGCGGAGCGTTTTTTCTATATGTTTACCCCACGTACCAACCCCTATTTGGGCGAGGCGCGCTTTCATGCGATTTCTTGAGGAGGTATGGGCCGTAAGTAGCGGTACGCTCCATTTGTTTTTTTCTTAATATCCTCAAAATATTCGTAGGCGAACACCACTAATACATGAGGTTTTTGCGGGAGGCTATCCAAGTATGCTTTGGGAACAATAGGAATGTGCGTGCCGGGAGTGAACCGGTTTTGTTTAAGCGGACTGTCGTCGACAATAAATTCGATTAGCTCGGGTCCGATGTTTCCGTAATTGCAAATGGTGGCAACTCGCGCCGGAGAGCCGTATCCTCCAACGCGCACCCCCTCTTTTTTATATGATTCCAGCTTCGCTTTAAATGCGGTTATCTGCGCGTCCACCTCGTTTTTAAATTCCATGAGTTTTGGAAGCGTAAGAGTCTGTTGTTCTTCTAAAAATAGTTTTTCCACCGCTTCGCTCGGAGTGCCCACCCCTTGTTTGCGAGCTATGATTCGCAGCGAGGTGCCGTGGAGCTCCACTTTTTCGACATCGGCAATATACATGGCATGTTTTTCAAACAGATTCTTCAGTGACGTGAGCGAATAGTAAAAGATACGATCAAGATAAAACCGCTCAAATTGTACGGTATTGAGAATGTGGCCGATGTACTCGACTTCGACGATAAAAGAACCATCGTCGGCCATGAGTGCCTTTACATCTTCAATGAACTGATGAGGATCCGCGACGTGCGTAAAAACACTACTCGTTACTATGATGTCCGGCTTGCCGTGCTCTGCGACAATCTGTGAGACGCTTGTGCGGTCAAAAAAAGCGGTGATAGTGGGAAGCCCCGCATCGTTGGCTATTTTTGAAACATTTACAGAGGGCTCGATTCCCAGCGCCTTAACCCCCATAGTTTTTAGGGGTTTGAGCAAAATACCGTCGTTGCTTCCTATGTCGACTACAAACTTTGCAGAAGCGAGTTTCTGCGCGAGAGCTTCAAAATGCCGCACGAGCCCCAGATTTACGGAGGATAAATAGTAGTAGTCCTCGAACATGCGTTCACGGGATACTTTGGTGCCCAGTTCGACATTTTTGCAATTGGGGCAAAAATAAGTGGAAAGTGGAAAAAAATCTTCGCGCGCGAAATCTTCCTTTTTTGGGTATTTATTGGCGAGCGGTTGTTGGCCGAGATCAAGAAACACTGTAGCCTCACCGCTACAAAGACTGCATTGCATCACCACACGATATCACATCATATTTAAAGAAAAAGCCCCTCCCGTGAGGGAGGAGCCAAGGAACAAATTGTATTGCCGACATTAGCGAAACACACCGAAGGGCGCAAGAGCACGCTCGAGTTTTTCGATCGGGTCCGTGCTGCAGTCGTACTGCAACGCGTGCCCACCGAGCGCTCTGAATGCCTCGCAGTTTTCCTCGATGTCGTCGACAAAGAGAGCGTGAGCCGCGTCTTGCGTGAGACCAAGCGTTTGGAGCGCGACTTGGTAGATCTTCTTGTCCGGCTTGCGAGCCCGGACTCGTGGCTCATAGGAGCGCACACGTCGACTTTCGGGGAAGAATTGCCGCACCACGAAGAGTTTTTCTATTTCCTCCCAGTGGATAGGATCCGTGTTCGAGAGAATGGCAATCGGAACCGACTGAGACAGCCGACTGAGAATCTTCTCGATCTTCGGGTTGTCGCCGATGATGCATTCGCTCCACAGCGAATGGAACATTTCGTAGTCCGCCTCCAGATTGAGAATCCGCCTCACCACGACGTAAAAGCGAAAGGATGAGAGCGCTCCACTTTCGTGGAGTTGAGACGGTCCTCTGAGTACGTCTTTCATTTCTTCTGGCGGGCTTGAGCAGTATTTCGACAGCTGTTCGCGCACCCGTTCGTGAGAGAAGCGACCGAGGACATTGCCCCAGTCCCAAATTATGCCTTTGATCTGTGTGGACATCGCTAGCCCCGTTGCTTTTTGAGGGAACTCCGTGTTATATAGTACTATACGCCCACTTATATGTCAACAGCCTCTCTTCATACGGTATTGATAGCGACTGGGGTGTATCCGCCTGAGAGCGGAGGACCCGCCACATACACGAAGCTGCTCGAAGAGCGTCTGCCGGCGCTCGGGTTCCAGGTACGCGTGCTCCCGTTTCGTGTGGTGCGGC
>JBBTSH010000010.1:0-9093 GCA_038064795.1 Patescibacteria group bacterium | reverse complement strand
TGTACCGCCGCGTCATCAACCGCAACAACCGCCTCAAAAAACTGCTCGAGATACACGCGCCGGACGTAATCTTGCGCAACGAAAAGCGCATCTTGCAGGAGGCGATCGACGCGCTTATCGACAACTCTATCCGCCACGGCGGCGCGGCCTACTCGGCAACGACGCAGGCACGCACGCGGCCGCTCAAATCGCTCTCCGACAATCTTAAAGGCAAACACGGTCTCTTCCGCCAAAACCTGCTTGGCAAGCGTGTCGACTACTCGGGCCGCTCGGTCATTGTGGTTGGTCCTGAACTCAAACTCAAACAGTGCGGTCTGCCGAAGCATATGGCGCTGGAGCTCTTCCGCCCGTTTGTGATCAGCAAACTGCTCGAAAAAGAATTGGCATACAACATCCGCGGTGCGGGGAGGCTCATCGACGAAGGAGTGCCGGAAGTTTGGGCAATTCTCGAAGATGTAATAAAAGACAAATACGTGCTCCTTAACCGTGCGCCAACCCTGCACCGCCTCGGCATACAGGCATTCCAACCGGTCTTGATCGAGGGCAATGCTATCCAGCTGCATCCGTTGGTCTGTCCGGCGTTTAACGCCGACTTCGACGGCGACCAGATGGCCGTACACGTGCCGCTCTCGCCTGAAGCGCAGATGGAAGCGCGCGAGATCATGGCCGCACCGAAAAACGTTTTGAAGCCTGGCAGCGGCGAACCCGTAGTGGCATCGAAGTTGCTCGACATCTTGCTCGGCAGCTACTGGATGACCAAAGAAGTGAAGGGTATGAAGGGCGAAGGGCTCGCATTCCCGACCCCGAACGCCGCCATTTTGGCCTACGACTTCGGCCATGTGGGCTTCCAGGCAAAAATCAAAGTGATGCCCTCCGAAAAAGAGAAGTACGCGCAGTTTGGCGGCGAACTCTTTGAGACGACCGTCGGGCGTCTGCTCTTCAACACCGTCTTTCCGAGCGACTACCCCTTCATCAACGATGCAGTCGGCAAAGACCGTCTCAACAAACTTGTCGACGACCTTATCGACCGGTACGGTCTGGATAAAATCCCGGACATCATGGATCGCATCAAGAACTTCGGCTTCCGCTATGTGACACAGTCCGGCATCACGTGGTCGCTCGACGACATCCGCATTCCGAAAGAAAAAGAGGAAATAGTGGAACGCGCACAGAAAAAATCGCAAGAAGTCATCAAACACTGGCAAGACGGCCTTCTTTCTGAAGAGGAACGTTACCGCATGAACCTTGAGATCTGGCACGCCGCAAAATCCGAAGTTGAGAAATTGATTCCGGCCAACCTGCCGCAGAACGGTCCGGTTGAAGACATGCTCAAGTCAAAAGCGCGCGGTTCGTTGGCACAGCTGACTCAGATGGCCGGTATGAAAGGCCTCATTTCCTCGCCGACCGGCGAAACGCTCGAACTTCCGGTTACTAAATCGATGAAAGAAGGTCTTTCGCCGATCGAGTACTTCATTACCACCCATGGTTCGCGCTCGGGGTTGGCCTCGACCGCACTCTCGACCGCAAAGGCCGGGTACCTCACGCGCCGTCTTTTCGATGTGGCGCAAGACATCGTAGTTATCGAGGAAGAGTGCGGTACTAAAGAAGGATTGACCGTGCGCCGTGAAAGCGCATCGGGTATTGGCACCTTTATGGCAAAAAATGCGCAAGGTCGGTATCTTGCAGCCGATGTGGAGCATGACGGCAAGGTTGAATATAAGAAAGGACATTTCCTGACCGCCGCCGATGCGAAGCGCATCGAGGAGTGGGGCACGCCAAGCGTATATGTGCGCAGCCCTGTTGGTTGCCGCAGCGCGCGCGGCATTTGCGCGCACTGCTATGGCGCAGACTTGGGCACCATGAAGCCGGTGGCGCTTGGCGAGGCGGTAGGCACCGTTGCCGCGCAGGCGATCGGCGAGCCGGGTACACAGCTCACCATGAACATCAAACACGCGGGTGGCGCAGCTTCGGCGGCGGGCGACGTAACACAAGGGTTGCCTCGCGTTGAAGAGATCTTCGAGCGCCGCAATCCGCGCAATCCTGCCATTGTTGCGACCGTTTCGGGCGAAGTGGTAGAGATCAAAACCGACGGCAAAGAAAAAACACTCATCATCGCTCCCGACATCGAGCACAAAAAGGCCGGTGCCAAGAAAGATATGGTTGAGTATGAAGTGCATTTCCGCCGTGTGCCGCTCGTGAAAGCGGGAGACAAAGTCACCAAGGGACAGCTTTTGACCGACGGCTCGGCCGATCTCTCAGACCTCTTCAAATACGCGGGCAAAGAAAAGACGCAGGAGTATATCATCTCCGAAGTCGTAAAAATCTACGAGCTCCAGGGCGCATCAATCTCGATCAAACATCTTGAGACAATCGTGCGGCAAATGTTTAGCCGCGTACGCACGACGCATTCTGGCGAGAGCGAATACTCTGCAGGAGATGTCGTGAGCGAGTCTGAGTTTGAGGCAACAAACGCTCGGTTGAAGGAGGGAGGCATGGAGAATGCAAAAGCCGAACCGCTGCTCATGGGTATTCTTGACGTGTCCCTCTCGCGCGCAAGCTTCCTTTCGGCGGCATCGTTCCAAAACACGACGCGCATGCTCATCAAGGCGTCTATCTATGGTGCCATCGACCGGCTCGAGGGCTTGAAGGAGAATGTCATCATCGGCCGCTTGATCCCAGCCGGCACCGGATTCAAAGGTTCGCCGAAGTCTGAGATGATCGGGAAACTTTTCCCCGCGTCTTCGCATCCGGTGGACGAACGCATCCGCCCCGCGCTCTCACGAGGGGAGTAATCCTTCGATAGGACTCAGGATAAAAAAATGAAAGGGCGCAGGGTCTAAGGACCCCGCGCCTTCGACGGTGTGGCATTTTATGGATGAAAGAGGTTTATCAATCCCACACTTACCCCTAACGATACAGCCATTGTTCCGGGCGAGAGAGAAAGTAAACCCAGCACCGTGCCGAAGATGCCGATACAGGCCGCACAATAAGCAACCAAGGTTCCAAAAGTCGTCTCCATAGCGTCCTCCAACAAGTATCCAGTTAAGCCACTTTATATAGTACACTCAACTAAAAATTTGTCAATAACTCCGTAGCGAATTCTCAACTAACTGCAGCGAAGTTTGCAAGATAATTACACCGCCCAGGGATACACTAACCCAAAAATGTTATTCACTAATGCGCATATGCGCAAATATGTACAAATAATTAAGAAAGGTTGTATCTTTTCATAAGTTTATACTCATCAGTTAAATCTTCCGCAACGATGAAAGATACACAGCTCGAGAGTTTGTAGAAATCAGCTATCTTCCGGATAATTTCTTCAAGCGGGTACGGATAAACCCACACTGAGTTTTGGTAGAGCGTGAGTCCGAGCTCCTGCAGTCGACGACGAAAAGAATCTCGACGTTTGTGCTTGTCGACTGGAATATCAAACACCACGAGCCGCCACCGACCATCCCAACGTCTTGGGGTGGGGATAGTCAAGTTCCAAACTTTACCTTCGGTGAGGAGTATGCGGCCTTTTTGTGTCAGCAAATCTCCAACAGAACTTTTTTGTACATATCCCATACGGCGCGCATAATACAGTTTCTTAGTAAGCGCTCGATCGATATCTGATTTCTTCAAAATCAATTCAAGCAAATCGAGCAGCACCTCTCTTCCTGCTTGTGCACCGGCTCGTTTAGATGACATCACACACGTATTATACATATATACGCATATGCGCAAAAATGAATAAAAATTTGCATACGTTATAATTCATACGCATTCTTTGCTTAAAAAATAAACGCCGTCCGGAAGACCGGACGGCGTTTTTGTTGCGCATTATGAATCTCCCGTATTTCCGTACCATTCTTCATACAGAGTAGATACGGTTCGAGATAGTCCTGCGCAAAAAACAGCCACAAACGCCCACAGTGCAACTTTCCAGTTGTACTGCACCCACAGTGAAACAATGATACCGAGTGAGATGCAGATCAACCCAAAGCCGAACAACAGTACGACATAGCGCATAGTAGACCTCCAATTGGATTCTGCACTTTTGTTTGCGTTACTCGGTGGAGAGTTTGGGGATCTTGAGAGCGAAACCTAAAAGTGCTGCTCCCACGCCCATCCACCACATTACATAGCTCCACCGCATGCCGACTCCGAAGTCGGTGCTCCAGTCTTCAACGACTAGAACAAACCCAACCGCAACGAGGGCGGTGCCGATTCGCGAGAGTGTCTTTTTCATCCTACGTCTCCCAAGGTTCCGTGAATCTCTCGCGATTGTACACCTATTTAATTTTATTGTCAAGTGCTCCAAAAAAGATTAGACTATAGCCTTATGGAGTCGGATGTAGAGAAGGTAAAAGCGCGGCTTAATATCGTTGAGGTGGTGGGGCAATACATGCAGCTCAAAAAAGCGGGGAGAAACTACACCGCGCGATGCCCCTTCCACAAAGAGCGTACGCCGAGTTTTTATGTCTCGCCCGAGCGCGGCACGTATATTTGCTTTGGCTGCGGAGAGAAGGGCGACGTGTTTTCGTTCGTGCAGAAGATGGACGGGATAGAGTTTCCCGCGGCGTTAAAGACGCTTGCCGAAAAAGCTGGGGTAACACTCGAGCAGCGTTTTGTAAAAGCCCCCGAGCAAAAAGAAAAAGAGGAGCGCCTGCGCGAGGTGTGCGAAGCGGCGGTGCAATTTTTCGAGCGTGAACTGCACAAAAGAAAAGACGTGCAAGACTATCTGCGCGCGCGCGGCGTCGCCGACGAAACTGCCGCTTCATGGCGTTTGGGCTACGCGCCGGCCGCGTGGGATGAACTTTCGAAGCATCTACACACTCAAGGGTTTGCGAAAGACGACATTGTCGCGGCGGGTTTTGCGGTAATTTCCGAGAAAAGGCCGAGTGAAATATTTGACCGTTTTCGCGGGAGAATCATCTTTCCCATGTTCGACATGGCGGGGCAGGTCATCGCCGTCTCGGGCCGGTTTTTCGAAAAAGTTCCCGGCACGAGGACAGAAGGCGAACCCGCAAAGTACGTCAATTCGCCCGAAACGCCGCTGTTTAAAAAGTCGCGCGTACTGTATGGGTTAGACCGCGCACGTAACTCTATCCGCAAAGCCGATTGTATCTTGCTGGTCGAAGGGCAGTTTGACCTCATCTTGTGCCATCAGTCAGGCCTGCCCTTTGCCGTAGCACTCTCGGGGACAGCACTCACTCCCGAGCATCTCTCGCTCTTAGGCAGACTCTCGAAACGGCTCGTGCTTTCGCTTGATGCCGATGAGGCGGGCGTGCGTGCAGGATTAAAAAGTGCACTTATGGCACTAAGCAACGGATTTGATGTAAAGGTGCCACCGTTGCCGCAAGGCAAAGATCCGGCAGATCTTGCAAAAGAAAATCCCGAGCTCCTCAAGGCCGCGGTGCGCACCTCAAAAACCGCGATTGAGTTTTTCCTCGAAGTGCTGCGTCCGGCTTCGGCCCAAAGCCGATCCGCCGTGGGCGGAAAAGATGAGCGCGCGTATAAAAAAGTAATAGAGGCGCAGGTGCTACCGCTGGTGCGCGCCATAGGAAGCAAAATCGATCAAGAACATTTTGTGCGCATCGTCGCCAAACGGCTTGAGGTCTCGGAGGATGCCGTGCGCGTCGAGGTGATGAAACTGCCGGCTTCGTCGGCTGGGGGAGCGTCCACGACCGAAGACTCATCGCAAATTCAGGAAATCGCTTCAGAATCAAGCGGAACGCCGCTTGAAAAAAAGGCAGGCATGCTGCTGTCATATTTTGGGGAAGATTCGCCGGTGTATGCCCGCCTCCAAACCCTCATTGGGGGAGATCGTGTAGCCGAGCTTAAAAAAGAGATCGCGCCTCATGAAGAAATGCTGCGGTTCCGTTTTGAGAAGGAACTCGGCGATCATACGACTCCCGAAACTATTGCCGGAGATATGCTGGGCGACATCGAGCGACAGATCGAGAAGGAGCGTTTCAAAATGAAATTTTCGTGATATAGTGCACGGTATCTACTATGGCTAAGAAAAAAGCCCACGGCCGGGCAAACAAAAAGGCATCTCTGCGGCGCCGTAAGGCGCCGCTTTCCCCCCGAGGAGGATCCGCCTCTGGCGGAAAAGCAAGACGTTTTAAGGTTGTGGCGGCAAAGCGCCGCCTCGCACGTTTGGCTACGGCCAAGAGGGCTACATTAGCGTCCAAAAAAAAGATCAAAAAGTCAGCCTCCAAGGCGGCCACCGCTCCCAAGCTTTCTAAAAAGGCCTACGAGCAGGAAAAAAAGGCCGAAGCGCTCATGGCACGCGGCCGCGAGCGCGGGTTCGTTACCTATGACGAAATTCTTAAAGCGTTCCCTCATGTAGAGGATGACGTACTGTTTTTGGAGGTACTGTATGAAAAGTTTTCAACCGCGCACATTGATGTTTTAGAGGGCGGCGGTATGCTCGAAATTGCCGAAGAACCGGTTGAAAAAGGCTACGCCCGTTCAGACTCGCAATACGATTCTATCCAGATGTATCTGCGCGAGATAGGCAAGTACCCGCTTCTTAACGCGCAGCAAGAGCGCGACCTGGCCAAGCGCATCACCGAGGGCGACAGTGAAGCCCGAAACTTGTTAGCGAGGGCGAACCTGCGCCTCGTCGTATCTATTGCAAAAAAATATGTCGGCCGCAGTCCCGATCTGACGCTCCTCGATTTGATTCAGGAGGGCAACCTCGGGCTTTTCAAGGCCGTCGACAAATTCGACTTTACGAAAGGATTTAAATTTTCTACCTATGCCACGTGGTGGATCCGCCAGGCTATCACCCGCGCGCTTGCCGACCAAAGCCGGACGATCCGCATCCCCGTGCACATGGTCGAGACCATCGCCAAATACAAACAAGTATCACGCCGCCTCGCGCAAGACCTGGGCCGCGACCCTCTGGCCGAGGAAATCGCGCTCGAGATGGGTATTGATGTCGAAAAGGTCTACCAAATAGAAAAAATCGACCAAGATACCGTATCGCTTGAGTCGCCGGTCGGGAGCGATGACGAAGACGGCAAGTCGGTGCTCGGAGACTTTATTAAAGACGATAAAATCCTATCGCCCGACCAGGAGGTTGCGCGCCGCATTTTGGCCGACCAGCTGCGCGAGATTTTGGAGGAGCTTTCCCCCAAAGAGCGTGAAATCTTGAAACTGCGCCACGGGCTTGAAGACGGCATCTATCATACGCTCGAGGAGGTGGGGAAGAAGTTCGGCGTTACCCGCGAGCGCATCCGCCAGATCGAAGCCAAGGCCTTGGAGCGCATCCGCACGCACGAAAAAGCAAAACGCCTGCGGAGCTATTAAAAGTACCGCAGGCGCATCACTATAACTATAAGAACGGCTACTGGAATAATCCAGCCGAGTTGTGTGTACGCATAGGACATTTCACACCTCCCTCGCTCTTTTTCTTGTACACAATATACTGTGAATATGCAAGGAAACCTGCCCATCAAACACTGGAGCCACTCTTCGCTCATGGCATATCTGCGCAATCCATTGGCATGGCACAAGCGTTATGTCGAAGAAGTCTATGACACGCCCTCGAGTCCGGCGTCGATTGTGGGCCGCGCCGCGCATATTGCACTGCAGCATTTTTACGGAGGAATCCCCAAGGATGGGGCGGTGGCGCTGGGGCTTGAGTATATGCGTGACGTGCCCGACTTTGAAATTAGTTTCGGCAAAGCGACGACCCGCACCGCAAAAAAGAAAAAGCGCGAGAGTATGAAGCGGGAATACCTGCAAGCTGTTTCTTTTTATTTAAAAAAGCCTCCGAACTATAAGGTATTGGGAGTCGAGGTCAAGGCTGTCGTCGATGTTTCGGGCCTGCCGCTCCCAATCAAGGCAGTGTCCGACCTTGTGGTTACGTCGAAAGTGGATCCGCGCGGGATAGATATTGTGGATCATAAATTTGTATCCGCATTTAACCCGTATCGGGGAGAGAAGGCGCTCTATGTGATGCAGGCAATCTTTAATTACTACACGATCAAAAAAACGTTCCACAAACCAGTACGGCGCTTCATCATCCACGAGTGCAAGATATCGCGCAATGCAGACTTAAGTCCACAGATGCGTCGACATGTCATCGACTTCCGCACCTTTAGAGAGGAATTTATTATCTTCAACCGTCTCGTGTGCGATGCTACAAAAGCGCTTGCGCATACGAAAATCTTTTTGCCCAACCCCTCTGACATGTTTGAAGGAGAGAATAGCTTCGATATCTACCGCATCAATCTCCCGCGCGAAGACTACGACGCGCACTTTAGGCCCGACGAGTAGAGTGTTACCTTTCGCTTTTATTGAACTTCGGGAGAGGAAGTAGGTTGTGGAGAGCCTGTGGGAACAGTGCCGCCAACGTTCGAATCAGGCAATTGCGCCAGGACGGCATCAATGGCTGCGCGCATGCTGTCGTAGGGTTGTGCCCCTGCAAGCGCCACCGCGTCGGTGCCGACCATAATGAGAACATAGGGTGTGCCTTGGCCGCCGGCGTCGATCGCCTCTTTGTATTGGTCTGTAACTTTTTTCGCGTATTTGCCGCTGTCGAGGCAGGTTTTAAACGCACCCACATCAAGCCCGATTTGTCCGGCAATCTGCGGGAGCTGTGCCAGGTCGAGGCCGTTGTTGCTTGGCGTAACTTCAAACACGGTGTCGACAAACTTCCAATATGCGGCGTTGCCGCCAAGCTCTGCAGCGCACTCGGCAGCCTCGGCTTCTTTCGGCGCCTTGGAGTGGATTTGTGCGAGCGGGAAGTGCCGTTGCACCCATGCAACGCGGCCGGAGTCGCCGTAGTAATCCATTATTTGATGCATCGTCACTTCAAATATCTTGCAGTGCAAGCACTCCAAGTCCATATACTCAACCACCTTAACTTCGGCATTGGGATTGCCCAAAATATGATCAATTGCCGGATCATACACGCGCGCGGTGACTTTGGCACCGTCCTGCGTGGCACCGGGGGTCGAAGATTTACCTACAAAAAATACCGCTCCTGCTATCAAAAGCCCCGCGACCACGATAGTAATCGGCAAAATATAATTTGAGTTCATGGGTCTATTTTATCTGTATTTTAAGCCCCGCAATAGACTTGACAAAAAG
>JBBTSH010000009.1:0-20511 GCA_038064795.1 Patescibacteria group bacterium | reverse complement strand
AACTCGGCTACATGGTGCGCGGCGGCGACCCAAAGCTTTCTATCGCGCGGATTGGGGAAATAACTGCGGCGGCCAGAGTGCCGCTCGTCTTGCACGGCGGCTCAGGTAACAAAGAAGAAGAGTTTAAGGCGGCCATTGCCGCAGGCATCGCTATCATCCACATCAACACCGAACTGCGGCTCACCTACCACGACGCGCTCTCGGGTTCGCTCAAAGGCGACGAAACCACGCCCTACAAATTCTTGGCCCCCGCCGTCCAAGACATGAAAACCTTTGTCGCCAAAAGGCTCCGCCTTTTTGCAGGCCAATAAAAACCGGACAAGAAGTCATTCGTTCTCGGCCGGTCTCGACGCCTGCCCACGGGTGCTCAAAGGATATTGTTTAATTTATACGACCGTATACAATAAACAATATGGGCATAATGGAACAAAGCTCAAAAAAACGAAGCAGGGGAGCAAAAGTTGAAAAAATCATTTTAAGTACGTTGATGACGGGCGGAGTACTAACGTTCGCCGCTCTCGCGCCTAACGCAGTACAGCTTTTAAAACATATAGATCCAAACTGGGTCTTGAAGCGCGATCCGCAGCAGCGACTGCGTGAATCAGTATACAGACTTAAACACAAAGGACTCCTCGAATTTAAAGTCGAAGCCGGTAAAAAGAGGCTCCGCCTCACGGCCAAAGGAGAAAAGGTTGTGAATTCTATCTGGAACGATACTTATAAATTGAAAGCTCCTCAACGCTGGGATGGCAAATGGCGTTTGGTTATTTTTGACATACCAGAGCGGCAGCGTATCACACGCGACAAAATACGCATGCTTGTTTCCCGATTAGGTTTTTTGCGGCTCCAAAATAGTGTTTGGGTCTACCCGTATGATTGTGAGGAAGTGGTGACCCTCCTAAAGACAGATTTGAAGATTGGGAAAGCGGTGCTCTATATTATTGCTGACGCGATTGAGTTCGATAAGCCACTAAGGCAACACTTCAATTTACGCTCGGCATAGACGAAAAATGTTTAGCGCTCGGCCACCGGTCTCATAATTAAGGAACCGTAGCGTAGTATTGTTTAAAAACCACGACCGTAAGAAATAAACAATGGTTACGTGGAGGGGATAACTACTAGTAAAAAGACAAAAGCCGCTCTCACGAACGACTCTTGTTAGTCGTCCGCGTGAGCGGCCTTAACGGCGTGTGGTCACAGGCGGTTGCTCCTGCCAGACCTTTAGATTGTAGGTCAGGCAGTTGTCGACATTCGTCCGGTGGTCGCACCGCTGGTGGAAGAAGGTTTGGAAGTCCGGCCGGAACTCTGGTGTCGGCAACATGACGAGCACGTTGCCGATAATTAGACCTACACCGCCGCCGATAAACACGCCGATAAACATTTTGCGTAACAAGTGATCCTCCTATAAGAACATAACCAAGCTCCCTTGGTTTCAGACCTTCATTTTACTCCTAAAAGCTAAAATTGTCAAGAAGTTATTGCATTTTTTCAAAAAACCCCGTATATTGCTCAGGCGATGGAGTTAACGGTTACCAAGCGCCAGACCAAAGGAGAAGGCACCAAAAGCCCTAAGACACTGCGCCGGAGCGGCGTGTTGCCGGCTGTTATCTATGGCCGGTCTGAGGAGGCCACCCCCATTTCGGTAGACGCCAAGATATTCGGCAAAGTATTTAAGGCTGCTGGGGAGTCGACGGTCATCACGATTAAGGGTTTGGACGAAACCAAAGACGCACTCATCCACGAGGTTGAGTTTGACGCCGTTTCCGGCGAGCCCATTCATGCCGATTTTTATGCGATCGAAAAAGGTCAGACCGTCACCGTGTCTATCCCGCTTGAGTTCGACGGCACCTCGGCTGCGGTCAAAGACCTGGGCGGCATTTTGGTTAAAGTGATGCACGAAATCGAGGTTGAGTGCGAGCCGAAAGACTTACCGCGTGAAATTAAGGTAGACATCAGCAAACTCGCGACACTCGAGGATCAAATTAAAGTGCAGGATCTCGGACTCGCCGCAAAACTCAAACTCTCGGTCGGCCCAGAGGAGGTGGTCGCGATGATTGATGTTGCCAAAGAAGAGCCTGTCGAGGAGGCGGCACCGGCCGACCTCTCGGCAATCGAGATTTCTGAAGAGCGCGGCAAGAAAGAAGAGGAAACTCCAGCCGAAGGCGAATCAACAGAGTAATATTTCCACACAAAAAGACCTCGGAAGTAAGACTCCCGAGGTCTTTTTCGTCTGCTAAAATGTAGAAGTATCCGATGAACCACTATTTGAATGGGCAGTATTTTGTAATTGCGCTTTTTGTTGTCCTGTTTGCGGCGGCAGGATATGTCTCGACCTATTTTGAGACGCCGCAGGCGCATGCTCAAACGCTTTCTGAGTCTGAAAAAGCCAAACTCCGTGCCGAGTACGACCAGGTCCAAAAAGAGATAGAGCAGTGGCAAAAGGTGCTCGACGACACGAGGGCTAAAAAAAATACGCTGCAAGGCGACGTGACGGCGCTCACCGCGCAGATCAACAAAGCGCAGGCTGAGATCAAGCAGCGCAACGGCACGATTACGCGGCTTGCAGGCGAGATCAACGAAAAAAGCGCGCGCATCAAAACGCTCGAGGAGCGTCTCGAACAGGGCCGCGAGTCGCTTGCCAAGCTCATGCGCGATAAAAATGAAAATGAAAGCCAGCCCTTGATGACGCTGGCGCTCACCTCGCAAGACCTTTCGGATTTTTTTTCAAACGTCGACTCGATAGATGCCATCAACCGGCAGTTGCAGGAGTTGTTTGTGGAGTTGCGCGGGGTCAAAGACGAAACCGAGAAGGAAAAATTGGCATTAAGCGAGCGCAAAAACCAAGAACTCGACGCTAAATACGAGGTCGAGGTCAAAAAACAGGAGATAGACCAGCACAAGCAGGAAAAAAATCAGTTACTCACGGTCACGAAACAGGATGAAACCGCCTACCAACAAATACTTGCAGAGCGGCAACGAAAGGCGGCCGAGATTCATGCGCGTCTGTTCCCGCTGCGCGACACCGAGGCGATTAAGTTCGGCGATGCGGTAACCTATGCCAAGGTCGCAAGTTCGAAAACAGGCGTTCGTTCCGTATTTATACTCGCAATCCTTTCGCAAGAGTCGGCGCTCGGTGCCAATGTCGGCAATTGTTTGGTGACCGATCTTTCAACCGGCAACGGCAAAGGCAAAAACACGGGTACGCCGTTTGCCAACGTGATGAAGGCACCGCGCGATACGGTGCCCTTTGAGCGCATCACCTCAGCGCTTGGCAAAGACTGGCGGTTAACCCCCGTTTCGTGTCCGCAGGCGGCCGGCTACGGTGGCGCTATGGGCCCGACGCAGTTTATCCCCTCAACCTGGGAGCTTTTCGATCCGCGCATCAAAGCAGTGCTCGGTATCCCTGCAACCAACCCGTGGAATGCGGGGCATGCGATCATGGCGACGGGGCTTTTTCTCATGGATGGAGGCGCCGCGGCGCAAACATACACAGCCGAGCGTAATGCGGCGTGCCGGTATTTCTCGGGGAGACTGTGTCCCGGTACCGGAGGATGGATCGATAGCTATGCAAATTCCGTCGTGGTAAAGGCAAACGCGTATCAAAAAGATGTCGATGCGCTCGCCGACTTGTAAGCCGAAAACTTTCGTGCTATGGTGGGCTTTACATGAAAACCGATACGCATCCAACCTATTTTCCTGGGGCAAAGGTCACCTGCGCATGCGGACGCTCGTTTACCGTGGGCTCGACACAGGAGAACATTAAGGTGGAAATTTGCTCAGAGTGCCATCCTTTTTATACCGGCAACGAAAAAATCCTCGACGCCGCGGGCCGTGTGGAGAAGTTTAAGGCCCGCACCGCCTTTGCCAAGGCTTCGGTCAAGCGCGTGAAGACTAAAGGCTCGAAGTAAATTTTTCCGGGTACGCGATTTTTCCTGCTGAAAATTTTTCTATGTCCGACGCCGCCGCGCCTACCAACGTTCTTCAGACTTGTTTTTGCTTCGCTCTGATATGGATCTCGAAAAATATAAAAATAACCCAAAAACCACCTACCTTGCGGCGGCGCTCGAGCATTTGACCAACGAAGCCGACCGCGCGGCGCTCATCGCGCAGATGGATGAAATTTTAAAGGTAGACGAAGGGAGCGACGAGTTTCCGAACGAAGTCGTGCTCGAGGTGCGCGCGGGCGTGGGCGGGCAGGAGGCCGCGCTTTTTGCCGAAGAGTTAGCGCAGATGTATCGCGCCTATGCCGAAGGACAGGGCTGGGGCGTGCGCACGCTCGCCGAAGCAAAAACCGATCTAGGCGGCTACAAAGAAGCAAGTTTCGAAATTAAAGGCGTCGGCGTTTACGAGCGCCTGCGTTTTGAAACCGGCGTGCACCGTATCCAGCGCGTTCCCGCTACCGAAAAAAGCGGCCGCATCCACACCTCGACCGCGTCGGTCGCCATTTTGCCCATCCGCAAAAAACACAAAATTGAAGTTAATCCCGCCGATATTGATATGGAATTTTCGCGCGCGGGCGGCGCCGGCGGCCAAAATGTAAACAAGGTTGAGACCGCCGTGCGCCTCGTCCACCGACCGACCGGCCTTGACGCGCGCTCGCAGGAGGAGCGCTCGCAAAACGCCAATCGCGAGCGCGCCATGGCGGTGCTCTTGGCCAAGCTCGACGCCTTGCAGGAAGAACAAGAGGCCAAAAAGCACGCCGCGACCCGCAAGGACCAAATAGGCACCGCCGACCGCTCTGAAAAGATTCGCACCTACAATTTCCCGCAAGATCGCATCACCGACCACCGGCTTAAGGAAAGCTGGTCAAATCTGCCCAAAATCATGGGGGGCAACCTTGAGGCCATCTTGGATGCTCTTGCGGCCCGGGCTCTCGCATGATAGGGTAATAACGTTCATTTGCGGCCTTATGTGGCCCTTTTTCATTAACCCATGGATAAAAATCAAATCATAGACAAGCTTTTCAGCGTTGGCGCGCATTTTGGTTATGCACCGTCGCGCCGGCACCCCTCGACCAAGACTTTTATCTTTGGCAGCAAAGGCGGTACCGAGCTTTTTGATCTCGAAAAGACCGCCCTCTGCCTTGATGCGGCGCTGCAATTTGTAAAATCGCTTGCCGCAGAGCGCAAGATTATTTTGTTTGTCGGCGGCAAGGCCGAGGCTAAAGAAGCGCTCAAGCGCGCAGCGCAACGGCTGGGGATGCCGTATGCCGCGGGACGCTGGATAGGCGGCACCCTTACCAACTGGAGCGAAATAAAAAAGCGTCTCGCACGGCTCGATGAGTTGACCTCAATGCGCGAAAAAGGCGAGCTTTCCAAATTTACCAAACACGAGCGCTTGCTCATCGACCGCGAGATCACTAACCTCGAGAGTATGTTCGGCGGCTTGCGCGGCATGCAGCGCCTTCCTGACGCGCTCTTGGTCATCGACCCCCGCCACGAAGAGGGTGCGGTAATGGAAGCACGCCAGCTTAAGATGCCCGTTGTGGCGCTCATGAATTCGGACTGCGATGCCACCAACATCACATATCCCATTCCTGCCAACGATGCCGCAAGCGCAAACATCACGCTCATGCTCGACGAGGTAACTTCCACCTATGCCGACAATCTCGCGCTTCCTCCTGCACCGCAAACGGTGCAGGCATAACATCCATGGCCATCAGTGCAGATACAGTTAAAGTCTTGCGCGACCAAACAGGCGTCTCCGTCATGGAGTGCAAAAAAGCGCTTGAGGAAGCGGGCGGGGATATGGAAAAAGCGATTGCCATTCTCGGCGCGCGCGCGGCAAGCATCGCCGCAAAGAAAGCCGATCGCGCGCTCGGCGCCGGAGTCGTGGCTTCCTATGTGCACGGCAACGCGCAAATGGGCGCGATGATCGTACTTTCCTGCGAGACCGACTTCGTCGCTAAAAATGATGAGTTCACCCGCCTTGCCTACGACATCGCCATGCACGCAACCGCCATGCAGCCCAAAGATGTTGAAGAACTCATGGGGCAGGCGTTTATCAAAGATCCCCAAAAAACCATTGCCAGTCTTTGCTCTTCTGCCACGCAGAAGTTCGGCGAGCGGGTAGAGGTGAGTTCGGTGGTATTTCTCTCCGTCCGACCCTAAGGTATACTGTAAGAGATGGAGCTTTTCTTCACGGCAACATTAGGATTTTCCATTTTCGGCATGACGAGCTTATTCGCCGTTAAGCGTTTTGAAATAACAACCGGCAGGGTCATGTTTCAGTCTCTGCGCCCGCGGCTCAACCGCGTGTTCCACAACTCGCTGGTGTTTGTCGAACGCGTACTCCCGGCGTTGGTCAGGGTTGGCGTTGAGCGCGCGGTACTGCTTGCGATACGCACCGTGCAGCGCCTCATCGCGCAATCGATCGTACTTGCCGAATATTGGCTGCAGCGCGCGCTCGATATGCTGCATATGACCAACCACGTGCCGCATCCCACCACACCCGCCTCCGCTTTTTTGCGCGAAGTTGCCGAACACAAAAAGTCTCTCCTTAAACGCTCGCGTCGTACGCGCGTTATTGTGCAGGAATAATTTCTCGCGTACTATACTTTTTGCGCGCCTCACGGCGTCTTCGCCGCCTTAGCTCAGTCGGTAGAGCAACTCTTTTGTAAAGAGAAGGTCCCCAGTTCGAATCTGGGAGGCGGCTCCTCTAAAAAACTACGGGTTTATATGTGCAGCGGTAGAAGTAGCGAGATTTTTAAGCTCAGGTATCAGCGCGCGCATTTCGTCGAGCGATTTGAAGCCATACACCGGAGCGCGATTGTTGATGATGAACGCCGGCAGCCCCGCTTCGGGAGGGTTGGGCTGAATCTTGCGCAGCGCAATTAAGGTACGCAGCGCGGAGAGGTCGAGATTGTAGTCGAACGAGTAGATGCGCAGGTCTGGGTACGTTTGCCGCAAGTACGTCAACACCTCACCCGCGCGCGAGCATGAGGGGCAGTCGCCCTCGTTTGAGTAAAAATATAAGACGAACACCGGCTTTACATTTTTGCACTTGCTCGAGATCTCCTGCATCAACAGATAATCTTTAATCTGCAACAGCGAGTATTGTTTTTTGAGGATAGTAACCTCGGTATCGTCGGTGCCGAGATTTTGCTCGGCGACCGAGAGCCGGCTGGCGAGCGAATTGAGCTCGTCGGAGAGGACGGGGTTTTTTGTAATGGAAGAGCAGTCTAAATTGCCTAACAGTTCGAACTGCGTCTCAAGCGAAAGGATGTTAATGGAGATGGCTTCTTGCGTAGCGCGGATATCGGCCAAACGCGCGCGGTCAAGCCAGGTCGCAATATAAAAAGCCGTGCCAAAGATGGCCGCGGTGATAACAAACGTGAGTGCGTATTTTTGCCAGTTCATAATAATGCTACGCTCCGGAAATTTAGTTTCTGCGAGTACGGACTTTTTCTTGCTAGAAAAAGTCCTGAAGTTCTCGTGCCGTCGCACTCGAAACCCTCTTCGATACTAAATTTCCTATGCTTGGCACTTTACCGCCACTTGCTCTCGCGGGCAAGGGCCGCGCCCACCGCGGCCCGTGCGAGCCATAGCGGCGCTATAAAACCAAAAATGGCGAAATAGGAGACAAGCGATTTGAATGAAAGCCGTGTTTCCGCAATGCGCGAGCCTAGCACGATTGCGGTTAACGTGAGTCCGAGCGCCGCGATAACCAAAAACATCGTCATACTGGTATTAAGGTAGAGCCACTGCATCTGCATCTCCGGAAGGTGCGGGGGGATTTTCGTAAACCACATATCGAGCACTTGGGTGCCGAGGTACTGCACTATGTGATAGAACGCGTATCCGGCGGTAAAGAGCCCCGCCGCAAAACCCATAATGCCAAATGGCAGCGCGAATATTCCAAAGTTGCCGAAGCGCGGGTTGAAGTACATATATGAGTAGTCGCGCGAGTTTTGGAGGAATCCTTGTGACCAGCGCGTGCGCTGCTTCAAGAGCGCGCGGACGGTTGAGGGCACCGTAGTGTATACAAACGAAGTGTGCGCGTTCACCAGTTTGAGACCGTTCGCATGCATTCGAAACGCTATCTCCATGTCCTCGGTATTGTGCGCATGGCGGAAGTGTCCTATTTTCTCGAACACTTCTTTGCGATAAATAGAAAAGGGACCCGGCAACACGTTGAGCGCCGCCAGATTGTCGAACATTTTTTTGTAAAAGATGCCGAACGTGTATTCAACCGACTGCATGAGTTCAAGCATGTTGCGCGGCCGGTACACCTTCATCGCGGGGGTGATGGCCATGATGCTCTGGTCGCTCTCAAACTTTTTGACCGCTTCTATGAGCGCGTCTTCCACCACGAACGAGTCTGCATCGAGGCAGCCGATAAGATCGGTTGTGGCATGGGTGATGGCAAAATTGAGCGCCGTATATTTGCCGCCGTTCGCTTTATACGCATAGTGCACCTGCGGATGCGCCTTCGCCAGCGCCTCGCCTATGGCGCGGGTGTTGTCGGTCGAACCGTCGTCGACGATTGAAATCGTCAGTTTTTCTTTGGGGTAGCGCAAGGCAAGAAGCGAGCGCACCGTTTCGGCAAGCGTTCTTTCTTCGTTAAAGCAGGGGACCACCATCGTGATCGACGGAAACGATGCGGGGTTTTCGGAAGTTTTGTGAGAGGGTTTTTTTTCGAAAAATGTTATAAGCAAAAACACCTCGAAATAGAGGGCCAAAAAAAGGCACGCTTGTATGGCAAGCACCCCGATATCCATTGACTTCAGTATACCCTATATGGTGCTTTATGAAAAGTTGAGTGAGCGCTTAGCGGACCTGCGCGCCGTATTGCGCGGCAGTCACTTGCTCGAGTTTTTTGTGCAATTGATCTACCTCTTCGCTCAGAAGCGTTTTTTCGCGGGAGCGATACACGATGCGGTAAGTGTAACTCACCTTGTCTTTCCCGAACTTAGCTTCGTCGGTGTAGGTGTCGAGAAGCGTCACTTCTTCGGCCATATCCTCGCCGACGGTTTCGCGGATAAGGTCGAAATAATTATTGGGCGTGAAATCGTTGGTAACGACAAATGAAATATCGCGCACAATAGGCGGGTATTTGCTCACCTCTTTGAATTTTTGACCCAGGCGCAGTTGCTGCACGACTCGCGGATCTTGAGACCAGAGCAAACGGATGTCCGGCAGCTCCATGCCGATTATCGCCAGGCGCTCGAGTCCAAAGCCGAAGGCCCAGCCGTTGTAGCCCTCGAGCCCCATATTTTTGAGCACTGATTTTTTAGGCATGCCGCCGCCCAGGATCTCTATCCAGCGGCTCGCCTTGGGTCGAAGCGGGTCGCCGACCTTTACCTCTACCTGGAGCGATGGGTCTGTGTAGGGGAAGGTGTCGTCCAAAAAGCGGTACTCCACCCCTTTGCCAAAAAGCCCTTCGACAACCTCGGAGAGCACTGTCTTGAGCCGATCGAGCGGCATAATTCCTTTGTTGTCCGGCTGCAAATACCACCCGCCAAACTGGTGGAAAACGTTCATATGCCGGTTGTCTATCTCGTCCTTGCGGTACACCTTGCCGTAGCATACGCACCCGACCGGCTCGCCGCGCGCAAGGCGCTCTTTAACTTCCGGCAAGTTGAGGTAGTAGTACCACATGACCGTGTCGTGGGTGCGCAAAATATTTTTGTCGTTGACATAGTAAGTGTCGGACGTGCTGCGCGCGGGATGGTCGGCGGGGAAGTTAAAAAGGTCAAAGCTGATGTCCGCCGGCACTATTTCCGGGATGACGATATTATCTAAATTTTTGAGTGTTGCAATCGAGCGGGCGCGCTTGACCAGCTCCTCAAGCGGATGCCCCGGCGTGCGCGAGAGGTCCGGCATGCCAAGGTAGCGCTTTATGCGCAGGGCGTCGGTGTCGTTTCTTGTTTGCAGCTCCTGCCGCAACTTTTGTTCCTCGTCGGTCGGTATCACGTATTCCATAGTGTTTGTTGGCGCATGTTCCTCTACCATATCAGATAATCCTTTTTTTAAAAAAGAGCGCCGAGCCTCAAAGGGCCCGGCGATTCGCATGTTACTTCATGCTCGCGACCAATGTTGCCGTATCACACGGTTTCCAAAAGCGCACAGCGTCTGCGAACATCATCATAAGAGCATCTTCGAGGCTGCGGGCGAGCGGGAAGGTAGTTTTCTCACGCACGTTTTCCGCATCGGTGATACCGGTCCTCACGCGGACCCATGTAGTGAGTTCCTCCGGCAGGGGAGGGTCGCGAAAGTTGGTGTGATGGGCGATCCGGTAAAACGCAAAGCGCACATCCGGCCCGACACAGATAAATTGCCGTGCCAAACCCGCGAACACCACGCATTCGCCGACGCACAGGCCGTTGATGACGATCAATTTTGCCGGAACGGTTTTGGTGATGAGCGCAAGCGCGCCCGCGAGGCCGAGCCCATAGGCGGTACCGTGGTTGTGCGGCATGACGCACGGGTCCCCGCAATTGTTGCCGACCACCCGCTCGAACGCAGTTTTGAGATCTGCAACCCGCGCGGAGAACATGGCCATCTGGTTGGCCCGCAGATCTTGATTGATCTGCGCTTGCGCCGTGGTCGAAATCAAGAAAAACAATGCCGCTACCCAGGCGATTTTCAGAGAAGGCATGCTATCCTCCACGTGCTTCGGGACTCCTCACGAGAGTCTCAGGGCCAACCGTATCAGGGTATATATCTCTTTGCAACCAATGAGTGTCAAGGCGCCCATTTTTACCCATATTTTGCAAGGCATTTTACCAACACGAGCCCTTCCAATTTTGCCAATAATTTGATAGAATGAAAGGGCAAGCCTGCGGGCTTTCTTTATATTTTATGGCTAAGGATAACGTGAAAAAAGGCCTACCTGGCGGCAGGCAAGGGTCATACAGCGCAGCGGATATTACCGTTCTTGAGGGTCTTGAGGCGGTGCGCCGCCGGCCCGGCATGTACATCGGTACCACCGGCCCCGATGGCTTGCACCATCTCATTTGGGAAGTTTTTGATAACTCGCGCGACGAAGCAATGGGCGGCTTCGCCGACCATATCGAAGTTATTTTATTGCCAGACCCTTCGAGTACCTCAGGGAAAGGAGCGATCATCCGCGTTGCCGACAACGGCCGCGGCATCCCGGTCGACATCCACAAACAGACCAAAGTCTCGGCGCTCGAGACCGTGATGACGACCCTCCACGCGGGAGGCAAGTTCGGCGGCGAGGGGTACAAAGTGTCCGGCGGGCTCCACGGGGTGGGCGTTTCGGTGGTGAACGCGCTCTCGCAGTCATTGCGTGCCGAGGTTCACCGCGACCAAGGCTCTTACGTGCAAGAATATACGCGCGGCAAAAAGAAAGCCGCGGTCAAAAAAATAAACGGCTCCAAACTTCACGGCACCGTCATTACCTACAGCGCCGACCCGGAAATTTTTCAAACCATCGAGTATGACTTCGAAAAAATAGTTTCACACCTGCGCGAGCAGGCGTACTTGGTTAAGGGCTTGCGCATCACTATCATCGATGCGCGCAAAAGCGTCATCAAATTTACCGACATAGGCAAGGAGTTGTACCTACGCGAGTATCTGATGGATTGCCCGTCGCAGACGTTTTACTTCGAGGGAGGCCTGCGCTCGCTTATCTCTTTTTACAACCGCTATCAAAAGCCGATCCACAAAAATATTTTTTACATCGAGAAAGAGCAGGATGGCGTTTCTGTGGAGCTCGCGCTGCAGTATGTCGACGACATTTCTACGCGACTTTTCCCATTCGCAAACAACATCTACAACAGCGAAGGCGGCACGCACGTGACCGGCTTCAAGACCGCGCTCACGCGTACGCTCAATGCCTATGCGCGCAAAGCGGGAGCGATTAAAGAAAGCGAAGAAAACTTTACCGGCGAGGACGTGATGGAGGGTTTGACCGCCGTTGTTTCGGTTAAGCTGCGCGAAATTCAGTTTGAAGGCCAGACCAAGGGCAAGCTAGGGAGCGTCGAGGCGCGCGGTGCCGTGGAGACGGTGTTCGGCGAGGCATTTTCGATGTTTCTTGAGGAAAATCCTGAAGATGCGCGCGCAATCGTAGGGCGCTCCGTGCTCGCCATGAAAGCCCGCAAGGCGGCTAAGGCGGCCAAAGATTCGGTCTTGCGCAAAGGTGCGCTTGAAGGTTTCGGCCTTCCCGGCAAGCTGGCCGACTGCCAAAGCAAAGAGGCGTCGGAGTCCGAGCTGTTTATCGTCGAAGGAGATTCGGCCGGCGGCTCAAGCAAACAAGGCCGCGACCGCCGCACGCAGGCGATATTGCCGCTCCGTGGCAAGATCCTCAATGTTGAACGCGCGCGTTTGGACAAAATGCTCGCGAGCCAGGAAATCAAGCATCTTATTTTGGCGCTTGGCACCGCGATCGGCGACATCTTTGATATTGCAAAACTGCGCTACCACAAAATCATCATCGCGACCGATGCCGACGTAGACGGCGCGCACATCCGCACGCTCCTCCTCACGCTGTTCTTCCGTCACTTTAAGCCGGTAATCGAAGGGGGGTTCCTCTACATAGCACAGCCGCCGCTCTATAAAATTAAGCGCGGTAAAGAAGTGATGTATGCCTACTCGGATGAAGAAAAAGGAAAATTGGTGGGCTCCGATGTAACGATTGACGAGGCCGCCGATGCGGCGGCCGAAAATGCCGTAGCGTCTAGCGAAGGTCCTGAGCTTGTCGAAGGACAAGAAGAAACTAAAACTAGAAAATCCAAAGTTCTGATCCAACGCTACAAAGGGTTGGGCGAGATGAACCCAGAAGAGCTGTGGGAAACGACGATGGATCCTGCACGACGAGTATTAAAACAAGTAACGATTGAAGACGCGGCCGACGCCGACCGCGTGTTTGATATTTTGATGGGCGAGGACGTGCTCTCGCGCAAATCGTTTATCCAAAGCAACGCCAAACACGCGAATTTGGATATTTAATACGCGCTCGCCGTGTTGTTGGCCTCGTTCGTCTCCAAAACTGCATTATAGGGATCGGCGATAATCGTTACTGCTCCTCCGTAAGCAGCGTAGTCATACGGATATCCGTATTCATAATCGTAATCGTCGTAATCGTATCCATACGGGCGATCAAAAGTCAGCGTGTACACGATACGATCGCCAGGGTAGAGCGGCTGCTGTATCGGCGACTGGTAGAGGTAACCGCCGTTCGTAGGCAAGTGTGCATCAAAGGTCCATCCGGCATACGCTACGTTGGTACCGACGTTTTGAATGGTAAACACCACCGCAGTGCGGCCGTATGCCGAGCTTAGCGAATTGACTGAATTAATGTACACCGCCAAGTCAGGAGAACCATACATCAGACTGGTGCGGCCGCTTGCATAATACGTGGTGTTTGTTTTTGACGTGGCGGCAACTTTTTTTGCTTCAACCGTTGTTGATGCACTGCCCGAGACTGCAACCTGCTTGTTCGAGAGGCGCACCGCCGAAACAGTAAACGTTACGCGAAGCGGCTCCTCGGCGGTACTAGCCGGCGTCAGGGTTATGCGCTGCGTTGCGCTGGTAAAGTTAAACGGCGTGTTGCAGTCGACTTTTTGAGAAGTGCCGTTGGGGAGCGATGCACTCAGCGAAAACCCATCCGCGCAGGAGTAGGAAATAGTGTAGCCGTATTGCCCGGTGCCGCCGGTGTGGCGCCATGTGATGGTAAAGGGTTTGTCGGCACTGATCGTTTGCGGCGCCGAGACTGTGAGTGCCTCACGCGTCTGCATCGTTGTCGTTGCGGTGCGGTTAAAAATACCGGAAAGAGAGCCGCCTACATTCGAAAAGATGGCAGGGAGATTAAACGCAAGCTGGATAATGCCCCAGGCGCCAAGAAGCAAGACCGCGATAAGACCCAAAATAGCTATAGTCTGAAGTAATCTGTCTTTAGCCGCCGCTTTCGCCTCGGGGCGCTGCGGGTGTGTGCCGCTTGTCATACGCAGGACCGTACCATGGAGCCTCGATTTGTGTCAAGGATATCACTTGACAAAGGGTTTAAATTGGTGTAAGCTGTTTTCAGCCCTTTGATACACGCTCATGGGGCTTTTTCAATCACTATGTCTGCACGCAAACGCGGAATCATCAACGAAATAAACCATGTGAGCGGAAGCTTCGCGCTCGCGTTCTTCATCATGTTTGTCTTGTGCTTCACTTTTCTTGCGGCGGCGGATGCGCTGCCGGATATACCGAGCGCATCAGAGCAAGTGCAAAATATGTTTGCAGAAGATACGAACGCCGTTGAAGTTACGCAGCTTGAATCTCCGGTTCGCGTCAAGGCATCGGCTATCGGGCTTGATGTCGCGGTGAGTAACCCCGACTCAACCGATCTCACGGCGCTCGACCAGGCGCTCACGAATGGGGCTATCCGTTACCCAAACTCGGCGCTCTTGGGGAACAATGGCACGGTACTTTTGTTCGGTCACTCTTCAAGCTTGCCCGTCATCTATAATCAAAACTACAAAGCCTTCAACGGCATCCAAAAACTCAAAGAGGGGAGCCTGATCAGCGTCTATTCAGATACGACCGAATACCGTTATGCGGTGACCGGCGTGCGCCTTGCGAATGCCGAGGAAGACGTGATAGAACTTCCATCGTCGGCCCAGTTCCTTACGCTCGTTACGTGCAACAATTCCTTTGCGACGAAAACTAGCCGCTACGTGGTTACCGCAGAGTTTGTGGAAGCGTACCAGATCACGAATTAATTTCGCGCACTGATACGCCTTCGCACCATGCAGATCACGGTCTGCATGCTGAGAGGACGAGGTTGTACATCATCAACGTCCCGTTTCGGCGGGATCAAAAATAGAGGGGAAGAACATGCGAAGATTTTTTCAACGTCTTCTCGCGGCTACGCTCGTAGTCGTAGCCATGAGCGCAGCGCTGTATTCGTTCCTGAAATGGAGCGAAATGAGCGAACCGTTGCGAATCACGGTTCACAAACCAGTGCCCCCGGCTCCTATCAAGCCGGAAACAAGCGCGGCTGACCAGCTTAAGGAAGAGAATGCTTGGCTGAAAGCAACTCTGCTGATCGCCCAAGCTTCGATCGCAAAAACCGAGTCGCTCGAGATCAATCTCGGCAACGTTCGCAATCAACTTAAGGCGGCCCAAACCGCACTGGAGCAGGCCGAGGAAAAGCTGGCGCAAACCATCAAAACGAAAGAGCTCCAACCCGACTACGATACGTGGAGTCCGCTCGACCGGTTCTACGTCGCGAAAGCGCTCTGCAAGGATCAGTTCAAGGTCGACCCGTCCGAGGACCAAATTCAGGAGGTCTTCGGCGAAGTAAGGGTGGAGGAATTCAAGGCGGACATCCTCAAGCGGTGTACGCCCGTAGCTCCATCTCCGCAAGGAGAGAGGGGCGTGGGGGATACTTCACGCGGCGGTCCGCGCTGTGAACAGGGAACTTTTGATCCTGCACGCAGCAAATGCATCTTGGCTGAAAGGCCTTGACAAACGTATCGACCAATGCTAAGATAGCAAATGAAGGCACATCACAAGGAGAACTTAGATGAAGGCATGTTTTGTTCTTACTCTCGCCGCGGGACTGCTCTTCGTTGCTCCGGCAACGGCGCAGATCCAAACCGGCGGCATCATCGGCGGTCCGGCCGCGGACCGTCTGCGCCCGCAGATCCGCGGGACGATCATCATCAATCCGCAGCACCGGCGGGCACGGCCGCCGGTGCGGCACTCCCGGCCTCCTCTCCATGTTCGTCCGGTCGCGGTATACAAACCGCAGCCGTTCGTGCCGCCGAAGGAGGTTCGGGTAGGTAGCCCGAACTGCGGTGAGGAGGGGAAGTTCGATCAAGATCTTGGCCGCTGCGTTGCGGCCAAGATCACGCACATCGACATGCCGGCGGCCCACAAGGCCTACCTCGCCAACTGTCCGGGGATCATCGAAACCCGGACCAGCTATCGGGACGGCGTCCTGGTGGAACAACAGCGCTGCAAGCGCTGAGGAGATGTTCGGCGGGTCAACTCAGGTTGACCCGCCGGGCACATTTTTTGTTTATCTTCATACTCTGGGCTTAAGCTACATTGAGCTTGGAGAGTGGGCATTGACAAGATTATTAGTTCAGTGTAATGTCATAGCGCTCGTACTTAATACGCAGTATGAAAAATATTTTACAATTGAATACACGCACTCTCGGCATCGCATGTGCGGCGCTTGTTTTGCTTGTCCTTGTGTTTCCTTCGGTTTCTGTAAAAGCAGCTGATCTGGACATGTCTTCAGATTACGGCTGGGTTGACACCGGCTATTACGATACCTGGGCACCTTCCTACAGCTCATACGAGGATTACGGCTGGGTTGACACCGGCTATTACGACACGTGGGAGCCGACGTATGACACCTACACTTCTTCTTCGTACTCTGATTCGTACTCTGACTACGGCGGCGGCTACGGCAGCGGATCCATTGGCGGCGGTTCGCTAGGCTACGGTGGAGGCGCCATTGGCTATTCGACGCCGGGTTACAGCTCGTCTGTGTCGTCCGTCTACGCCCCGAGCAACACCTGCACGGCACCGAACACCTGCAACACCTCCTACGACGACCATTCGGTATTTAACGCACCCACGGTTGTTACGATTACTGACAATAACAACGATACGTACAAAGAAGAGAAACGCAGGGGCTATGATTATTACGACTACGGATATCGCCAGCCCGTCTACACGTATCAGCCGGCCTATTACAATCCGACTCCGTACGTCACGCTCTCGCAAACGCCGTACACCGGCCTTGAGCTTGGCTTCTGGGGCACGATCGCATACTGGAGCTTCCTCGTGTTGTGGTGCTTGGTAGCTGCATATCTGATTGCGGTTAAAAAGGTGCACACGCGCATTGCGAAGCGCCTCCAAACCTTCCTCTTCGGTGATGAAGCGATTGTGTCGCACCCCGCGTACATGAAAAACGAAATGCCGGCATTTGCCGCCGTCTCGGCTGCCATCGCGCCGCAACTTTCGACCTTGGCGGAAGTGTCCAGAAGTGAGGTACCGCTTTCTGGCACTCACACAGCGGACACCACCGACCCGTTCATCCTCTCGCAAATAAATCGCACCAACTAACAGACTCCCCATGCTTCGCGTAAAGCTACGCAGGGCACGGCAAAACATTGTCCTAATCAAAAAATCCCCAACGGGGGATTTTTTGCTTTATGTGCGAAATAAAAAAGGGGTGAAGGAGGGTTGAGAGGCGCGACGGCGGCGGGTCATAGGAAAATTTATCAGCAGGAAATTTTCCGCCCTCCTGAATCCCCTGTTTTTACGAAGCGCTACTTAAGCGCGCATCGCAATTTCCTCTTTTAGTTTTGAAACAATGTCAGCAACACCGAGCGCGCCCACCTTGCCTGCGCGGCCTTCGAGCGTGGCGGTTTGTGCCGCAACCTCCTGGTCGCCGATGACGAGGATGTAGGGGACTTTCATTGTTTTTGCTTCACGGATTTTTTTGCCCAGGGTTTCATTGCTCTCGTCGATATCCACTCTAAGGCCCGCAGCCTTAAGTTCGGCTACCACGGCGTGCGCAAAAGTTTGGTGCGCCTCGCCGATAGGCAATACTCTCGCCTGCACGGGCGAGAGCCAGAGCGGCAACACGCCCTCCAGGTGCTCAAGCAAAACGGCGGTAAAGCGCTCTATCGAACCCATGATAGCCGAGTGGATCATGACAATCCGCTCGCGTTCGCCTTTTTCATTGATGCAGGTCAGGTCAAAGCGCTCGGGGATGTTCATATCAAGCTGGATCGTGGCCACCTGATGCTCGCGTCCGATCGAGTCGGTCGCCATGAAGTCGAGTTTGGGGCCGTAGAGCGCCGCTTCGCCCGGCGACTCAAAGTGGTCGGCATCGCGCTCTTTGGCTATCTCACGCAGCGCGTTCTCAGCCTCCTTCCACACGTCGTTGGTGCCTAAATATTTTTCAGGATGCGCAGGATCATGAAATGAGAGCCGCACCTTGAGCGTAAAGCCGAATTTTTTGTAAAATGTATCAACGATGTCCCAGGTTTTGAAAAACTCTTCTTTTACCTGCGACATGCGGCAAAACACGTGGCTGTCGTCTTGGGTAATAGAGAGGACGCGCGTGAGCCCGCCCAACTCGCCCGACTGCTCGTCGCGGTACACCATCGTCGTTTCGGCATAGCGCTGCGGCATCTCGCGGTAGCTGTGGGGCCGGCGGTTAAAAATCTGCGTATGATGCGGGCAGTTCATGGGCTTGAGCGCATATTCTTTGTGCTCGCGCGAGGTGATGCGAAACAGGTCCTCGGCAAACTTCTCCCAATGTCCCGACTTTTCATAGAGCTCGCGCTTGGTGATGTGGGGGATGGTGACGCGTTCAAAGCCTTGGCGCGCTCGCAGGTCCCACACGTAGGCATCTAACTCGCGGCGCACCACGGTGCCGCGCGGGGTCCACAATGGGAGTCCTGGTCCCACGAGGTCTGAAAACGTAAAAAGATCGAGATCTTGTCCTATCCGGCGATGATCATGCGCATCCATGGTGTTTTCCGCAATCTTAACCATTTCTTCGTCTTTTGTAAAAGTAAAAGAAAGCCCCCGAAGTTCGGGGGCAGTGCGGTGCGGTCAGACTTTGTCGCTGCGCAGATAGCCGTGGTTATCTGTCGCGAGGAATAATGATGGCTTTTTAGGATGTTCCGGCGGCGGTGTGGTGACATGCGTCGGCTTCAGCAGAAGCTCCCGAGAGTCAGTCAGGGTTTCGTCCGCCCTGTCTGTTTCAAGCGTCCACTGTATTGCAACGAAGAACGCGTGCGCTGCTGCGCACGCGCGATCCTTGGATTCAACAGGGTTTCCAGCCGCTCCTACGAGCAGGACGCAAAAGGTGTCCCATAACTCCGATCGTACATGTTCGAACGGGCAGGTGGCGAAGTGCTGTTTTATCCACGGATAACGCGCCGCACACAACATGCGTGCAAATGGCCGGACCGAATTGTCATCGAATCCCAGGTCGATGCGTTTCAGGATGTTGCTGAGTTGCTGCGCAAGCTCAGCACACGCCTGTTTCTTGTTGGGTTTCGATGCCTCTTCGGCATAGGCACGCAGGACTGTCAGATATCTACGCGTGAGCATTTCGGTCATGGCGACCTCCTTGGGAAGAACGGTTGATTCCGCGCCCATTACACCACCAAAGGCATTTTTATGCAAACAAAAAGGCGACCTTACTAGGCCGCCTAAAACCAGATTCATTACAGTATTTTCTTACCGGCTGCCAGCGCAGTCGGCACGCGGGTCGTTTTTTTGCTCCTCGACCCGTCTTTTGAATTCCTCCGCGAACCGCGCCTCCAGCTTACGCTGAGCTGGAGTGATCTGCCGATCCTCCGGATTGTGGGGGACCAGCACTAGCGTCGATTTTCCCATAAGCACCTCCTCCCTAGATTGCCGCCTTAATTGTACTTCCAAACACAAAACTTGTCAAGTCAAGCCTGTTATAAAGCTTTGAGGGCTTCGGCAACCAAGGACAATTCGCCGTTGCGGTTTGAGATACGCCCCTTCAGCGCTATGCAGCTTTCGGGTTTGAGGATCTGCTTGTAGGCCGAAAAGTTTTTTGGAAACACCACGGCCTCTATTGATCCGTCGAAGTCGGCAATTTTAATAAACGCCATCTGGTCGCCGTTGCGGGTCAGCACCATGCGGATGTTCTCGATCATGCCGGCAATGACCGCAGTCGTACCGGGTGGAATTTTTTCCTTCACTTCGGCAAGGTTCATGGGCCGCTTTTTGAGCTTCTCGCTAAACTTGTCGAGCGGGTGTCCAGAGACATACAGGCCAAGCAACTCTTTTTCCCACGCGAGTCGCTCCTCTTGGGTGGCGGGAGCTGTTTCGGGTATGCGCAGGTCGTTGGCCGTGCTCCCGAGCCCCGTAAACAACGAGTCGTGGCCGTTGTCGGCGGCGGAGTCGCGGTGGTACTGCAGCAGCAGTTCAATCGAGGCGAGCATGGCGCCGCGTTCACCGAGCGAGTCGAGCGCGCCGCACTTGATCAAACTTTCAAGCGCTCTTTTGTTGAAATCATTTTTTACGCGTCGCAAAAAGTCGGAGATAGAAGTAAAGCGGCCATTTGCCTTGCGCTCGGCGATGATGCTGTCGGCCACGCCTCGCCCGAAATTTTTAATCGAATAGAGCCCGAAACGTATCGAATCTTTTTCAATATACTTCGCGAGTTCGGCCGCCTCTTTCGTTTTTTGCTCGCTTCCTCCAAGTAGCACGGTAAAGTCGCCAAAACTTTCGTTCACATCCGGCGGCAACACCGGCAACCCTATGCGTTTGCATTCGGCCACCATCACCGAAACGGTGTCTATATTGCCAGCCTCTGCCGTTAAGACCGCCGTCATATATTCGACAGGAAAGTTGGCCTTCATGTATGCGGTTTGGTAGGCGACACGTCCGTAGCTTGCCGCGTGCGCTTTGTTAAATCCGTAGGCTGCAAAGGGTTCTATTAATTTCCACAGCCGCTCGGCGCGCGTTTTGTCCATGCCGTGTTTGATCGCTCCCGCTATCAATTTTTCGCGCTGAGCCTCCATCTCGGCAGGAATTTTTTTGC
>JBBTSH010000008.1:0-5485 GCA_038064795.1 Patescibacteria group bacterium | reverse complement strand
AGTAGGCGGTGCGACCTTCCTGGGCAATTGCCTCGCGCGAGACGGACGGCTTGATGTTGCGCCGTCCGCGTCCGTCCTCGATGTCGACCAACATGGTTGGTACATCGGGCACCTCGATCGCATCCTTGAGGTGCTTGGGCGCAAGGTCGCAACGGCCCGACTTTCCGAGCTTCACCCGAGCCATGAGCTCATTCCAGTCGAGCGTGTCAGGAGAACCCGGCTGGGGCGGCACGAGGAGGTATAGGCCTGCTTGAGGGAGACGGCTCGCGAAGTGGTCGAACATCTCGACGGGTGCCAACTTCAGGTCGGCGAGCTTAGCCCTCTGAAACTCAAAGAGCTCCTCGGGGCTCGGGAGATGCACCGGCTGCACGAGCGCGGTGTACTGATCGGCCGTGATGGCCGGGACTTTGGTAGCGGTGAGCATGGTGCCCTCCTTGTTTGCTGGTGAATTCGGCCTCGGAAATTGAATGTACTAGCCGGAACTGGCGCAGATTGTATAACTCATAAGCTTACTCGTCAAGCTTTCCTCTGCCCTGAATAGATGGCTCGGTATCTAATCCCCTTGCGTATCTTCACCTCGAGTGCACATAATGAATTTCTATGGCAAAGGAAAAAGACACTCACAGACTGGTTCAGGATTTTATGGGTTTTACAAAACGTCAATTTGAGTTACAGGAAAAATTGATAATAAATTTGGGTGCCGATATTCGTGATCTGAAAGAAGGTCAGCTTATGCTCGAAAAACAGTTAGATGAGACACAAATTGTTTTACGTGGGGTCCAACGAGCCATAGACCGGGATTCAGTTAAAATAATAAATCATGAGCGCAGAATTACTCGTTTAGAAAGAACGCGCTAACACTATGGGAATCATCAATGGGGCGTCGACGACGGATCCGAACAAGATTTTGCCGATGAAATATCAGTGGGCGCGGGTGCACTACAAAAAAGGCGTCGCCAACAACTGGGTGCCGGAGGAAGTCTCGATGCAGCAGGATGTAGAGTTGTGGAAAAAACCGGGGGGCCTCTCCGAAGACGAGCGCCGCATGATCATGTGGAACCTCGGCTTCTTTTCAACCGCCGAGTCGCTGACCGCCAACAACATCGTGATGGCTATCTACCGCCACATCACTAACCCCGAGGCGCGCCAGTACCTCCTGCGCCAAGCATACGAAGAGGCGGTACACACCGACACGTTTATCTACTGCTGCGACACGCTTGGTCTCAACCCCGAGGAAATCTACAACATGTACAACACCATCCCCTCTATCAAAGAGAAGGATGACTTCGTGGTTAACATGACCAAGTCGGTGTTTGACCCAAACTTCTCGACCCAGGGCACGGAGAATATCCAAAAGTTCGTGCACGATCTCGTGGGCTACTACGTGATTATGGAGGGGATCTTTTTCTACGCCGGATTTGCGATGATGCTCTCGATGCTCCGCAAAAACCGCATGGTGGGCGTGGGCGAGATGTTCCAGTTTATCTTGCGCGACGAGTCGGTGCACTTGGCGTTTGGCGCCGATCTCATCAACACCATCGTGCAGGAAAATCCCGACATATGGACCCCTGAATTTAAGAAAACGCTGACCGACAACATCAAGCGCGGCGTTGACCTTGAAAACAAATATGCCGACGACGCGCTCCCGCGCGGGGTGGTGGGCTTGGTGCCCGCCTCGGTCAAACAATACGTGCAGCATGTGGCAGACCGCAGGCTCGAGCGCATAGGCTTAGAGCGGCAGTACCACGTGGACAATCCGTTTCCATGGATGTCGGAGATCATGGACATGCCCAAAGAAAAGAATTTTTTCGAGACTCGCGTCACCGAATACAAAACCGGCGAGCTGGACTGGTAAGGGCACACTTATCCCGAGCGTAGTCGAGGGATTAGCTGTAAAAAAGAGCTACTTAATCGATTTTTCGACCTCATACTCCCCCACCTTGGTGCGGATGATATGGAGCGCCAACGCCGGCACACCGAGCGTTATGCCTATCCCGTTAGCAATAGAGCGCATGTAGGTCCCCGACGAGCATGAAATTTTGACCGTGGCACAGGGGAACTCGCGCTCGCCTTCGGCCTTGAGGTGCCGCTTCCAGAGCCGTATCACCTCTTCTTGGCGGAAGTCGCCGCTCACCTTCTCTACGCTCGACTCAATATACGAAAGGAGGAGCGGCTCTTTGACCTTGTACATTTCTTGGAGCTGTATCTCAAACACCGTGACCGTGCGGTGAGGCAACACCAAGGCGCTGAGCGCACTGGTGCCTGTCTGTGCAGTCAGGCGCGCCCATTCAAAAAGTGATTTGCCCTCGACCGGTTGCGATGAAAACGGCGGGTACTCTTGATCTACCTCTCCGCGAAAATCATTGAGTGCTTTTTGCACCGTATCGCGCGCGATGGTTGCCGGATCGCCAGTTTCCATCACGCGTCCTAAAATATCGTAGGTGTCGGTCGAAAATCCAAACAAGATGTCGAGCACGTATTCTTTGTTCATCCCAAGGTAGGTGTCGCGCCGCTTGTTGGCCGAGCCCACGAGGCACACCAAGACCCCTTCGGCCATGGGGTCGAGACGGCCTGCATAGGAAAGCACCTCGTGCGCGTAATGGGGTTTTTGCGTGCGGAGGCGCTCAAGCCGCTCGCGCGGGGTTTCGCCTAAGTTTTTATAAAGATTGAGTACTGAACCGGAGTGGTCGGGCCGTCGGTCTGTCGTCTTTGCATCGTGCAACATGGCCTGCATATTGATAGAATATCAGGGTTAGCCTATATGTCCAAAAAACTCCCATTAGACCCGTACAAGGGCGTACGCGATTTTTATCCCGAAGAGCAGGCCTTCCTTAACTACTTCATGGCGACATGCCGCGCGCTTGCCGAGCAGGTGGGCTATGTCGAGTACGGAGCCTCCATTTTGGAACCTTCCGAACTGTATCGGGGCAAAACAAGTGAAGAAATAGTCAACGAGCAGACGTACACGTTTATTGACCGCGGGGAGCGCGAGGTGACGTTGCGCCCCGAGATGACCCCGACCGTAGCGCGCATGGTGGCTGCCAAGCGCCGTGAGCTTGGTTTCCCGTTGCGGCTCTACTCGATACCCAATGTCTTTCGCTACGAGCGCCCGCAGCGCGGGAGGCTCCGCGAGCATTGGCAGCTCAATGTCGATGTGTTCGGCTCGAGCTCGCTTGCCGCCGACGCGGAGATCATCGCGGTGGCGTATGGCATCATGCGTGCCTTTGGCGCTACCGACAGCGATTTTGTCATCAAGCTCGGCAGCCGCGCGTTTCTTGACGCGCTTACTACAGAACTTGGACTTTCCGAAGCTGATGCAAAAAAATTGCGCGGACTCTTGGACCGCCGCGCCAAAATGCCCGAAGCAGAGTTTGATGCCGGCCTTGCAGAGCTCGGCGTCCCCAAAGAAAAGCTCTCGCCAAGCGAGGTGCCCCAAGATATTGCAAAAATAATCGAAGATTTTCACGCTGCAGGCATACCCAACATTATGTACGACCCGGGGGTGGTGCGCGGTTTCGACTATTACACCGGTATCGTGTTCGAGGTCTTCGACACCCACCCCGAGAACAACCGCGCGCTGTTTGGCGGCGGGCGCTACGACAACCTGCTCTCGCTGTTCCTGCCTGCGCAGGCAGGTGGCGACGAAAAAATCCCCGCCGTCGGCGTGGCATGCGGCGACGTGACGATTCACGATTTTCTTGCGGTCAGAAACTTAGTGCCTCCCTACCGCCCGCCAACGCACGTGTATGTGGCCATTACCAGCCCCGATCTCGCCACTGCGGCGCACACGTTTGCCAGCCAGTACTTGCGGCCGCAGGGGGTCAACGTCGCCATCGACTTTGGCGATAAAAAGCTCGCAGACCAGATCAAAACAGCCAACAAGCACAAAATCCCCTACCTCATCGTGCTCGGCCCCGACGAACTCGCCTCGGGCAGATTTGTGGTGCGCGACCTTGCGAGCGGCGATGAAAAAACATTCGGCAAAGAGCAATTAGCAGAATTTTTCCTGAATCTTGGCAGATGAGAACAATTACTTTAGACATAGAAACGACCGGTGATTTTGCCGGAGGCATTGCCGACCCTACCGTGCTTGAGCTCTGCCTTGTCGGCGCACACGACAGCGAGACGGGCGAGCTCACTTCATACCTTAAAGACGATCTCCCCCAACTGTGGAGCTTGCTTGAGCGTGCCGACAGTATTGTGGGCTACAACTCCGACCATTTTGATCTCCCGATACTCAACAAATATTACTCGGGCAATCTTTTGGCGATAAAAAGCGTCGACTTGATGAAAGAAATAAAAAACGTGCTGGGTCGCAGACTCAAGCTCGACAACTTGGCGCAAGCTACGCTCGGCCGCAAAAAATCCGGCAGCGGCCTCGATTCGGTCAAGTGGTGGGCTGCGGGCGAGGTCGAAAAGGTTCGACACTATTGTCTTGAGGATGTGCGCATCACCCGCGAGCTCTATGACTATGCGCTAAAACACAGCTCGCTCAAATACAAAGACTTCGACGGTATCCGCGATATCAAGCTCGACACCAGCGATTGGGAAAAGCAGGGGAATCCCTCCGCCCTCACCCACACCTTGCCGTTTTAAATCTACGACATATTTTATACGGTCGTATAAAATAATGTCATTCGGGTTTATATAAAAATACACCCCGCATTTCTGTAAACAGAAATGCGGGGCGCGAACCCAAGACAGGGAGCCAAGTATCAGAGCACCGAGGCGACCGAGTTGCGGAGCAAGAGACGGTACTCGGCATGCCACCTGTAACCATTGTCGAGCCGGTAGACGCCGGCGCGCCACCTGCCGCCGCGGCGGCGGACGCGGAGAACCGAGACGCTACCGTTTGCATCCTCCACGAAGGCGAAGTTTGCCCAGCCGTCGGTACGCAGGCCGACATCTTCGCCGCATTCCTCCATCTCGACCATGCGCTCGACTTGCTGGAGCGTGAGCGTGTGCCCCTGCTCCTTGAGCGCCTTTGCGAACAGGTCGAGCGAAGTGCTCGGCCCGACCTTCAGCACGGCAGCCGCCATCTCACGGAGGGTGGTGCCTTCCGGGTTTTGGAGCTGGTAAACGCCGATGGCCGCAAAGTCACATTTCGGCTGCTTCGCGGGTAGCCAGCCGTCGATGCTGTTGTCCCGATAGGCCCACAGATCGCCGGTGAGGCAGTCGCTGGTTTTCTTGCCTTCTACTTCGCCGAGCTCGGTCGTCTTGAGCAAGACGAGAGTCGGGGGTTTGGGCTGCTGCGCCACAACGGGGAGAGTCGGCTTATCGGCGGTGCAGTGGTCGAGAACCGACTGTAGGTAAGCCCCGTCGATGCTACCGTCTTCGATCTGGCGGAAGAAGTCTTTGAGCTGAGAAGCCGTCACTCCGGACGACCCCTCCACGACAACTTTTTGAGTCGCCATGATAATTCTCCTTAATAAAAGAGCCGCGGGTACGAGGGAATCTCGTACCCATCAACTGCTTTTAATTGTAC
>JBBTSH010000007.1:0-15251 GCA_038064795.1 Patescibacteria group bacterium | reverse complement strand
GAGCAACTCCATGGTAAGGAGTAGGTCGCCGGTTCGATTCCGGCCTTCGGCTCCCTGATATAGTCAGGAGTGTCGTGTTTGTGCCGGAGTAGCTCAGTTGGTAGAGCACGTCTTTCGTAAAGACGGGGTCGTCGGTTCAATCCCGACCTCCGGCTCAAGTTTCAAAGTAAAAAAAAGTGTTGCCGTAGTGGTTTATACTTCACTAATGGGTACGAATGTGATTCGGAAGATCGTGTTCCTCTCCCTTTTTTGTGTTTTCGTTCTGGCTGCGGGTGTGCCTTCAGCGTCTGCGGCAACACGAACATGGGATGGAGGAAGCGTCACCACGCAGAACTGGAGTGACTGTACCAACTGGAGTGACGATACGTGTCCTGGGTCCTCGGACCTCGCACTTTTCAACGGGACATCAGTAGAAGACTCCACCGTTGATAGCGGGTTCGCCGGCACCGTGGGTAGTACCACGATTGCGACGGGATACACCGGGACGACGACTCTCGCGAGAAGTCTCACACTGAATAATAATTTTACGATGGGCGCCGGCGCAATTGCGCTAGGGTCACAGACATTTACCGTTGCGGGGAACTTCACCGTCACAGGAGGTAATTTTGATGAAAATACAGGCACGGTCGTTATGGGTGGGTCTAGCATCGGCGTCACGACAGACGTGAATAGCTCAGAAACCTTTTACAATCTCACGATGAACGTGAGCACAAATCAATTACGTACCATCGCATCGGGCGACACGCTCGTCGTCACAAACACATTCACACATTCTGGCGGTACGTCCGGGTCCACTATCAACGGAGGCACGATCGATGTAAATGGGAGTGCCTCGTTTAGTACATCTGCCGGTCTTGGCAGCACAGTGATCTTATTTGATGGCACTGGCGACCAAACGATTACGTCAAGCGGAGGCGCTACTGCAAACGTGAAAATTGCAAAATCGAGCGGAACCGTGAGCGTCTCTGGCACCGGCTTTACAGCGGCAACCTTTACGCTCGAAGGGGGCACCTTCACCGCTCCCGCCACGCTTACGGTGTCAGGAAACTTTACGGTGTCGGGAGGGACGTTTGAGGAGGGGACAGGCACGGTCGTTATGGGTGGGTCTAGCATCGGCGTCACGACAGACGTGAATAGCTCAGAAACCTTTTACAATCTCACGATGAACGTGAGCACAAATCAATTACGTACCATCGCATCGGGCGACACGCTCGTCGTCACCAACACATTCACCCATACAGGGGGCACATCCGGGTCCACTATCAACGGAGGCACTATAGACGTAAACGGTAGCGCATCATTCAGTACGACAGCTGGCCTGGGAACGACCATTATCCTCTTCGACGGAGCAGGAGACCAAACGATTACGTCAAGCGGTGGAGCTACGGCACACGTAAAGATTTCAAAATCGAGCGGAACCGTGAGTGTCTCCGGCACCGGATTTACAACATCAGCTTTCACGCTTGAAGGTGGAACATTTAATGCGCCTGGAACTTTCACCGTCACAGGGAATTTTACGCACACAGTAGGTGGAACGTTTGATGCCGGTTCGGGCACCACTACCTTTAACGGTGCAGGCTCGACTATTGATGTGAATGTTAGTGAGACATTTAATAATCTCTCTATAGGTACAGGCGCTTTTTCCAATAGCGTCACGATTGCGTCGAATGACACTCTAGTTGTTAATGGTCACTTTCAAAATACCGGCAGTGGGATAGGAAATGTGGTCAATGGTGGCACCATTGATATTAATGGAACAAGCAATAATACGTCTGGCGGGGGTGGAGGAACTACAGTTTTTCTTTACGATGGTACAGGAGATCAGACCATAACACTTAGTGGCGGGAGTATGCCACATCTTAAAATTTCAAAAACGAGCGGTACTGTGAATTTGTCAGGGACAAGTCTTATTGTTACTACTTTTACTCTCGAGGGTGGAACATTTTCTCTAGGAAGTACACCGTTTACGTCTGGAAATTTTACTCATACAGGAGGAGGAACGTTTGATGAAGGAACGGCAACCACTACCTTTAATGTTGCAGGCTCGACTATTGATGTGAATGTTAGTGAGACATTTAATAGACTTGCAATAGGGACGTTTGCTTTCAATAACTCAGTCAGCATCTCCTCGGGAGACACGCTCGTAGCCACTGATCTCTTGTTTATAACGGGAAGCGGCATCGGAGCTGTGATTAATGGCGGCACCCTTGAAGGGCAAGAGAACGTTCGAGTAACATCCGGACATACAGGCGGAACAACCGCTCTCGTATTTTCCGGTTCCGGCACTCAAATGTTTGATTTAACGGGCGCCACTGGTAATTTCAATTCGGACATCACAATCAATAAATCTAGTGGCTCGGTCAATCTTGTCTCCGCGCTCGTCATGGATGCTGCGAGCCAAGATCTCACTATACGCGAGGGCACGTTTGACTTGAGCGGTCAGAATCTCACTGTGAGCGGCAGTGGCGGGACTTTTATCGTCGAAGCTGGAGGAAATTTGCAGCTTCAGGGTGGAGAGACATTAACCGCGCCGACACTGCGCGGCGGCTCGACCGTGACCTATGATGGCTCGGGCACCTATACATCGCTTAAAGTTGGCAGTACATACAACAACCTTGTGTTCAGCGGCAGCGGCTCGTGGTCGACCTCAACCCCTCTCACTATTCAGGAAAATTTTACTCAGACGGCGGGCACTTTTACCCCAAGTGCGACCACCACGTTTAGTAGCGGCACCTCGACCACGCTCATAACTTCAGCAGGAACTGCGTTTAGTGATATAGACATTAACAAGACTTCGACCTCCACGTTTCTCGGGAGTAGTTTGTCTGTCGCGAGTCTCGAATTGGTCGGCGGCACACTAGACGCTACCGCAGCTGGCTGTAACAGCGCGTCCTGTAGTATTACGCTTTCTAAAAACTGGTACAACACCGGCGGCACCTTTACGCCGCGCACTGGCACGGTCACCTTCAGCGGCACAGACCAGCGCATCACCGGCTCCAATACGTTCTACAACTTCACAAAAACTACCGCTACCACCGACACTTTTATATATCCTGCAAGTGCGACACAGACGGTGCAGGGTACATGGACCACACAGGGAACGGCTGACAACCCGCTCTCTTTACGCTCGAGCGTAACCGACACGCAATGGAGAATAGATCCCCAGGGTACGCGCACCATTTTGTACCTTGATGTAAAAGATTCCAATAACGTAAATGCAGCCGCTATAGCCGCGAGCGGCTTTAATATCACCAATTCAGGAAATAATACAAGCTGGACGTTTAACACCGACCCAAGCGCCCCGACTTCTCTTGGCCCCTCAAACTTAGTGGGGGGTACGCAGTCGGATGACAACACGCCTACCTTCACGTTTATGACCGCAGATCCGGACGGTGACAATGTGCACTACCAAATTCAAATCGATGATTCATCTGATTTCAGTTCACCTGTTGTCGATTACATATCGGCATTTGCCGCCGCCGGGTCATCATCTTTTACGGTAGGCCAGGCGCAGGGTGGAGGAAGCTATCAGAGCGGTTCCGAAGAGCAGATTCTCGCGGACAACACCTATTACTGGCGCGTACGCGTGGCAGATACCTCATACGCAACCTCCAGTTATGCAGTAGCAAATGGAGGGTCTACAGCATTCGAAATAGGCACGGCCTCTTCGGGTGGTGGGGTAAGTATCATTCGCATGTTGAACTTGGCGCTGCCATCTGGCGTACAATCGCTCCTTATCGGCCCCAAGAGTGTCGATTCGGGCAGTGTCGTTACTCTTACGGTTGAAGTAAGGGATTTCTTTCAATCACCGCTTGCGGCAGGTGGCAGTACGGTAGTAGTTACTGTAGTAAGTGGCACAAGCAGTGTACTCCTGTTCGTTGTAGATAACGGTAATGGGACATATACCGCGCAGTACCGAGCTAGTAATGCAGGCATAGATATAGCAACCGCGACGATTAATGGGAAATTAGTGCTGCAAGACAGCGATGGTACCAGCGACGGTGTATTACATATTATGATCAAAGATAAAGCGCCGCCCACGCCAAAGAAAAATCCCCAGCCGGTACCGTCTCCGGAACCAACTCCTGTAACCTTTGAATATGGCCTGACGGCAGCGTGCTTCCGTGCGTTTACGTGGAGCAGAGGCACAGGCGCGGTCAAAATTTTTCGCCAAATCGGCGACGGACATCAAACCCAGGTCGCCCAGCTCACGCACAAAACGCCCTGGTATATCGATGTAGACACAATTGTAGATGTCGCGCTTACATATCAATTTGTTTTTTCCTCCGAAATCAAAGTAATTACCTACTCAAAAGAGGAGATGGGCGCCTGCTACCAGCCTACTTCTCCTGTACCAGAAGAGTCGCCAGGAGTGATCGAGCAGGACATTGATAACGACGGCAACAACGAGCAGATAATAGGAGACGTGTTTCAGGATACCGATGGATCCTCGGTGCCGCTGGCTACCTCAGGAGGTGGTATTCTCATCGATACCAATAACGACAATGAGCCTGATATATTCTGGCGAATCCCATGGGAAGTCTCAAAAGTAATCGTGGCAGGCGACCGGCTCTATATCCCTGGTGCTACGGTGACGAGTCTGCGTCCCGTCGCATTAACGGATGAAAATGTCTATAAGGTATCGCTCTCCAGAGCAATCGGCGGTACGGTAGCTCTTGCCTTCAGTGCCACTGACTTGGTGGCATTGGAGCAACAGACCGCCCCATTACTTTTCCTTGCTGACTCGTTCGCGAATATCATTGCGTCTGTTGCCTTTGTGGTAAGTGCTCTTTCGTCATTTTTACTTCTTTCAGGTTGGCGTGCATCGTCGACATTCATTCGTATTATCCTTCGATTTATACCCTGGGTGGGGCTAATGGCAGCTGTGTGGCTTTTCGCAACTTCTGTTTCGATATTGTCTTTCTTGTTTCTGCCGCCATTTGTGGTTTTATTGTGGGTGGAGCGATTTGTGCGAAAGAGACAACACAGTGGGGTAGTATAAAAAACTCCGATGGACAAAGAAAAAATAAAGAGACGAATATTAGAAATTGAAACCTTGATGCAGCAGGCGGATTTTTGGGCTGACAAACATAAAGCGCAGGCGTTGATTAAAGAGCTGAATGACCTCAAGGCCGAGGCCGAAGGGGGGGGCGCCTACGAGCGCGGGGGCGCCATCCTCTCGATTGTGGCGGGCGCGGGCGGGGATGATGCCGAGGATTTTGCGGCGATGCTTTGTGCCATGTACCGCAAGTACAGCGAAAAGCGGGGGTGGGGGATGCACGTGCTGCACGAAAATAAAAACGACCATGGGGGCTTTCGCAATCTTTCCATAGAAGTAGAAGGCCCATCCTTCGCCAAGGCTTCGGAGGGCAAGCAAGGGCCCTATGGAACCTTGAAAAACGAATACGGGGTGCATCGGCTGGTGCGCATCTCGCCGTTTAACGCGTCTCAAAAGCGCCACACCTCTTTTGTATTGGTTGAAGTACTGCCAGTGATCGAAAAAGTATCGCATATCGACATCCCGCCGGATGATCTGGAGATCACCGTGGCGCGCTCGTCCGGCCCAGGCGGTCAAAACGTCAACAAGCGCGAGACGGCGGTGCGCATCGTGCATCTCCCAACCGGTATTTCCGCACATGTCGACGGCGAGCGGACCCAAGGTGCCAACAAGGAAAAGGCGCTCGCCATCGTCAAAGCGAAGCTCCTCCGGAGGCTCGAGGAGGAGCGCAAAGAAAAAATCTCCGACCTCTCGGTTGCTGCGGGCAAAATCGAGTGGGGCAACCAGATTCGCTCCTATGTGCTCCATCCTTACAAACTGGTCAAAGACCACCGCACCAACGTGGAAGTTCATGATGCTGAAGGAGTCTTAGAGGGAAACTTGGAGCCGTTTCTTGAATCGCAGGCGCAATCAAGGTAAAATAGGTGTCGTGATTTACTACGACCGCGTTTCTAAAATCTACCCGAGCGGCGACAAAACAGTAGCACTGGAGGATGTCTCCTTCTCGGTGGAGCCGGGAGAGTTTCTCTCCGTCGTGGGGCACTCCGGCGCGGGCAAGACCACGCTCGTGAAGATGCTTCTTGCTGAAGAGCGGCCCAGTTCGGGCGCCGTTTTTTTTGAATCAATCAACATCCACGAGGTTCCGCTCAATAAAATCAACGCCCTGCGGCGCAAAATTGGCACGGTGTTTCAAGACTTTCGTCTCCTCCCCAACAAAACCGCGTATGAGAACATCGCTTTTGCCATGGAGGCGGCGGGGCGGGCTGAACAAGAGATCCATTCCGACGTGCCGCATGTGCTCGAGCTCGTGGATTTGGGCGACAAGATGAACAATTTTCCGCACGAGCTCTCGGGCGGCGAGCAACAGCGCGTCGCCATCGCACGCGCGATAGTCAACCAGCCCGATGTGGTGGTGGCCGATGAGCCGACCGGCAACCTCGACCCCGTCAACACGTTTGAAGTGGTGCAAATTTTGAAAAAAATAAACGACCTCGGTACCACCATCATTTTAACGACGCACAACAAAGGAGTCATCGATGCGCTTAAAAAAAGAGTCATCACTATGGACCGCGGCAAAGTGATACGAGACGATAGGGAAGGCAAGTATATACTGTAATCATGAACACCGTCACGATAAAGAGGATTTTGCGCGCGGGACTCCTTGATTTTTGGCGCAACGGTTTCGTCTCGCTGGCCTCCATCTTGGTCATGACGGTGACGCTCTTTACGGTCGGCACGACGCTCTTTGCGGGCGTCATTTTAAACTCCGCGCTCAATGAGTTGCGCACTAAAGCCGACGTGAACGTATACTTCGTAACCACGGCGCCGGAGGATCAGATCCTGGCACTCAAACAGTCGCTTGCGGCGCTGCCCGAGGTTGAGCGGGTCGAGTATGTGTCGCGGGAGGAGGCGCTTGCTGCGTTTCGCGAGCGGCATCAAAACGACCAGCTGACGCTCCAGGCGCTCGACGAACTCGGTGAGAACCCGCTCGGCGCGGTGCTCAACATTAAAGCGAAAGAAATTTCGCAATATGAATCGATCGCGGAGTTTCTGCGAAGCGAAGAGGCGCTCTCCGAAGGCCGGCCCTCGATCATCGACAAGGTGAACTTTTTCGACGCAGAGCACCGCGCCGCGCTTGAGCGCCTGCGCTCGATCACCAGCTCGGCCTCAAGCCTTGGGCTCGCAATCATCGCCATTCTTATTGCAACCACACTCGCCATCTCTTTTAACACCCTGCGGCTCGCCATCTACACCTCGCGCGACGAAATACAGGTGATGCGGCTCGTCGGGGCGGGTGCCGCGTATATCCGCGCGCCGTTTATGGTCGAGGGGGTGCTCTACGGGCTCATCGCGGGCTTCGTGACGCTGCTCCTCTTTTATCCCTTAACCTACTGGATAGGGCAGTCGACAGCCGACTTTTTCGGCGGGGTGAACGTGTTTTCTTACTATCTGCGGCATTTTCTTACCTTTTTCCTTATTATTGTGGGGACCGGGGTGTTGCTTGGTGCTATCGCGAGCTTCCTTGCGGTGCGACGGTATCTCAGGATATAACGGATGCGTATGCAGACCTCCCGCAAGACCTCTAAGAAAACTCCCAAATACATCTTCATCGTCGGCGGGGTGATGTCGGGGATAGGCAAGGGCGTCGCCACCTCGGCCATTGGCCGCATTTTAAAATCCAAAGGGTTCAAGGTTACGGCGCTTAAAATCGACCCCTATATCAACGTAGACGCCGGCACCATGAACCCGACCGAGCACGGCGAGGTGTTTGTGCTCGAAGACGGCTACGAGACCGACCAAGACATGGGCAACTACGAGCGATTTTTGGGCGAGACGCTCTCGAGCATCAACTACATGACGACCGGCCGGGTGTACCTCGAGGTGATTCGCCGCGAGCGCAACTTGGAGTTTGGCGGCAAAAACGTCGAGGTGGTGCCCGACATCCCGCTTGAGGTTATCCGCCGCATCAAAGAGGCGCAGAAAAAGGCCAAGGCCGACGTAACGCTGGTTGAAATCGGCGGGACGATAGGCGAGTATCAAAATATTATCTTTCTCGAAGCGGCGCGCATGCTAAAGCAAACCAACCCGCGCGATGTGGCGGTGGTGATGGTCTCCTATGTGCCTATCCCGCACAACATCGGCGAGATGAAGACCAAACCAACGCAGTACGCCGCGCGCACCTTAAACTCGGTCGGCCTGCAGGCCGACATCATCTTGGCGCGCGCGGCGGTGCCTATCGACGCCAAGCGCAAAGAAAAGATCGCCGTCTTTTGCAACATACCCGCGGAGCGCGTTATCTCGGCGCCTGATGTTGAGAGCATCTACGATGTGCCGCAAAATTATGAAAAAGACGGGCTCGGCAACATTTTGAGCGAAGTCTTGAACCTCCCCAAGCGCAAAGGAAACTTTAATGAGTGGAACACCTTCGTCCGCAAGTCGAAAAACGGCAAACACACGGTCAACATCGCGATAGTGGGGAAGTACTTTAAATCCGGCGAGTTTGTGCTCTCGGACGTCTACATCTCGGTCATCGAGGCGCTTAAGCACGCCGCATACAGCCAAAACTGCAAACTCCACATCACCTACCTCAGTTCAAAAGATTTCGAGTCCGGCAAAGCGCCGCTCACGGTGTTGTCTAAATACGACGGTGTGCTTATCCCCGGCGGTTTTGGCGAGACGGGCATCGAAGGCAAGATAAAAGTCATCGAGTACGTGCGCAAAAACAAAATCCCGTACTTTGGCCTCTGCTACGGCATGCAACTTGCGGTCGTCGAATTTGCGCGCCACGTGGTGGGGCTTAAAAACGCCAACACCGCCGAGATAGACCCTGCGAGCGCGCATCCGGTGATTGACGTGATGCCCGAACAAAAGGAAAAAATTTCGCAAAAAAACTTCGGCGGCACGATGAGGCTCGGCACCTACCCCTGCAAGCTGCGCGCGGGTACTATCGCGCAAAGCGCCTATGGGGCCGAGACTGTCCGCGAGCGCCACCGCCACCGCTATGAGGTCAACCCCGAGTACATCATGAAGCTCACCGAACACGGGCTCAAGTTTTCGGGTGTGTCGCCCGACCACCGGCTGATGGAGATAGCCGAGCTCCCGCAGAAAGATCATCCGTTTTTTCTCGGCACCCAGTTTCATCCTGAATTTCTTTCCCGCCCGCTCTCGCCGCACCCGCTCTTTGTGGCGTTCATCAAAGCAGCCAGCAAACAAAATAAAAAAGGCATGGCGGTTCCTGTGGCAAGTGCGTACAAACGCAAAGTGGCGCTCAAAGTATAATTACGCGTATGCGAGCCTTACCAGGCGCGGCGGCGATAGGTCTCTCGATAGTGCTCATGGTGGCGCTTGCCTCGCGGGAGTCCACAGTAGTCATACAGCATGTGCCGCAGCCCGCTCCCTCTGCGACAATTATTTTCGGCGGCGACCTCTTGTTTGACCGCTCTATCCGCACCGCTATCCGCGAACAAGGAGGGGATTATATCTTTTCGTGCATCGATGCGACGCTAAAGGGCGCGGATCTCGTGGTCGCCAACTTGGAAGGTCCGATTACAAATAACCCCTCGGTGAGTGAAAACACGAAGCCCGGTTCGGAAAATAATTTTACTTTTACCTTTGACCCCATGGTGGCGGCGCTGCTCTATTTCCACAACATACGGCTGGTCAACATCGGCAACAACCACATCATGAACTACGGTCTCGAGGGCTTGCGGCAAACAAAGTTTTGGCTGCAGAGCGCGGGAGTAGATTTTTTTGGTGATGAGGTGATGTACACAACGACATTGAGGGGTGTGCCGCTCGCATTTATCAACTACAACGAATTTGGCGGGGATTCTTATTCCAATGTTCTGCAGAACATTGGAATAGCGGCTGCGCAGGGATATATCCCCATCGTGTATACGCACTGGGGTGAGGAGTATGTCGCGCCCTTGCCGCGCGTACAGGCGCTCGCGCGGGAGTTTGTCGACGCGGGGGCGGCGCTCGTGGTGGGCTCGCACCCGCACATCGTGCAGGAGCGCGAGCTCTATCACGGCAAGTACATCTACTACTCGCTCGGGAATTTTATTTTTGACCAATATTTTTCAGAAGACGTATCCAACGGGTTACTGCTTAGTGCTACTATCACCAAAGAGGGGAGCGTTACCATCATCGAACTCCCCATCGTGCTCGGCAACGACCGGCGTACGTGTTTAATACGATAAGATGTTTATACTCTTACCTAATGCCCTATGAATATTCGCATTCTCGGCACGAGGGGTGAAATACCGCTAAGCGCGCCCCGCCACCGCAACCACAGCGGCATGCTCGTTGACGATACGATACTTTTTGATCTTGGGGAGCGAAAATTTCTGGACTACGATCCAAAAGCCATTTTTATCACGCATCTCCATCCAGACCATGCCGCATTTGTGCGAACACAATTTATGCTTCCGCATGTTCCGATATATGCGCCCGAGACCACGTACCCGTTTCTTAGAAAAGCAAAAAAAGTCAGCATGGCTCCTTATTGCATTACTCCAATCCCGACCGACCATAGTCGTAAGGTGAAATCCTGCGCCTATCTTATCGAGCGGAGCGGCACGCGTATTCTGTACACGGGGGATTTGTACTGGATGCGCAAAAATTACCGGCAAAAACTAGGGGAACTTGATTGCATTGTAACTGAAGGTAGTTTTCTTAAAGAGGGCGGCATGATCCGAACCGACGCTGCAGGAGAACGGCTGGGTCATGCAGGTATCCCGAATCTTATCCGATTATTTAAGCCATATACCAAGAAAATCATTTTCATTCATTTTGGCTCGTGGTTCTTTAGAAATATCCGACACTCACATACGGCCATTTCCGCGCTTGGAGAAAAATACGGCCTCTCGCTCGTCGTCGCCTATGACGGTATGACGCTCACGATCTAGCGGCAACTTTTTTGTTGTCGTTAGTCGTGCAAATTGATCCTATAGATGCAGAGTATTTTCATATGTGCATAACTTTTACCGTCTTTTTAATGACTTTCTCAGTGGATACGTGAAAATGCAAGACAGACAGTTCGAGCGGTTCGTTGGGGTGGGGGCTGAGCGAGCGGTTTCTTCCGCTATAGAGTTGGAAAATAGTTACTCAACTCCCTCTCCAGCGAATCCTCTCTTGAGAATAATCCTTGCATCACATTAGGTCCATACTATAGGTGGATGGGACATCCGCTACAACGGACCACTATAAAGCATAAAGGATTCAATTCCTTTTGGGGATGAACAGGGGCATGAAAGCTCCACCGTAACAGGTGGAGCTTTCTGCATTATCCCTGCGCCCGGCAACGGTAATTTTGTCGTCATATGCGCAGTGTGAGATAGCCTCGCTTTGTTCTCCTCGCCAATTGCGCTCGGTTGGAGTAGCATTAACTATTATGGATAGTGACGCAGAACGGGCACGCCTAGATGCTCTTGCATTCCTCAAACGCCACAAAACTGGTGTACTCAGCACTATACCTGGTCAGTATCAAGTCCATGGCAGCATGGTTTATTACGTTGCCGACGACTACTTCAATATCTATATCCTGACGCTCATAACTACACGGAAGTTCAAGGCAATCCAGGCCCATCCGCAAGTTGCATTTACGGTATCGACGCCGGATATGCCCCAAACGCTGCAGATCGAAGGCATGGCCATGGATATCTCGCTTGACGAAGAAGCGGCAAAGAAAAAAGAAGAATTATTGGCAGTGCTCAATTCGAACCCGTGGTTTTATGGGCCTATTACGAAACTCGATCCGGTAGAAACAGTCGTCGTGTGGATCAGACCAACTTGGATCCGTTGGGCTGATTATGCATTTGCCGAGCACGATGGCCACCAGGTATTCAAGGACATCCCGGTTGGGAAATAGACGACCTCCTAAAGCTAAAAAAAGAGTACGCGGCCGCTGCTATGTTTTAGCTAGAATATACGTATGCAGACCCAGAAGATCGTAGAACAATTGGGATACACGCCAAATGAGGCGAAGGTATATTTGACCGCGCTTGGATTGGGCGAGTGCCATGTCTCCGATATTGCATTGAAACTTAAACTGCCGCGCAGCTCGGTGCAGGTCATCGTGAACACGCTCCACAAGAACGGCCTAATGAATTTTTATGTCAAAAACCGCTACAAATATTGGGTCGCCGAACGTCCCGAGCGCCTGCTGGAACAGCTCAAACAGCGGGAAGAGATGGTCAGTACGGCGATGCCGGCGCTCACGGCATTGCGCAAATCGGACAAGATGCCCGGGCGGCCTCATGTCAAAATTTTCGAGGGCATAGACGAAATCAAACTCATTCACGAAGATATGCTGGAAACCAGACAGCATATGCTCGGCATCATACCGTGGGATGAATGGATAAACCTGCTCGGACGCGGGTTTATGGAGGACTTTATTGAGCGGCGCATGAGCCGCTATCTGCGCATGCGCCTGCTTATTCCGAAAACCGTGGTAGCCGAAGAGTTAAAATCCCGTGACGGCAAGGAACTGCGCGAGACGCGATACATGCCACGCGATGTGCCTATAAGCGCCACAGTGCTCATTTACGGCAACAAGGTCGCCGTCGTCTCCCTTAACAAAAAAATGCCGACTGCGGTGCTTATCGAAGATCCGGGGGTATCCGACACCAAAAAGGCTTTCTTTGAAGAGCTTTGGAGCCGCAGTAATGGCGAAGACCGTTCGCGGGACGAACAACTGTTTCGTCTTCTTGCGGAACGTTCGCCCCAGCCGCTCCTTATCACCAATGAGAAGATAGAGATTGAATACGTCAATCCGTCTTGGGAGGAACTGTTCGGTTACTCGCTTGAGGAAGTGCGCGGTAAAAATCCCGAAATATTCCGGAGCGATAAAACGTCTCGAGAAGTATACGAACGCATGTGGAAAACGCTCTACGCGGGCAAGCATTTTCAGTCCAATGAGATTATTGACAAAAAGAAGAACGGCGACCTTTTCAACCTTTCGACAACCATCTTCCCCGTTACATCGGGCGGGCGACTCTTCTATGTTCAGGTACTCGATGATATTACGCGGCGTAAAAAGGTCGAAGCGCTGCACAAGCGGCTGCTCCAGGCCGCCGCAAAGAATGTGCCGGCGCCTTTGGCCAACGCCATCAAAAAATTTCTCGATGAGTCGTCGTTCGGCTGACCGTCTGCGCATCCCGACGGCAGCAATTCTGCCGTCGGATAGTCGCTGTGAAACCCTGCAATCACCAGCCGCCTCCGTCGTATGCAAAACTTCCCTCTCTAGTAATGGCTTCTTTGTAATTTTGGTTCGACGATACATAGGTCGAATCAGGAGTGGATCCGAGATTCACCCCGCCATTACTAGAGGGGCACTAATTTATAAAAATACTATGTGGCAAAACTGGATCAATGCATTGCTAGGGCTTGCTGTTCTCGGCAGAGTCTAGTGTCGCCACTATCCGTTCATCAAAAGGAAAGGTGTGAGGTAGAATCAATAAAAAATAGATTTATGAACAATAAGAAACCAATGTCGATACCGCGCCATCGTAAGCACGAGGCGCAGCAGCATAATGTGGTTCCTCGGCTTGAGGGCATAGTCAAAAACAAAGGCATTAAGCCGGTCCGGAAAAAGAGGGGATTGTCCAGTAAGTTGAAAAAGGAAGCAGAACACTATGCGGAAGAGCAATTAGAAACTCCTGAATCTCTCGTCCTGTAGTTATTATGCCGAAACTGATTGAACAATTGAAAGAGAGGGGAGTACTACATTCGCCGGCGATAATCCGCGCACTTGAAGAAATTGACCGTGCCGACTTTCTTCCCGAAGAGTTAAAGTACGCGGCGTACGAAGACACGGCGTTGCCTATCGCAGGCGGACAGACGATCTCGCAACCGTACACTGTTGTCTTCATGCTCGAGCAACTCCATGTCCGACCGGGCGATATCATTCTTGAGGTAGGCTACGGGTCTGGCTGGCAAACTGCGCTTCTCGCGCATCTCACGGGGCCGTCGGGGCGGGTATATGCGTTTGAGATAGTGCCGGGGTTGTGCAGCGAGGGCGCGCAGAATCTCCAAAAATATCCGCATCTTGCGAGCCGAGTACGGACGCTATGCATGTCTGGCCAAAGCGGCTACGCCGAAGCGGCTCCGTTTGACCGCATTATTGTCGCCGCCGAAGTCATCAGCGTGCCTAAGGCATGGCGAGCGCAGCTTATCATTAACGGCCGCATGATCTACCCCAAAGAAAATGCGCTCATCCTTGAAGTAAAAAAACCGGATGAAACATTTGAGGTTACAAAATTTCCCGGATTCGTGTTCGTACCGTTCATTGAACACTGATTCTGTTATAAAATTGGCTGGTGAACAATTGGTACGTTATCACAGGAGGCCCCAGCTCGGGTAAAACCACAACAGTGCGGGAGCTTTCTGCGCGCGGCTACATAACTACTATCGAGCATGCGCGCCATTACATAGATACGCAGCGCGTTGCGGGCAGGAGCGTAGATGAAATAAAAAAGAATCAAGTTGAGTTTCAAAAACGTGTTCTGCAAATGCAGATCGCCCAGGAAAAGACCCTTTCTCGCGGTGAGGTCATATTTTTTGATAGGGCAGTACCCGACGCCCTTGCGTACTACCGCTTTTTAAATCTGCCTGAAGATGATCAAATTAAAACTGCGCTACAGAATACTTCATACAAAAAAGCATTTATGCTCGCCCCGCTTCCTTTGGTAAAAGATTATGCGCGTACCGAAGATGCGGCAGCTCAGCAAAAAATCCACGAACTGCTTGTCGAGGTGTATACCTCGCTTGGTATTCCTATTGTGCATGTGCCGGTACTCCCGCTCAAAGAGCGGGTGGATTTTATTCTGAAAAACCTTTACAGTAACCCCATTGCCGGGTCCACTGATGGTGTATTGCGGTGATTCTTATTGCCGGGTCGTCTAATGGCCCGCCTCGCCTAGACGTCGAGTCGAGGCGGGTAGGACAACATGAAATACTGGGTTTATATTTTGCAAAGTCTCAGTACCCAAAAGTCGTATGTTGGTATGACTGATAATGTTGAACGTCATTTAGAGGAGCATAACGCAAAAAAACATTTTTATACTAAACGACACACACCATGGAGGTTGTTGCACACGGAAGAGTTTGCCAATCGGATTGACGCTCGAAAAAGAGAAAATATTTTAAGTCAGCATCTGGTAGACGGCACCTTAAAAAACATATATTCTAATATAGTTTTTGCCGGGTCGTCTAATGGTAGGACAATAGCCTCTGGAGCTATTTATCTTGGTTC
>JBBTSH010000006.1:0-36465 GCA_038064795.1 Patescibacteria group bacterium | reverse complement strand
ACTCGAACCTCCACGCCCTTGCGGGCTTATCCACCTCAAGGATAAATGTCTACCAATTTCAACACCCGGGCAAACGATCGAACTTTTTGATTATAGAGACTTTAGGAACTCTTTTCCACTACCGGTCTTTAAGCGCTTTTCCTCATCTCTTGCTTCGGCTCTTGTCGCGAACTCTTTTTTATAAATGAGATTAAAGGGTCGGTACGGTTTCGAAGTTCTTAACTTCCCAGAATTATGCTCCCTCAACCTCCGCTCAACATTTGAACTTAGGCCGACGTATATATAGTTTCTTACTACGCTTTTTAACGCATAAACCCAAAACATATTTAGTTAATTACCAATTTCAACACCCTGCCTACCGGCAGGCAGGCCGGGCAGTATGTCGAACAAAGTTACTCTACTGCAGTTTGAGCTTCTTGAGTAGAGTTTTCCTCAGCAGGGGCTGCGGGTTCCTCGGCCGTGTCTGCGGTTGAGATATTGATTGATTGCTGCTTGCGCATCGCGTGCCTTGCCTCCTTGGTTGCTTTGCGGCGGATAAAGTAGAGTTTCGCGCGGCGGGTGCGTGCGCGGCGCAGCACTTCGATCTCGTCGATCATCGGCGAGTACAGCGGGAAGATGCGCTCCACCCCCACGCCCAAGCTCACCTTGCGCACCGTAAAGGTGGCGCCCGGCTCGGTGCCGTGCTTCACCGCGAGTACCAACCCCTCGAATGCCTGGCGGCGGACATTGCGGGTGGTAACTTCTTTTTTATTTTTGCCTTTCGAGATCTTGAGCTCCTCGATTTTCTGCCAGACACGCACCGTGTCCCCGGCATGGATGCCGAGGGCCGAGCGCTGGCTCATATTGACTGGTGAAATTTTGACGCTTGATGCTGCCATGACCGAAAGACTGTAACACGGGCTCAAGCTTTTCGCAATTCTTGCTCTGCCTCCAAAAAATCTTCCGGCAACGGCGCCTCAAAAGATATTTTCTTGCCCTGGGGATGTGTGAAGGATACAGAAAGCGCGTGGAGCGCGAGGCGTTTAAACCCGAGGAGTGCCGGCCGGCCGGAAGCATACAACTGGTCGCAAACTATCGGGTGCTGAATGCTCGCCATATGCACGCGGATCTGGTGCGTGCGGCCGGTTTTAGGAAACACCTCGGCGTAAGACGCCTCGGCATTGTAAGCGATGCGGCGATAAATGGTTGTCGCTTCGCGCAACTGCCCATACGGATTTTTTGCCGAACGCGGGCCAAGACCACCGCGCGTCGAGCCGATGGGTTTGTCGATGACTCCACGCTCGGGCAACAACCCGTACACAAACGCACGGTAGGTCTTTTGCACTTCGCGGTTTTTAAATTGCTCTTTCAAAAAATCGCGCGCGGCTTCGGTGCGCGCCACGACAAGCACGCCCGAGGTCTCACGGTCGGTGCGATGCACTATAAAAATCTCCCCGTATTTTTCTTTGAGCCACGCTTCAAGCGTTTTGCGCTCGGCGTGCCTGTCGGGGATGACCTGCCAACCTGCGGGTTTATTAACGACAATTATTGAGTCGTCTTCAAAAATAATCGTTGGCTCCATACTGGGTGCACGCTGCAGGACTCGAACCTGCGACCTACCCGGTGTAAACGGGTTGCTCTACCAACTGAGCTAAGCGTGCGCAGGCACATTCTATGGTGCCCGTGGCTTCGCGTAAAGCTGGGCCTAGATGAGCGCGCGTATAAGGGGAACACGGGCTAGAAATGTTTGCCGCAGCAGACGCGACAAACCGAAGGCGCGCGCAGCGGGCAGATATGCCACAAGCACAAACGCCACCGCGTAGATGATATGCTCTTCGACAATAAACCCGTGCGGTATCACGAACGGATACGCCACATGCGGGAAGTAATAGATAATCATGAGAAGCGCGCCTGCAAGTGCCGCAGGCCGCACCGAAACTCCAATGAGGAGCGCGACGCCGACCAACGTGATACCCCAAGCATTGAGCGGGTCTACCCAGACGCTCTGCGCAGGAGAGGCAAACCATGCGTAAAATGCAGGGAAGGTCTTGGCGCCTGCAAGAAAACCGCTTGCCGTCCAGTTTGGGTCGAGCACTTTCTCGATGCCGGCAAAAAACATGAACCAGCCGAGCACAAAACGCAACCCTGCGGCCGCGAAGGTTATGATATTTTCTTTCATACAATACGTATCACTAAAAAAATAATAGGAGGAGCCTACAAATAGTATAACTCATTATTTTCTGCGCCCCCGCGAGGAATCGAACCTCGAATAGCGGCTTAGAAGTCCGCAGTTATATCCATTTAACTACAGGGGCAAGGCCACACCTCGGCATAATAAACTATTCCCCTGCCTTTTCCCACTCATTTAAAACCGAGCGGAACACTAAAAAACCTATCGGGATGATGAGCGCGCCGGCAAAGAGCGCGGCAGGCAGTATCCACCAATCGCCCATCGTCAGTACCGAGCCCACGCCCGCGAGCACCATCGCCGGGATGGCACCGACTGGCGTGTAGATAAGAATGAATGGAAAAAAATTAATCCGCGTGAGCCCTGCGCCATAGGCAACCACCTCCGGCAGGGGCATGAAGCATACTCGAGCAATAAAAAATCCTTTCACGCTCCCCATCATGCGCAGCGCGCGGCCAAGAAATTGCTGGTCGCCGCCGATTAATTTCTCGACCAGATGCCGGCCAAAGATGCGGCTCAAGTAAAAGGCGATAGTCCCGCCCAACGCGTCGCCCAAGATGAGGAGTCCCGTCCCCTTCCAAAACCCAAACAGCGCTCCCGCGAGCGGGTACAGCGGCGAGCCGCCGAGCGGTGCAATAACAATCGTTGCCGCTTTGGCAACAACGAGGACAAGTGGCGCCCACAAGCCCGCACGCTCCACCGCGGCCTCAACTTCGGTGATGCCGAAGTAACGGAAGACAAGGTAGAGCCCGCCCACGATGACCGTGAGGCTGATGAGACTCGAAATTATTTGATGTTTGGTGACGCCGGTTTCCATGCTGGTTAGCGCACCTTAGAGCCCGGCGCGGCGGTTGATATAAAAAGTGAAAAAGGGTTTTCTGGGTCGCCACCCGTGGCAAGCAGCATCGCCTGACTCTCAAGCCCCATCATCGTGCGCGGCGCAAGGTTGGTGACAAACGGGCAGCGGACACCCACCAAGGCGCTCGGGTCTGGATAGTATGCCGCAATACCCGAGAGTACTTGGCGCTCTTCGGCTCCGAAGTTTACTTTGAGTTTAAGCAGCTTCTCGCTGCCTTCTATTTTTTCGGCGCTCATGATCTCGCCTACGGTTATTTCAACTTTTTTAAACTCGTCGAGTGAAATTTGATCCATAATTCGATTCTACAGGAAAAAATTGGTTTCGTAGAGGCTCTGCAGCGCGACTGGCGCGAAGCTTGAGCAAATTTCTAGCAAGAAATTTGCGTACTCGGAGAAACTATTTTTTACTGTCCAAGTAACTTTGTAAAATCAGCGCTGCGGCCGAGGCGTCAAGCGCTTCGTGCACAGGGTTGGCCTTGCGCGAGTCTTGCGGCGCAAACTGCCGCGCCGCCTCGGTGCTGGTAAAAAACTCCTGCTGGTATGCCACGGGCAGCTTCGTGAGTTCCTCAAGATCTTTTTTAAACTGTTCAATGTCCTCCATCACCGGGTTAGGCTCGTTGTGCAGGTTGCGCGACTCGCCTATCACGATTTTTTGCACGTTATTTTTTTGTGCGAGCGCCGCAACGGCCGAAAGCGCTTGCGCCCCCGACTCCATCACCATCAAGGGGAAGGCCACCCTGCCTTCGTCGTCAGATACTGCAACCCCAATGCGTTTGGTGCCGTAATCTATACCTAAGTATTTCACATAGCAAGTTTACAGTAGAGGCTGGTTTTCATGAATTTTTTTGGTATACTGGTCGAATGGGTGAGTACAGACGTAAACCAAATGTTGCCTGCGTAGTATGCAACGTTAGGATCTACAGGCGCCCCATCGAGCTTCAGCGAAGTAAAGGCAGGGCATTTTGTGGTCAAAAGTGCTATGGAATCGCAAGTAGAAAAGAAAAGCCGTGTGTAATTTGTAATACTCCCATTCTTGCTGGCTCCAACAAAAAGACTTGTAGTAGAACCTGTGCGAACAAACATCGGGCCGGTATTCGTTACAAAATGGGGAGGCCGCACGATAAGGTGATTTATCAACGTGGTCTAAAGTTACGATTGATGGCTACAAGGGGGAGCGGGTGCGAGCGTTGTGGTTATAGTAAAGAAGAGATACTGCAAGTACATCATAAAAACCGGGATAGGAATAACAACGACTTGAATAATTTGGAATTAATTTGCCCAAATTGCCATTATGAGGAACACTACTTAGAGAAAAGTTGGTTAAAGAACGGAGGGTTGCGCCGAATGGTAAGGCACTAGTCTTGAAAACTAGCGGGTGAAAGCCCTTGCAGGTTCGAGTCCTGCACCCTCCGCAGTCAGACTTTTTTATCGGACCTATGCCGAGGCTTGGCTTTACGTGTTTTTGTATTTAAGCTAAGCTAGCCGAAGCTCGCTGTTTCCCAACAATAGGAAGAATGTGATGGCCAGAAAAAAAGCTGGTTCTCCACTGATTCGGCGGAATTTCTCTTTCCCCGCATCTTTTGGTTCGCGTTTTGAGCGCCTTCGACTACACCTCGGGGCAACTTCTGATGTCGAAGTTGTCAGGATTGCATTTGTGGAGTTGGAAGCCAAATACGGTTTCTCACCGATGCTCCCAGTTATCGACAAAAAGAACAAACCGCCGCAGAAGTGAGGTTGCGGCGGGCTGCAGAGAGAGGGCCGACCAGCCCTCTTTTGTTTTTTTGGATAGCTCTATGCCGAGACCTCGGCGGAGAATCTCACCCCCTCCGCACTGAGCTATACTGCCTGTATGCAAGAAAAGCCCCCAACTCAGGAAATTTCAGCCGTTGAAGAAGATGTAGCGGCAAAGATTCATACCAACCACGACAAAATTGTTAATGGAGAGATACCGCTCAGTGAAAAATTGCTGACCGAAATCCGCGATGACCTGAGCCGCCTCGAATGTTATCCGCTGTATCGCGAATATACGGCCGGCAACGTACCCACCCTTGCGGTCTTGGATGTAAGCACTGAACGTGCGGTACACGCTATTGACGCAACCCTCGCAGGGGATAGGGCAAAAGGTACTCCAGAGAACGACCTTGCTGAAGAAACAAAAGTCCGCAATTTGATCGCGGGCCGTTCTATATCTATCAAACGCAACGTCGCTGAATATATTCGCACCGTGCTTCGATTCCACACACTCAAACGCCTCGCCGCGGGCGGCGGCAGAGACATGCAGGAACAGTTCGTCAAGACCGATGAAGCCCGTGTCCGTGCACACAACAATCTTATTAAATCCCTGCAGATTATGACCTCCACAATCCAAAGCGCCGCAACGATGAACTTGCTGCCTGAACATAAAATACTTAAGTGGGTAGCGGGTATGAACGCGCACGACTTGAACAAAAATCCAAATACGGTCGTCGTATTTTCAGATAAAGTAATGCAAGACCGCGACTTTATCAAAGACTGGGCCATAGCCGCCGATTTCGATTTGCAACTCCAGGAAATGCTCGCAACTCAAAAGAGATAGGGCCGCCCTCGTCAGTGACGATGGCGGCCCTTGAGTTTTTGTTCTTTGCCAACGAGGAAGATCATCCCCATGGCCTGCGCCCATATGGCGAGCGCCTGTCTGTCGGTGGCATTGAGCGCCAATGTATTCAACACACCGTTGGTGAGTTCTTCTTGAAGCGCATTTAGACCTCCGTCGAATTGTTCCCTGTCATTGCGCACCGCATAGAGCGCGCAAATGATTTGTTTGATTTGTGCAGCTGCGTCCGGATACTTCTCGCGGAGCTGCTGCCACCGCTCAACTAACGTCGGTTCGATGAAACTCACCTCCCTTCTTCTTAAGACAACTCTTTGTAGAATAACATAAGGTAATTTAAATGTCAAAATTTCTCGTCCTTGAACACAAAAAGGCGGTATACTAAAGAGCAAATGCCCGAGGAGAAGACGATAACCTGGGAGGTGCACACCCACGAGCACAGAGAACGCTCGAGCGACTGGTATTGGACGCTCGGGACGCTCGGCATCGTCGGCGCCGCGCTCGCGGTGTGGTTTAACAACGGGCTTCTAGCGATTATTTTGCTGGTGGGCGCGGGTTCTATCGGTTTTTTGGCGTCGCGCGGGCCGCGCGAGCACATGATCCGCATCAACACGCGCGGCATTATCATAGATGGCACGATGTACGCCTACCCCACCATCCATTCGTTTTGGGTTGAGGAAGATGCCGATCCGCCGCGACTTTTTTTAACAACGGGCGGAATTCTCATGCCGCACCTGGCGCTGCCCTTAGACTCGCGCGCGCAAGGCGACGAGGTGCGCGCGCATTTGCGTGACTATGTAAAAGAAGAGGAGCAAGAGCCGCACATGGGCGAGCATCTCGCGGAGATCTTCGGACTATAAAACACGTGGTGCTCCCGGCAGGAATCGAACCTGCATCGCCTCCTTCGGAGGGAGGCATTCTATCCATTAAACTACGGGAGCTGGATTTTTATTGTACTGTGGTCACAGATAATTTTCTGCTGAAAATTTCCGCGACCCCGCCTCGGCGCCGACGCGCCTGTGGCCAGCACAATGTTCCCCGAACATTGTGCTCCCGGTAGGAATCGAACCTACATCATATCCTCCGCAAGGATACGTCCTATCCATTGAACGACGGGAGCAGTCTCTCTACTTTACTTTGTCGAAAGGAGTTTGGCGACCTTGGCTTTGCGCCGCGCGGCGGTGTTTTTTTTGATGAGTCCGCGCTTAAGTGCCTTGTCTATCGCTTGGTATGCGGCCGCGAGCGTTTTTGCGTCGCCCTGCCTGCCGGCAGGCAGGCTTTTTGATGCTTCGCGGGCGGCCTTGAGTGCCCCGCGGAGCGCCTCCCGGCGCGCATCATTAAAAACCTTCTTGCGAAGGGATTGGCGGTACGCTTTCTTGGCCGACTTGGTAATTGCCATGCGAGGATAGTACTCTATAAGTATATGATAGGCAAGCTTACGGGCACCTTTGCAGGGCTCACTTCCGAGAATGCCGCGCTCATCGATGTCGGAGGCGTTGGGTACTGCGTGCGCATGCCGCTTGCGGTGGCGCTCTCGATGCAGGATGGCGCGCACGTGTCTCTGTGTATCCACACGGTGGTGCGCGAAGATGCACTCGACCTGTATGGATTCCCTTCGCAAGATGAGCTCGGCTTTTTTAAACTGCTTTGCAGCGTGCAAGGAGTTGGTCCTAAAACGGCGCTCGGCATCTTGAACGTTGCCGATGTCGCTTCGCTTAAGCGTTCGGTGGCGCAAGGCGATGCTTCGACGCTCACCAAGGTGTTCGGCATAGGCAAAAAAAGCGCCGAGCGCATCGTGGTTGAGCTGCGCGACAAACTTGCCGAGCACAAAGGCACGGCAGGCGCCGCTCTAGGCTCGGATGCGGAGGTCATTGAAGCATTGATGGCGTTGGGGTATCGTGCCGATGAGTCGCGCCATGCGCTCAAGGGTATTGGAGACAAGGCAGAGGGGGTTCGTGAAAGGCTTTCTGCAGCGCTCAAACACCTTGGCAGCCGATCAGCATGAAAGAACTCATCAAACACATGACCCCTCGCGCCGTACTCGGCGCGTACCATCTTGTACTTGCGTATCTCGGCGCATTATTTTACGGCTTTCCTGCAAAGAACCTTTTCGTCATTGCGGTAACCGGCACCAAGGGCAAGTCGACCACCGTCGAACTCATCGACGCTATTTTGCGCGAGGCAGGATACACGACCGCGGTCGCCTCGACGATTCGTTTTGCGATCGGCGGCACAAGCGAACCGAATTTGTACAAAATGACCATGCCGGGGAGGTTTTTTCTGCAGCAATTTTTACGCAAAGCGGTTTCAAAAAAGGCGACCCATGCAATCATCGAGATGACCTCCGAGGGCGCGGCGCAATTTCGGCACAAAGGGATCGAGCTCGACGCGCTGGTGTTCACTAATCTTGCGCCCGAGCATCTCGAGTCGCACGGCGGGCTCGAGAACTATGTTGCGGCAAAACTCTCGCTTGCCAAACATCTCGAAGAGTCGGCCAAGCGCCCGCGCTACATCGTGGCGAACGCCGACGATAAATACGGCAAAGATTTTTTGGCGACAAAAGTCGAAGTATGCACCCCTTTTTCGCTTACGGATGCCGAGCCATACAATGCCACCGACCGCGGCGTGCGGTTTGTGTGGCGCCGGGGAGAGTTGTTTACCGTCCCGCTCCCCGGAGTGTTTAATCTCAAAAACGTTCTCGCCGCATTGGTGCTCTGCGAAGCGATGGACATCCCCCTCCCTACGATTAAAAAAGCACTCGAGCGCATGCCGGCCATTGCCGGCCGCGCAGAGCGTGTTGAACAAGGGCAGCCGTTCACGGTGGTCGTCGATTATGCACACACGCCCGACTCGCTCAAGGCATTGTATGAAACCTACGGGCCATCCTCGACGCCCGGAGTCAAACGCAAACTCGTGTGCGTGTTAGGCTCGACCGGCGGCGGACGCGACACCTGGAAGCGTCCGCGCATGGGAGAGATCGCCGACCAGTTTTGCGATATCGCCTTTTTGACCGATGAAGATCCGTATGACGAAGACCCGCAAAAAATAATTGCCGATATTGTCAAAGGATTCGTAAAACACAAACCGCACATAATCCGCGACCGAGCCAAAGCCATCCGCGAAGCGCTTAAAGAAGCAGGCGAGGGAGATGCGGTGCTCATCACCGGCAAAGGGACCGACCCATGCATCTGTCGCGCCCATGGCACCAAAGAGCCCTGGAGCGACCGCAAGGTGGCGCAGGAGCAACTGAAAAAGTTAGGGTATCATTGAGCCATGGCGGATGAAGAAAAATCAAAAGCCAACCCCGCGGGGATAGCGCTGGCGCTTATCGGCTTTTTGGCGGCGGTTACGATAGGATGGTTTATGTTTGGCGGACCCTCGCGTGCGGATTTGAGCGGCTACTTCCTCTCGCCGCCGACGGCACCGCAAGTGATTATCCCCGCAGACGGCAGCGGCATCATTCAAGGATCAACAACCACGCCTCCCTCCAACCCCGAAGGCCTTACTCCTTAATATAATTTTATGCTTAACCCTTTCCCCGACCTCCTCATGTTTGCATTTTTTGCCCCGACACTCCTGCGCGTGGCGGTCGCTGGCATGCTGTTTTATCTCGCGCATCAACAATGGCAGCGCAGGAGTGAAATTACACGTGCTCGGTCTACCGCTTTTCCTACACTTTCTATTATCTTCAACGTAATCGTTGGTGTCGCGCTCTCCGTTGGATACTACACGCAAATAGCCTCGCTCTTGGCGATTGTCGGATTTTGCATCGGATTATGGCTAAACCGCCGCCATCCGCACATCGTCATACTGTCCAATACAACTGTTATCCTGTTGATCGTAATTTCCTTTTCGCTCCTCCTCTCTGGCGCAGGGGCCTTTGCCTACGACCTCCCACTCTAACGAAAGGAACATGCGCCGAGAAAATGCTCTGGTTGTGGTGCTTCACAATATTCGCAGCGCGCACAATGTGGGGTCTATTTTTCGCACTGCAGATACAGCGGGCGTGTCTAAAATAATCCTCTCGGGCTACACTCCCTCTCTCACCGACCCGCGCGGCAAGATCCGTAAAGAGTTTGTAAAAGTCTCGCTTGGCGCCGAAAAAACGGTCCCTTATTCTACTTCGAAACAACTCGCGCCCGTTTTGAGACGATTGAAAAAAGACGGCTATGAAATTGTTGCGATCGAGCAAGATTCGCGCGCAAAATCTCTTTTTGAATTTAAGCCAAAACAAAAAATCGCAGTAGTGTTGGGCAACGAAGTGCGCGGGCTCTCGGCCCCAGCGCTCACACTCTGCGACCGTGTCCTCGAAATCCCCATGCATCGCGCAATGGTTCGACAGGCTCACCACCCTCGTCACACTAGACGAGGAAAAGAATCTCTCAACGTCTCCGTCGCCGCCGGCATTGCGCTATTTCACTTAACACGCAGATTAAAATAGTATGTTTAGTTGTCCTATAGGATAGTTATACATACCGCTCGTTTCCTTCATGAGTTTGAAAGTACTCTACAACCGTATACTTGCTGCCCGGGTCGAGTGCCAGTGGAACAAGCCATTCAAGATTTTGAATGATGGGCAATTTTTTTAAATCGGCGACAGCATACCAACTCACTATCTCGTCGGTTTGCGATTGCAATTTATAATCACCGTGCGCTACGAAAAAGTGCACTTCTCCGTCTTGTACGTTAAGTAAGGCAAATTCTTTCCAGTCACTAACGGCCACCCCTGCTTCTTCTAAAAATTCCCGTTGCATACACACAATAGGCATTTCCCCTTCATCCATTTTTCCACCAATGCCATTCAGTTTGCCTGCCTGCCACGCAGGATGAGTTTTGGAAATAAGCGCAACTTCTGTATTGTTGCGAAATAAAAACCCGACAACCCATTTCGTTTTAACTTCCATTTGTCCGCCCACTTGGATTCGAACCAAGGACCTTCTCCTTAAAAGGGAGCCGCTCTACCAACTGAGCTATGGGCGGTCTGACCGCCCCATCGACGACATGGGCGGAATACTCGATAATTTACAACAAAAAACCAAAAACAGCTAGAGTTTCAGCGCAAAACGCTCGAGTAAAAGTTCAAGGTCGCCCGCGCCGCGGTGGGAGTCGTGGTACATGAACGTAAGTTCACGCGAAAGATTTACATCGCGCATTGCGCGCGCCTTCCATGCCAAAAGCCCCGCCACTGCTTCAGCTTTTTCGCCGGCGCGAAACGAGGCCATGAGCCCTAACCAAAGTTTTTTACGGTCTTTGGCGCCAAGTGCCGCAGCAACCCCAAACTGGTCAAACTTCCATTCTTTTCGGCCCAAGGCCGATCCGCCTTGGGCGGACTTCTCTATCTTCGCTCCAGCTTTTTCTAAAATGTGCGCCGGCGCTTTGAGCAACTTCTCTTCTTCAAAAATAAATGTGTGGGGCGACTCGGCAAATGTTTTTGCCATATCTAAAAACTCTTGTCCTCGCTCACTCGCGATGGCCCCGGCGAGCACGAACGTTTGTGTGCCGCCAAAAAGAGCCTGCGTTGAGGCAAGTGCGGTCAATTCTTCGATACTCATGTCTTGCCATCGCAGTTCTTCAGGTGCAGCCGCAACTTGTGTAGCAAAGGTCCTCACAAGTTGCGGAGAAACTTTAACGATAATCATATTTTTTCCATTTCGCCCCAATTTTTGCCTACCTTGCCTTCGGCGATAAACGGTATGCCTTTTCTTTCTTTGTCCGGCACTATGTGCTCCATCTTTTCTTTGATTTTAAGGCTTAACTTTTCTACAAGCGGCTCCTCTATCTCAAACACCAACTCGTCATGCACCTGCAAGAGCAGGTGCGCTTTGTCCCGAAGCCCCTCTTTTTCAAACAGCGCGTCGATCTCAATCATGGCGAGCTTCACCAAGTCGGCCTGCGTGCCTTGCAGGGGCGCGTTGATAGCCATGCGCTCCGCCGAAGCGCGTACGTACGGTATCGGGGATTTGATGCCTTCAAAGTAGCGGCGGCGGCCAAAGTGCGTCTCGGTGTAGCCGCGCCGCGCCGCATCCGCTTTTACCTCCTCGATATATGCAGCCAGCCGCGGGAATGCCTCAAAATAATCATTATAAAATTTTTGCGCTTCAGCCCGGGTCGTGCCCAATGCTTGCTGCAGCGAGCTCACCCCCATGCCATAGAGGATGCCGAAGTTAATCACCTTCGCTCTCCGGCGCATCTCGGGCAATACCGCACTTTCTTTAACCCCAAACACGCGCGCGGCAACCTCGGTATGCACGTCGCGCCCGCGTTTAAAAATTTCTGCCAACGCTTCGTCGCCCGACAGAAACGCCGCGATACGCAACTCTATCTGGCTGTAGTCGAACGCCACGAGCACCGAGCCTCGTTTTGCAACAAAAGCGTGCCGTATCGCGCGACCGAGTTCACTCTTGATAGGAATATTTTGGAGGTTGGGGTTTTGAGAGGCAAGCCGCCCGGTGGCCGCGCCGATTTGGATAAACGTGGTGTGCAGCCGGTCGTCCGAGTCGAGAAGCGTGGGGAGGGTGTCGATGTACGTGGAGAGGAGTTTTTGCAACTCGCGGTGCGCAAGAATTTCGTCGATGATAGGGTGCAGCGACTTCATTTTGACCAGTTCGGACTCGCGGGTCGAGCGCTGACCGCCCGCGGTCTTTTTTTGATTTTTTGTTGCAAGCTGCAACGTGTCGAAGAGCACATCGCCGAGCTGCTTCGGAGAATTGATGTTAAACTCGCCTCCCGCGGCTTTGTAGATACGCTTCCCTATTTTTTCAAGCTCGTGGTGATACTGTACGGACAGTTTTTGCAAAAACGCTTTGTCTATGAGTACCCCGCGCTTTTCCATCCGTCGCAACACCGGCATAAGCGGCAATTCTATTTTTTCGTACACGTACTGTAGCTTCCGATCTTCAATTTCTTTCAAAATATGCTCCTTGGCTTTGCCAAACTCATTGCTTTTTCCCAGGTAATACATATCATCAAGCGTCGGTACGGCTATGTTCGAGTCTAAGACCGAAACCGCCAAAGAAACTTCGGCAAACTCCTGCGCATCCACCTCCTCGGAAGGCTCCTTCGTCTCCGGCTGAAACAACGCCGGTGTGCCAAAGAGTTTCGTCACCCGCGGGATAAGCGAGCGAAAATCAAACTCCGAAAGCATGGAGAGCACCTCGTGAGGATGTGCGTGTTCGACCCAAGGTTTGTCCGGCAATGCAAACTCAACCGGCACATCACGGCGAATCTCGGCCAACATCTTGCTGAACCGTGCTTCCTCCTCCTGTTCTTTAATTTTTTGCAGCATCCCCTCCTTGCAGCCCGCCGCGAGCACTTTTTCAGGATCTTTGGCAATCGTTGTATATAATTCCTCTATCGTCCCAAATGCGGTGATGAGTGCGGTCGCGGTTTTGTCGCCGACCCCTTTGACCCCGGGGATGTTGTCGGACGGATCGCCGCGCAACCCTTTGTAATCGGGGATGGCTTGCGGTCCAAACCCAAATCGCTCCAACACGGCGCGCTCATCGTAGAGGATAGTGTCAGAGAGACCTTTTTTGAGCGTAAAGACGCGCACGCGCTGGTCGTCAACAAGCTGCAGCGTATCCATGTCGCCGGACGCGATGATAAGTTCGAGGTTGTTTTTTTTCTTTAGCTTCTCGACGATCGTGCCTATGACATCGTCGGCCTCGAACCCTTCGCTCGAATATACGGGGATGCCGAGCGTCTTCAACACGCGCGGCGTTTCTTTAATCTGCTCGACGAGCGCGTCCTCGGTTTTAACGCGCTTGCCTTTGTAGTCTTTAAACGCGGCGTGGCGATAGGTCGGCCCCGCCAGGTCAACCGCGGCGGCGATGTAGTCGGGTTTTAAATCGTTGATTATTTTAACGAGCATCGAAATAAGGCCGTAGAGCGCGCCGGTGGGCTTGCCTTTGCTCGAACTAAAATCCGGCAGCGCATGATACGCCCGGTGCAAAATCGCGTGGGTATCGAGTATGACGAGGCGTTTTGTAGTCTTAGTCATGGACCATCTCAATATACCGCTCTTCCGGGGCTGTGCCTGCTGACGAAAAATTGAGTATCAAGTCGGGCCGCGGGAGTGCGCCTTTCACGCGCTCGGGCCATTCGATCACCACGATGACCGACGGATCGCGCAGAAATTCTTCAGGCTTCAGTGCGGCAAACTCCTCCGCGGACGTCAGGCGGTATGCGTCTATGTGTATCAACGTTTTAAACCGCGGTTGCCCAAATACATTGAGCCCCTCAGGCAGCGCGTATTTTTTCATAAGGACATAGGTCGGACTTTGCACGACGTCGGTAACACCCATCTGCCGCGCGAATTGTTGCGCAAACGTAGTTTTGCCGCTTCCCAATTCTCCACGCAGCGCGACCACCACTGCCTTGGTGTTGTTGCGATTTAACGCGAGCGATGCGATAACAGTGCGCACATATTCGGGCAATTCATGAAGCGGGACGCGGGTCATCAGCACTAGCATAGCAAAAGAAGATGTAGAATACAGGCATGGTGGTCTTTAACGACCAAGAGGAGCAAAAACGCATCGACTTCTTGCGCAAGCGCGAGGAGGAGGATTTGGCGCAAGTATTATCGCAAAAATATGGGGTTGAGTATGTGGATCTCACCTTGGTCGCGGTCAATACCGAGGCGCTGCGGTTGCTTGGCGAAAAAGAGGCGCGCGAGGCGGAAGCCGCGGCCTTCGGCCGCGTCGGCAAGCGCGTGAGCGTTGCCGTGCGCGCTCCTGAAAACCCCAAAGTAAAAACCCTGGTGCAAAAATTGCAAGAACAGGGCTACGAGGTGACCGTGTACATGGCTTCGCAAGAAAGTTTGAAGCGCGCGTTTGCGCATTATGCCGACCTCTCGTACGCCACCGAAACGAAAGCCGGCGTGTTTGAAATATCCAACGATGAAATTGAAGAGCTGTTACGCAAGGTCAAAGGACTCGCCGACATTAGCGCGCTTATTTCGGAGGCAATACAACTCAAGCGCGCATACCGTATCACGCGGATTCTTGAAATTATTCTTGCGGGCGGACTCGCAACCGGCGCTTCCGACGTGCATTTTGAGCCTGAAGAAAAAGCCGTGCGGTTGCGCTACCGCTTGGATGGCGTCTTGACCGACGTCTTAACCTTCGACAGCGATACCTACCGGCTTATGCTTTCGCGATTGAAATTGCTTTCAGGACTTAAACTCAATATCGAGGGCGAGGCGCAAGACGGCCGCTTTTCTATAAAAATTAAAGGCACGGAGATAGAGCTGCGCACCTCGATCCTCCCCGGCAACTATGCCGAGACCTTGGTGCTGCGCATTTTGAATCCGCAATCAATCGGCGTACCGCTCGAAGAATTGGGGCTTGAAGAAAAACTGCGCTTGCGGATCGAAAAAGAAATCACGAGACCAAACGGTATGATTTTAACTACCGGCCCTACCGGCTCGGGCAAAACGACAACGCTCTATGCGTTCATGCGCAAAGTAAACTCGCCCGGGAGTAAAATAATTACGATCGAAGACCCTATCGAGTACCACTTGCCGGGCATTGTGCAAACCCAGGTTGATAAAAAAACATACACTTTCGCGCTCGGGTTGCGCTCGGCCTTGCGACAAGACCCCGACATCATCATGGTCGGCGAAATACGCGACGGAGAGGTAGCCACGACCGCGATCAACGCGGCGCTCACGGGGCACCTTGTCTTTTCAACGTTGCACACCAATGACGCGGCGGGGTCCTTCCCCCGCCTCATCGACTTGGGCGTTGACGAAAAAGTATTGAGCTCGGCGGTAAACTGTGCCATGGCGCAGCGCTTGGTTAGGAAGCTCTGCGAAAAATGCCACGTGCAACGTGCGGCCACGCCTGAAGAAAAAGTGATACTCGAAAAACATTTGGCTACGATTGTTGATAAAACGTTGGTGCCCCCGAATTCGCCGGCTGGCGAACGGCTCATTTTTGATGCCGGTCCCGAAGGATGCGCTGGGTGCAGCGGCCGCGGCTACAAAGGACGCATCGGTATTTTTGAAGCGGTATTTATGGACTCGCACATCGAAGAAATTTTGCGCAGCAAACCAAGCGAGCGCGAGATCATGACCGCCGCCCGCCCGCAAGGCATCCCATCAATGCAAGAAGACGGCGTCATAAAAGTCTTACGCGGGGTCACCTCGCTCGATGAACTCAAACGCGTGGTTGATTTGGACGCCACGATTTGAAAAAACCGCAACGTTGCGTTGCAGTTTCCCCAGTGTAGAGTTTAAGGAGGCTTGCCCTCGGCTAGTCGAAGGGTTAGAAGGAGTATACCACCAAGCAATACGCGACTTCGCAAGCGAAGAAGTGGAGACAAAACCTAAGGATAGACCTCGCGGCAGTTTGAATAAACAAAAGGCCAGATCGTCCTCGGAAAAGCTCCGGACCGGTAAGGGTTGTATTGCTTGAGGGTATACTCTTCCCAACAAAAACGCTCCCCAAAGGCGGGAGCAGCTAATGGCAAGCCTAGCATACTATTGATTTTATGTCAAGCGAAGTACCTCCCGAGGCCCCCGATCATAACCCTTCTGTGGGTGAGACATTTTTAGACCAAACCCTGCGCCCCGCCTCATGGGACGAGTATGTTGGGCAGGAAGGGATCAAAAACAACCTTCATATCTTAATTTCGGCCGCCAAGGAGCGCTCGGCGCCCCCCGAACACATTCTCTTTTATGGACCGCCGGGCTTAGGCAAGACCACGCTTGCGCATTTGATTGCGCGTGAACTTGGCGGATCGCTTCGCTCCACCTCGGGCCCCGCGATCGAGCGCGTGGGCGACTTGGCGGCGCTCCTTACCAACTTAGGGAGCGGTGATATTTTATTTATCGACGAAATTCACCGGCTCTCGCGCGCTATCGAGGAGGTGCTTTACCCCGCCATGGAGTCGGGCGTGTTGAATATTATTATCGGCAAAGGCCCGAGCGCGCGTACCATTGAGCTGCCGTTGCCGCCGTTTACGCTCGTTGCGGCGACGACGCGCGTTGCCGATCTTTCGGCACCACTGCGTTCGCGATTTTCAGGCGGAACCTTCCGGCTCGAGTTTTATGCCGAGGATGATATCGCGCAGATCATTAAACGCTCGGCAAAAATCCTCGGAGTGAAAATCGACGCGGACGGCATTAGAGAGATAGCGAAACGCGCGCGCGCCACCCCGCGCACCGCAAACTACCTGCTGAAACGCGCGCGCGACTACGCACAGTTAAAACGAGAACCGCTTTCTAAAAAAATAGTCGATGAGTCACTGGGGCTTCTTGAAGTTGATAGCTTAGGGTTGACCCCGCTTGATAGAAAACTGCTCACCGTGTTGATCGAGCGCTTTAACGGCGGTCCCGCTGGTGTTAATGCGCTCGCGGCCGCGCTTTCCGAAGAGCCGGCAACCATTTCCGAAGTGCATGAGCCGTTTTTGCTGCAGCTCGGGCTTATCGAGCGTACCCCCCGCGGCCGCGTCGCCACGCGTAAAGCGTACGAGCACGTCGGCAAAACTCCCCCGAGCGATTTGAATGAGCGGTTGCTCTAGAGTACTCTTCGTATATGGCCGGGCATAGTAAATGGGCGAAGTTAAAGCACGTTAAGGGCAAAACTGACGCGCAAAAGGCGAAGACGTTTTCTAAGTTAGTGCGCTTTATCACGATCGAGGCAAAAAAAGCCAAGGGCGACCGCAACGCCCCCGGCGTGCGCACCGCGGTCGACAAAGCCAAGGCTGCCAACATGCCGGCTGACAACATCGAGCGGGCCCTCGACAGAGCCTCGGGCCAAGGCGCTGAACTCGAACAAGTAACCTACGAGGCTTACGGCCCCGGCGGCTGTGCTTTGATAATTGAGGGTTACACCGACTCGCGCAACCGTACTTCGCAGGAGCTAAAGCACCTGCTCGGTACCTACGGCGGGACTTTGGCGACGCCGGGCGCCGCGATGTGGGCGTTTACCAAAAATGCCGAGGGCAAACTCGAGCCGACCTCCCCTATCGAGCTTTCCCAAGAAGACGCACAAAAAATGGCCGACTTGAGCCTCGCGCTCGAGGAGCACGATGACGTAAGCGAGGTCTATACCTCTGCCGCATGAAAATCCTTGCATTTGATCCTGGGTACGAGCGGTTGGGCGTTGCGGTGCTTGAAAAGCGGAATGGAAAAGAAATTTTACTTTTTTCCGATTGTATCCGCACATCGGCAAAACTTTCTTTCCCCAACCGGCTAAAAGAGCTGGGTGTCGCGGCAGAAAAATTATTGCACGAGTGGCAGCCCGATGCGGTCGCGCTCGAAGAGGTATATTTTAAAAACAACGCAAAAACGGCGATGCAGGTCGCCGAGGTGCGCGGCGTACTTGCGTATATTGCGGCTCTTCATGACGTGCCGGTTATGCAATATACCCCGGCGGCGGTTAAGGTGGCGATTACCGGCTATGGCAAGAGCGACAAGGCCGCCGTTTCGCTTATGATAGAGCGCCTCGTAAGCATTTCCGACAAAAAACGCCTCGACGACGAGGTGGACGCGATTGCGGTGGGGATTACCTGTCTTGCATCATGGCGGTAATTTGGTACAACACCAAGCATTGGGACTGATTAAAAATTATTATTCGCTTAAGCTTGATCGTATGCGCGATGAGTTTGAACTAGATGAGAATCTGCTTGATGAAGAGCCCGAGGAGGATCTCGAAGAAGGGGCCGACGAAGTAGAAGAAGAGGAAGAGACAGCGGACGAAGAAGAACTATAAATAAAAACCCGCTCGGTTTAAAAACTCAGGGCGGGATTTTTTATTTGATTAGTATTTTCAAAAACCGGTGCTTCCCAATTTTAAGTGTTGAGTTTTTGAGTTCTGCATCAATGCTTGAAATTTTTTCTCCTCCAACTTCTTCGATTGCGCCGCCCTCTACCAGCCGCCGCAATTCGCTCATCGAAACTCCGACAGGTTCGGCAATATCGCGCAATTTTGCGCCGCGGGCAAGTACCGCTTCCGGCGCTTGATCGGGTTTCATAAAACCGCTCGCCGCTTTTTCTGCCGCCTCTTTGCCATGGTAGAGCGAGACGATTTCTTTCGCGAGGCGCATCTTCGCCTCTTTCGGATGCTCTTTCAAAATCTGTGCAACCTCGCCGACCGGCACGCGCGTGCATAGTTCAAAATAGGCAGGCACCTGCTCGTCCGCCATGCTCATTACTTTGCCGTACATATCCCCCGGCGCTGCGGTGAGCGTGATCGTATTACCCCAGCTTGAGCTCATCTTGCGGCCGTCGGTCCCTTCAATAAGAGGAGTCATAAGTATGTCTTGCGGGCGCTGGCCGAACTTTTCCTGCAGTGTCCTGCCGGCAAGCAAATTGAATTTTTGATCCATTGATCCAAGTTCCACGTCTGCCTTCACGGCGATGCTGTCATACCCCTGCATCAGAGGGTAGATCATTTCGCGCAATGAAACTCTTTTCCCTGCATCAAGACGCCGCTTGATGACATCGCGCGCGATAAAGTCGGCCACGCTAAACTGGTCTGCATGTTCTCCTATTTCCCGATACGTCAGCGGCTCAAGCCACTCGCTGTTATAGCGCAACTCGGTCTGGGAGAGGTCCAAAATTTTACCCGCTTGCTCAAAATATGTTTTTTTATTTTTTTCGATCACCGCAGCGTCAAGCATGGGACGCTCGCTGTCTTTGTCGGAGGTGTCGCCGATAATGGCAGTAAAGTCGCCAATAATCAGCACGGCTTGATGCCCCAGTTTTTGAAAATCACGAAGCTTCAAGAGCGGCACGGCACGGCCGATGTGCAAATCGGGCGAGGTTGGGTCGATGCCTAACTTAATGCGCAACCGCTCGCCAGAGAGCAGTTTTTCTTTCAGTTTTTCTTTGACAATAACCTCAGCAACTCCCCGCCCCAAAAGCTCATCCACGGCCGAAGCGTCGGTTAGTACCGTTGGTTTTCGAGAAAAAAACGACATACACAACACTGTATCATAGGCAGAAGCAATGGTAGAATGCGAAAAATGCGGTCGTTATACGACGAATATAAGCCCAAGGCAGAAAAGTTTGCCCGTGCCGTAGACCTCTACAGCATGCACGCGGTGCGCTATGCACGAAAAAATCCCCGCTCAGTCATGCTCTGGGGGCTTACAGCCGGATTGTTTCTGGGAGGCGCGCTTTTGTTATGGGCGGCAACGCTTCAGCTCCCAGACCTCGCCTCGCTCCAGGAGCGTAAGCTCGAGCAGTCGGTCAAAATTTACGACCGCACCGGTCAAGTATTGCTCTATGACCTCCATGACAAGATGAAGCGCACCATCGTGCCGCTCGAGAGCATTTCTCCTCGTGTAGCGCAGGCAATGCTCTCTATTGAAGACCCTGAATTTTTTACCCACGGCGGCATCAAACCGCTCGCTATCGTGCGGGCAATCTTCTACAACGTGCTCATTACGCTCCACATCACGAGCGGGTATACGCAGGGAGGCTCCACGATTACCCAGCAAGTGGTCAAAGGCTCAGTACTAACCAACGACCGCACATTCGCGCGCAAGCTCAAGGAATGGATTTTGGCACTCAAGCTTGAAAAAGCGCTGCCTAAAGAAAAAATTTTAGAACTCTATCTCAACCAAGTGCCGATGGGTGGTTCCATGTACGGAGTTGAGGAAGCGTCAATGACTTTTTTTGGCAAACACGCGAGCGATCTTGCGCTCCCTGAGGCCGCATACCTTGCCGCAGTGCTTCCCGCGCCGACGCGCCTCTCTCCTTATGGGTCGCACACCGACCAGCTCGAGGTGCGCAAAAATCTGGTACTCGACAAAATGTTCGAACACGGTTACATCACCGATACGGAACGCGCGGAGGCACAGGCGGCGCATGTGACATTTGTACCGCCACGTGATACGTCGATTCAGGCGCCGCATTTTGTATTTTTCGTGCGGCAATATTTGGAAGACAAATATGGGATTGATGCGCTTGAAGAGGGCGGGTGGCGCGTGATCACCACGCTTGATGCCGAGTTGCAGGTCAAAGCCGAGGAAGTTCTGCACGCCGGAGCGCTTTCCAATGCGGCAAAATTTAACGCCACCAATGCCGCCTTGGTCGCCATTGATCCAAAAAACGGCGGCATTTTGGCGATGGTCGGCTCGCGCAACTACTTTGACACCGAAATCCCCGGCGCCTATAACGTTGCCGCGATGAAGCCGGGCCGCCAGCCCGGCTCGGCCTTTAAGCCATTTGCCTATGCCGAAGCCTTTCGCAAGGGCTACACGCCCGACACGGTGGTCTTTGACGTGCGGACACAATTTTCAACCGCCTGCGCGGCCTTTACCTTCAACAGCGAGGGTGAATGCTATTCGCCGGTAAACTATGACAATAATTTCCGCGGGCCTATGTCGCTGCGCAACGCGCTCGCGCAATCCATTAACATCCCCGCGGTTAAGGTGCTCTATCTCGCTGGTCTCAAAAATACCATCCGTTTTGCCAAATCAATGGGCATCACCACACTTGATGACCCTGCGCGCTACGGGCTCACCTTGGTGCTCGGCGGTGGCGAGGTAACACCGCTTGAAATGACGAGCGCCTATGGCGTGTTTGCGCAAGACGGCGTACGTTATGAACCGACGCCCGTGCTGCGCGTCGAGGACGGCGGTGGCAACATCATCGAAGACAACGAACATCCTATCGGTGAGCAGGTGCTCGAGCGCGATGTGGCTCAAAAAATAAATGATGTGCTTTCCGACTCTGTGGCACGCGAGCCCCTTGGCGTAAATGCGGTACTCTCCTTCCCCGGCTACGACGTGGCGCTTAAAACCGGAACCACCGATGATTACCGCGACGGCTGGACCATCGGGTATACGCCTTCGTTTGCGCTCGGCATGTGGGTCGGCAACAACGACAATACCCCCATGCAAAAAGGGCGGGTCTCGGGGCTTGTTGTGGGCCCCATGTGGTCCGAGGTCATGCGCTACGCGCTTGCCAAATATCCCAACGAATCATTTAGCCGGGCTGAGTACACACCTGCAACCAAAGCGGCTCTTAATGGTGCGTGGCAAACGCCGGGGAGCGATGACAACATCCATGAAATTCTCTACTGGGTAGACAAAGACAACCCGACCGGGCCGCCTCCGAGCAACCCTGCGGACGATCCGCAGTTTCAGCTTTGGGACCCGCCGGTTATTGGGTGGTCGCGGGGAACCACTTTCGGACAATAAGTACCCCAACGAGAATGAATACCCCCACCATGTCGGAGGCTGCGTCAAAAAACGCTTCTTGCAGCGAGGGCGAATATACTTTGAGCCCGAGCGCAAAGGAATCAAATATTTGAAAGAAAATATATTCACTAACTTCCCAACTGATTGCCAAAAACAAAACAAACGCAAACAATGAAGCGATGGTGACTGTTCGTGAAACATTTGGCCTCCACGTACGCAAAATGCGAAACCACCACAACCCAAACGCCACACCGACAATCACGTGCAGCACATTGTCGAACCACACAAACCCCTGATTGATTTGTATATCGTACACGCCGGTGACCACGGCGATAAAGTGAAACGCCACCGCAGTTAATAACAACGCAAAAGCCATTATCGGTTCATCGGCATCGCAAGGTATAAAAACGAATCGTCAGCAGCGTCTTTGATAAGGAGCGGCTTGCCTGCGCCGTTTGAATGGATGCGCACACTTTCACCCACAACAGCCTGCAAACTGTCGGCCAGATACCGGCCGTTAAAGTTGATCGCGACAGCATCACCCTGCAGGGTGGCGCGCACAGTTGAGATTTGTTCGCCCACATCAGGATTGCGCGAGGAAAGGAGGACTGCTTTTTTACTTGGCTCAATCGACACCGACACCTGTGCAAATTTATCCGCAAAAATAACCAGAGACTTCAGCGCCTGCGCAAGATCTTCGCGCAACACCACTCCCTCAGTTGCAAACGACTTGGGGATAATTTGTCGATAATTAGGAAAAGACCCGTCAATAAGCCGGCTGGTGTAGTAGGTGTGGTCGAGATGGGTGGAGAGTTGGTTTTCGTTGTAATAAATTTCTACATCTCCGCTCACGCGCTCTACAATGCGCATAAGCTCCGCCGCATTGCGCGCGGGGAGTAACAGATGTGGGACGCTCCCCCCTTGGCGCAAAGGGATCACTTTTTCAGCCAAACGAAACGAGTCGGTGGCGACCGCCATGAGTTTGCCCGCCTCACCATAAAGAAGCACGCTTTGTAGCTCGGGTTTTATCGCGGAGGTAGAGGCACAATATGCAACCGAGCGGATTGCTTTTACCAAATCGTTCGCCTTAACGGTAAATGAGGTTGATGCCGAAACTCTCGGCAAAACCGGAAAATCATCGTGAGGAATCGTTTTTATTGAGGCTGACGCCCTCTCAGTTTCAATCTTCACCACCTCCCCAACGAGAGCCGCCGAAACCAATTTCCCACGCGCGTTGGATAAAAATCCAAAAAGTGTAGGGCCTGGAATTGCTACAACACCCTCGGAGCCAACTTTGGCGGCCAAAATAATTTCAACACCACACTCAAGATTCGTCGCGCGCAACACCACACGACCGCCCTCTGCACTAATTAAAATACTTCCAAGAACAGGGAGGTTCGGCCGGCGTTCAACAAATCGCACGGCAGTTTCAACTCCCCGTAACAATTCTTCAGTGTTGCATTCAAATTTCATAACTCTGTATATATAAGAATTTATTACTACTAGTCCTGTGGATTGGTGGATATCTCCGGAAAAGACCTATGGTGTACGGTGGTTCTGTTAGACGAGACTCTGATGAAGGTGTTGGTAAGGTGAGGTATGTTTTGCATAATTATTTTTTTACATTTTTCTTCAGACAATATTCAGGTGTTATCCTTCCCTTTTTCCACATCATTTCAACATGAGTCTAATTTGATGTAGTTCTTGGCTGAGAATACTATCCGATTGAAGATTTTCTTTTATTTTTTCGCATGAATGGATTACGGTGGTGTGGTCGCGCCCCCCCAACTTTTCGCCAATGGTAGGAAATGAGATGCGGAAATCTTCGCGCAACAGAAACATAATCACCTGTCGGGGCCGCACAACCTCTTTACGCCGCGTTTTTTCATAAATACTATTCTCCTCCACACCATAAAAACTCGCAATGGTCTTTACCACCTCTTGCACCGAAACGGCCTTCTTGGCGCTCCCAGCGCCCCGGAGGAGCGTTTTAGCGTCATTGATGGTGAGCGGATTGCCCCGCATCTCAAAATGGCAAAGAAGTGTATTAAGCGCCCCTTCGAGCTCACGCACGTTGCCTTCAATGGTGGTCGCCAGATACTCCATCACCTCGTCTGAGAGATAAAAATTATTGGCCGCCGCCTTAGTGCGCACGATAGCAAGGCGCGAATCATGGTCCGGCGGGATAACTGAGACGATCATCCCCGCGTTAAAGCGGCTTTTGAGCCGATCTTCAAGATTTTGGATGAGATTTGGGTGTTGGTCTGAAGAAAACACCAGTTGTTTATTGCCGTCATGCAGATAATTGAACAAATGAAAGAACTCCTCCTTGGTTTTCTCCATTTTTGCCAAAAACTGGATGTCATCCATGATAAGGAGATCAAATTGGCGATATTTTTCTTTAAAACTCTGTACTTTTCCTGCCTGAACCGCCGAAACGTAGTCCATGGAGAATTTTTCGGAGGTTACATACTGTACCTTGCGGTCTGGGGCGTTTACCCGAAAATGGTTGCCGATTGCCTGGATTAGGTGTGTTTTGCCTAAGCCGGTGGGGCCATAAATCAAGAGAGGGTTGTAGGCAATCCCCGGCTTGCGGACCACCGCTTGCGACGCCGCATGCGCGAGCTCGTTAAAAGGCCCAACCACAAATGAGCCGAAGGTAAAACGCGGGTTAAGGTTGGTTTTAGCATGGACGGTCTCAAGCGGAAGCTCCGAAACCGATGGGGCGGGCCGCACTTCTTCGACCTTTTTGCTGCCGCGAGAAATAACATACTCAACGGCGCGCACGCTCTCAGAGAGACTGCGCAACGAGTGCAGGATATCTTTATGAAACTTGGTGGAAAGCCAGTCCCGGGCAAACTGGCTCGGGACTCCAAGGTATACTGTGCCTTCTTCGACGCGGACGACGTGCGTATCCTTAAACCACGTATTGAAGTTTGGCCGCGATATGGTGAGTTCGAGCTCCACCAACGCGTTTTCCCAAAGTTCTTTCGTGGTTGTCATACAGGCTAAAAGCTCAGTAACAATACGCCCCACAACCTCGCGCGTCAAAAAACACGATTCTGTGTACAAGTTGTGGAAAATGTGTGGATACGTTATCATTGACACATGTCGCAAACGTACCAACCAAAAAAACGCAAACGAGGGCGCTCTCATGGGTTTTTAAAGCGCACACGCACCACAGCCGGTCGCAAAGTGCTTCGCAACCGCCGACGCAAGGGCCGCGCGCGCCTTAGCGTCTAGTTTTTTCTTTCCATGCTTGCCAAACGAGCGCGTCTCAGGACATCTGACGTACACGAGGTGCTCAAAAAGGGCAAGGCCGTACGTCTGGGGACTCTTGCGCCGCACCTCAGCATGAAATTTCTCAGCGATACGGGCGCTTTTCGCGCAGCCGTTATTGTGTCAAAATCAATAGCGCGCAGCGCAGTCGCACGAAATCGCGTCCGCCGCGCCGCGTACCGCGCGCTTCAAGCCCTTCCCTCTTTGCGTGCGGCGCGAGTTATTTTTTTTGTTCAGAAACTCCCTGCTCCACCGCTTGAGTCCGTGTTGCGCGTCGAGGTGGAAGCACTGATGCAACAAATACACTAACGTATGTTTACAACTTTTTTTATTCAACCGATTTATAATCTGTTCGTTTTTTTACTTGGCATAGTGCCGGGGGGCGATGTGGGTCTCGCCATTATCGCAATAACCTTGCTTATGCGCTTCGTACTCTACCCGGTATTTACCTCTTCAATCCGAACGCAAATGGCGATGCAAGCTATGCAAGGGGAACTCGAAATTATTTCGGAAAAATATAAAAACAACCCCCAAGAACTTGCCAAACAGCGCATGGGGCTTATGAAAAAACACAACGTGCGTCCCTTTGCGGGCTTTTTGGCGCTCATCGTGCAATTTGTTCTTATTATCGCCCTTTATTACGCTCTTTTTCGTGAAGGATTTCCTGAAATCGACACCGCCCTGCTCTATTCTTTTGTATCATCGCCACCAATGGTAGACACCAATTTTTTCGGTATTAACCTGCTTACCCCGCACCACATTATTTTGGCGCTTGTCGTCGGGCTGACGCAGTATCTCGCGATACGGCTCACTATTATGCGCACGAGCAACAACAACCAGCCCATTTCTCCCGAGCGTGCGGCGGCGTTAAAGATGCAAAACAATATGATGTTGTACTTCATGCCGGTGTTCATTGGCATTATTTCCTACACTTTCCCCGCGGCCGTGGGCGTCTATTTTACGGTAAGCAACATCGTCTCGTTGGGCCAGGAATGGGTCATCCGGAAGCAAGTGCAAGCAGGAAAAGAAGTACTATAAATACGACATACAAATCAGATTTACGGTACTTGTTGTTTGCAGCGACTTTATATATTCTAGGCCCATGTCGCCTACCCTCCTTAAAGAAACGGTTTCCACCCTCCTCGCAACGCTCGATGTCGCGGTCTCGGACATTACCGTGAAAGAAGGCCATCGCACCATCATCGCGGTGCGCTCGGACGACTCAAAGCGGCTCATCGGGCCTCACGGTGAGCATTTGCGCTCGCTCAACACAATCGCGCGCCGGCTTGTCGAAGCGAAACACGGCGAAGAAGCCGCAAATTTTTCTATCGACGTAAACGGATATCACGAACAGCTCATGGAGGCGGTACGCGCGAATGCGCGCATGCTTGCGCAGCGCGCCCGGCTTTTTAAACACGACGTCGAGATGAGCCCCATGAGCCCGTACGAGCGGCTCGTCGTCCACGAACTCTTTGCCGAAGACCCTGAAATTAAAACAGAGTCGGCGGGCGAAGGAAAATTTCGCCACATTGTGCTCAAGTATCGCTCGCCGCAGGGAGTTACTGCGTCAGCCTAATCCCCCAGAGTGTCCGGTCGCTTCTGCGAATAAAGGAGAGATATTTTTCGTCGGGCGATGGAGAAATCTCTATCATGTCCGACGGAACGCCTCCGTCAGTCCCCGGCGTTGCGCGGATCAAAGAAGATCCGCCCGTAACGTTAAATGAAACAAGCGAGTCTGCGGCTCCTGCAAGCCCCATCAGCCACAGGTCCATATAGTTCGGCGGGACATATTGCAAGGGTGTTGCGCAATACAAGGTCGAGGTTGCCGTGGCACCCCACACACACTTGGACGGAATAGGGCTAAACGAAAGCCCGGTGTCCCGGTTGCGTGCGAGGTCGTGGACAAAGGTGGTGCGGATCCCCGAATCTAAAACAGTTTGATAGATGACGCGTGAAAAAGTTTTGTCCGCGATGCTTGAGAGCGCGTTGGCGAAAAAGAGCGTACTCAGCGCGCCGGTCCGCGTATCGACTGAAAATGCGGCGCCGAGCGCGCCGTATACGGATTTTGTTTGCAAGAGCAACGTGTTGGCGGCCGGCCAGGAGAGCAGTGCTTGCGAAAGCGGCGAGGAAAATAATTTTTTTGCACCGGTTCCGTCGGATTTTGCCACATGGCCGTCGACCCCGCTTTTGGTTGTAAGCAGATACGCGACGTTTTTTCCGTCTGGCGAGAGAGCAAGGTCGATAATATTGTCGGGTAGATATTGTATGTGCGTTGGTTGCGGGTTGGCCGAGGCGTTAAGTGTTGTGGAAGCGTTGACGAGCCCTAAGAAAAGCGTTTTGCGTACGCCGTCGCTTTCGTACTGCACCAAGGCACCCAGGCCTTCGGGGAGCCATAGTGCGCGCGCAATGCCGGGGATCGTAGTATTTGAAACGGAGCGAGGCAGCGCGCCGGGGACATCGAGCGGCAGGTCAAAGACGCGGCCGCTTTCGGCCATGATAAAACGCGCGAGTGTTGTTGTTGGCCGCGTTGTCTGGATAAGCACCGCGCCGGCAATCGGGCCTGCAGCCAACTGAAATATTTTTTGGTTTTGCGTATTTTGCGAAGGAGTAAATGGCTCGTTGGTTGCACCGCCTGGCGTATTGGTCTCGCCCTGGCCTGCAACGCCCGGCCGCTCGTTTGCGATGCCAAAATCAACGCTCGTCGGTGCGGTGCTCACGAGTTCAGCCGATGAGCGGAAGAAGAAAAACCACGCGGCAAACACAAGAACAATACATCCCACGGCCCCCACTACTATCCATTTCCAATTGAGTAAAAAGTTCATATATTATCTACATTCAAATCCTCCCGTACTGAGAGGAAACAAATGACGACCGGTCACTTGTCCATTGGTGCCAATTTCACAATCAGTTATATCGGCTTGGGTAGCATTGGTTAATGCTGCATTTTGTTGTTGCGAAGTAGTAATCGGAGTTTGATTCCCTGTAATTGTTTCCGGAGCGAGTTTAATGGTCAGTAATTGAGGATTAATGGTGCTTAAAATGAGATACGACGCCGCAAGCAACACTAAGCCGTAGACAGAATTTAACATGCGCTTTTTCGCCTCGGCTTTAGTCCCCGTGGCTTCCGAGGTCATGTACATCACCCCACCGATCACCATGGTTACCACGGCAACCAGGGCGCCAAAGGCAATCAGTAATTTAAAGATATTGTTAAAGATACTTGCAAAATTATTGGTATTGATGTCTGCAGACTCATATGCATAAAACGGCTCCAGCGGCGTGTAGTTGAGATTGCCGGATCCGGCTTTTTGCTGCGCCTGGAATTGTTGCAACTGATTTGTCGGAGTCAGTGAGACCCAGCTCGAATTCGGAGTAAGGGTCCCTGCTTGGTTAGAAAGAGCTGCATTATACGGATCTACATATACTGCTGCAGCCGCACCATGCGCTATAAGCAAAAGACTGATCAGTATAAAAAGTTTTTTCATCCCGTTAGAAATCCAACTCGAATTCGAGTTGGCAAAAATTTTTAATTTTTTATTTCTAACGGGATTCATAGGCCAAAGAAAGATGATAGTGCAGAAGATGCGCTGGCGCCGAAAATAATTTCAACTCCCGCTTGTGCGGCCTGCACCAGTTTGTCTGGGTCGTTGTTTTGCACATTTACTTGCAGTGTGGCGCCGCCCCCCCCTTCGCCGGTTTGGCGCAGCGTCAAAAGTCCACGTGCCGATTCGGGGCCCACTATTTCCTCATTATTCAACGTCCAGGTGTATCCCAGAAGCCCCGCCGCTCCACTGTTGCGAGAAAAGAAATACGGTTCGGCTTGGATAGTAATTTCTTTGGCCAAAAGTGAGATCGCTCCAGGGAAGGCGGTATCTACTATTTCGCCGCGCAGCGGGTCGCGACTATACAAAAGAATGAGAGGGTCTTGTGCGGGGATAGTGATCCTCCCGTGTCCTACGCGTGCCGTGCCAAAATACACATCCACAGAAACAGTCTCGGCATTTTGCAGTTGATCGCCGGTAAAACTAAAGGTGTTCCGGCCGAGCCCCGATTGATCCGGAGCAGGTTCGTCGCCCCGCGACCATTGAAACGAAAGACTCTGCGGCGCAACGAGTGATTTGTTGATGATTACGGTGGGGAACGCAACCACCTTGAGCTCCGCACCGGCGCTGTAAAGCGGCTTGCCACGGTAAAACAGCGGTGCGGTAGTGTCCGCCTCCCAGATGAGATTTACTACCGATGGACGAAAGAGAAGGCTCCGCTCTATCAGCCCTTGCGATGCCGAATTAATGCTGACAGTGATACTTGTTTGAGAACCGAGCGCGCCCGTCACGAATCTATAGGTTCGCTCGCCGACGCCGGTGAGTTTTATACTCCCGTTCTCCCTCCAGGTGATGGTAGAGTCCCCCAAAAACGTTCCGACTCCTTCAATTTTAATAACGACCTGCTCGTTGGGGCCGGGGGTTTCAGGCGCCACGAGATATTGCACAGGCTCGGACACAAGTTGGGCCGATGAAATAAGCGGTGTGATCAAAAGCGCCCCGATGAAAACTATGTTGCGTAATTGCTTCATGTGGTTTTAGGTAAGATGTCCCGCACAATCTTGCGCGGCCGAGGCATCGTGTCCATTGCAGTGTTGACCAACTCCTCTCTAGTTTGTGGTTGTTGTACACGTGTCTGCTGTATCCCTGCGACAGCAAACGTTTTTTTAACTCGGGGCACGTCCATAGTTTTCTCTTTCAAACTCATAATACCGCGCGTAGGTGCTGTTGCGATTCCTACAGCCTTTCCCACAACACCGAGCTCTCCCTTTTGCGAGGCGTGTTGCCAACACGAAGCGATAGCAAGAAATGTCCAAAACGGGAGGTTGTTTATCCCGGGGATGGTGTCGCCGATGAATCCGGGCATAAGATATTTTTGCACCGACTTCCAACCGCATACCGAGACGAGCAGCAAAATAAGTCCGGAACCAACGGTAAGTGAAAGACAGATATTCACTACAAACCCAATTGCAATACCGACAGGAATTAGTGCTGGGTTTGCGGCAGTACCGATAAATCCTCCGCCCGCGGCACAGGCGGCTGTTACCCAATCAAATTGCAAGACGCTCGGCAGCAAATTTTTGCAGGCAATCACGCCACCGACACTCCCGCCGATAGTGCCCATGAACCCCGCGAGCGCAAACGAAATCCCCGCCTGCAGCCCGTCAAGAAAAAGCGCATATCCTATAACCAAAAAATATTTCATGTTTGGGAGAGCATTGCAGCCTCTTGCCGCTGTTTTTTAAGCGCCAACACTTGCGACGGGTCGGAGGTAATAATCTGGTCTTCGGTGTATGAGGCGATAATTTTAATCGCGACGTGTTTTAGTCCCGCAAAGAAAATCCCCTCCCCCACGTCCGATTCGAGCAACAGAAATTTCTCCTCATCGGAGAGGTTGAATGTTTTTTGCAGGTTATCGATCGTCGTCGGCGATTGTTTTAGAAGAATTTGAATCGACGAGTTGGTGATCATCGGCAATCCATACGGCGACTTCAAAAAGTCGTCGACGTCCTGCGTGATGGTGGCGAGACCCAAGTAATATTTGCGCCCGCGCTTGGCCATGCCGTAGAGGAACGAGGCGGTATCCTCCGACTTCATCATCCACCATGCCTCGTCGATAACGAGCAGGCGTTTTTTGAGCGTTTTGCGCACGGCGTTCCATATGTAATGCGTAATAAGGTACATAGCGACCGGTTTGAGGTCATCCTCCATGTCGCGTACCGAAAACACGACGAACTTTTTGTTGATATCGACGTTCGTCGGCTGGTTGATGAACCCCGACCACGTGCCCTTGGTGTATTTACTGAGCCGTTGCACCAATGACTCGCTTCCCTGCATGCCAGCCAACACCAACTCAAAGTCTGAAAGGAGTGGCGGCTCTATCTCGGCAAAATTCGAATCAACGGTAATATCTTTGAGCGCATAGGTCTCGGTAATCGCTTTGTCGATGATGGCATCCTCCTCGGGGCTTAATCCCCCGAGCATAATGCGGAACATCCCGACCAGCGCCACAATGTTGCTGCGCAAAATATCGGCAGGCGCCTCATCTTCGCGCGGAGGTGGCAGGTCAAAGGGGTTAATGTGGTGCTCGGAATTGAGTGAAATATTAAAGTAGCGCCCGCCGACCGTCTGTGCCAAAAATTCATACTCGCGTTCGGGGTCTATCACGATTACTTCGGTATCGAACATGAGCGTGCGCAAGATCTCAAGCTTGGTCGCGTACGATTTGCCCGAACCTGATTTTGCAAAAATAACCGAGTTGTAATTTTCGAGCGAAAAGCGGTCAAAGAGCACGAGTGACGCGTTGTGGCGGTTAACGCCGTACAGGATCCCTTTGTCGGAGGTAAGGTCGAATGACACGAACGGGAAAATCGACGAGAGCGGCGAGGAATTAAGTTTTGAATTGACGCCAAGCTCATCGTGTCCAAGCGGCAAGACGCTTTTGAACCCTTGCTCTTGCTGAAAGAGCGCGGGCTTCACATAAATGAGCCGCGACTCGAGCATGGATTTGATTTCAGACTCGACCTTGTCGAGCTCTTCGGTGGTGGCGCCGTAAATAGTAATGTACACGCCGACATCGAAGATGCGCTCTTGCGCCTGCTGCAGTTGGTCACGCAGCTGCTCGAGGTCTTGGTAGGCGGTATCCAAGATAGGATCGCGAACGAGGCCTTTTTCTTCGCGCGACATGATCTGGCTTTGCACCTCGGCGACTTTCTTTTGGAATTTTTTAAGAATTTCCGCCGAGTCGATGGGGTGAACGAAAATGGAAATATCCAAGACACGGTCGAGGTTGATGATCGGCGCAAACCACGAATCGGTGAGTACGCGCGGATATGACATCACGAAAAACGTGCGCGCGATTTTGTCTCCGAGATTAATTTCGCGTGGCGTAATTTTTAACGCCGAAGGCGCGATGACATCCTGCAGCTCCAAGACTCCCTGTTTGTAGATTTGCTCGGGTAAAATAGGAGCAATCGGCGCACTACCTCCCGGAGTTTTTGGTTTTAAAAAGTCAAAAAGCGCCATACTTATTTTTGCTGAACCATCTGCGTTACCTGCAGTGGCTTTTCCAGTTCGCCGGGGTTAAAGAGCTTGTAAAAGAGCTCGATCACTTCCTCGGTGCCAAGCGGGATAACGCGCACGCCGGTGCGCACCAACCCTTGCTCGACGACCGAGATGCGCTGCTCGAGTTGCGTGCGATATTCTTCAAATTGCGCGTCGGTGAGCCCGGCTGCATTTTTGCCGCCCGTCGGGAGGAGCGCGCCCAACGTGCCTGTTATACCGCCGCCCCGCACGATCAATGCCGGATCATACGGCACAATGATAAAGAAATTTTTCGACATGATGTTTGCGCGTTCGGTAAAATCTTTGATGAAGGTGATATATTCGCGGATTTGTATCTTCATCAAATCATCAAGCTCTGCCGCGAGACGCTCTTCCAACAGCGCAATGTACGGACGGATATCCAGATCGCGCGATTCGACAAAAAACTGGACGCTGAACTCGAGTGAGTTTAAAAAGTTTTGAAACTGGCCCGTAATGGCCTGCTGCTCGTCTTGCGATTTGAGCGCCAGGTTTATCGACGAAGCCATGAGGAGCGCGCGCAAACTCCCGTCTTTGAGTATGACGATGCCGTCGCGCACCTCTTTGATAGGGACAAAATCCTGCGTTGCGGTTGCTTTGGGTGCGGTAGCCATGATGGTTAAATCTCAAAACCCGATCGCGCTTTGTCGGTGACACCCATGGTCGCGCGATCTTTGATGTTGAGCGACCACGCGAGATCCTTGAGCCGCGATTGCGAGAGTTTGGGGACCGGAAGCGTCCCCAACACTGCCGGTGTTGCGGCCGAAGGTCCTGCCGGGGACGGTGGGCGCTGTTTCCAAAGATAGAGTTTGGTGCCAAACGAGTAACCAAATGCATGTTCGAGCGCCACGATGAGCGGCCTCCCGTTAAATTTATAAAACGCGAGCCCGAGCGAGAGTACTATGATGGGAACGGAGAGGATGATGGCGATATAAAAATTGAGAAGCGTAAAGAAAATAAGACACAACCCACCACCACCCGCGACATAAATGAACTGCTTGAGGGTCAGCGGACCGAAAATCTTATCTTCAACTTCGATAAATTGAGGAACCTGGTACTGCATTACCTATAGTATATCTCAAAAAACCCCTTCACCTTGCTATATACTAAGTACATGGAAACAGCGCGCGAAAAGCTTCTGCATGCTCCGGCGGCACAGGCGGAATTGATGCAATTACGCGCTCGCACGAGTGAGCTTGAGCGCGAACTGCACGCGCAAGGCCTGCCAAAGCTTTCGTCGCGCGAAGCGGCGTTGCAAAAAAGCGTCAGCGAGCAGTGGCGCGCGATGGCCCCCCAGGCGCCTCAACCTGAGGCAGGAGCTCTCACGCTTGAGCTTAGCCCTGAAGAACATGACTCCCGCATGGGAGAACTCATCGGTATTTTGCAGGAATATGGCGTTTCCGCAGCCGTAAAAGCGGCCGAAAAGAGCGCAAACCCGCACTTGATCGACGATTTTCATAGGATTTTGGCCGAATATGTGCGCGAAGGACTGCCTGCCGTGGGAGCAGAGGCTAAAACATACAAAGCGGCGCTTTCGATGACGCTCTATGAGGTTACCCTGCCTCAAACCGAAATGGCCGAAACCACGCTGGACCCGCAAAAAGTAATGCGCGATTTTATCGCGCTGATGGAGCAGTTTTACCGCGGGATGCTGCAGCTCAGCGAAAAAAGCGGTGAATATTTTTCGTTTGAGATCGCCAATCCGGCCGGAACGGTCGAAACAAGTCTCTATATCGCCGTGCCTAAAAAGCGCAAAGAACTGTTTGAGAAGCAATTACTCGGCATTTTCCCGCAGGCGCTCTTGCGCGAGCGGCGCGACGACTACAATGCGTTTGTAGAAGGTGCGGTCAACGTCGCCGCGAGCGCCTCGTTTAAAGAGCGGCCTATTTATTCGCTGCGCACGTTCGAATCGTTTCCTAACGACCCTCTCGATGTCGTAGTAAACGCATTTTCAAAACTTGACGCGCGCGGCGAGGGCGCCGCACTGCAATTTGTCATCTCCCCCACCGACCGCGGACTGCTCAAACGCTACACATACGCGCTTGAACAGGTGCGTCGGGGCGTACCCTTGAAGCGCGCGACGAACATTCAAACCGGCATCGTCCGCGTGGTGCAGGAATTTTCAAATTTTTTCAGCAGTTCAAAAAACATATCGCCAGACAAACGCCCAGGCGCGGATGATCCGCGTATGAAAAATATCGAGCAAAAAGTGTCGAGTCCTCTGCTGCATGCCACGGTGCGCTTGGTTGCCTCAGCTGCATCGCGCGAGCGTGCGGAGGCTATTCTGCAAGATATTGAGGCGCCCTTTCAGCAATTTGCAGACACCGCCGGCAATGAACTCGAGTTTGCGGCCGTGTCCGCGCGCGGCATGCAGAAGTTTGCACACGACTTTTCGTACCGGCTGCAGGGCGAGGGAATTCCGCTCTCCTGCGCCGAGATGGCAAGCCTCGCCCACCTGCCGCGCGCGGGCATCCGGGAGGCCGCTCCGGCATTGAAGCAAGAGCAAGGACACGTTGCCGCTCCTCCCGTGGGCTTGCCGCAAACCGGGACACTGCTTGGTATTAACCGTTTTCGCGGTGGCGAAACCAAGGTGTACCTGCAGCCCGACGATCGGCTGCGCCATTTTTATTTGGTTGGGCAAACCGGCACCGGCAAATCCGCGCTCCTTAAAAACATAATTATTCAGGACATTCGCGCCGGAGCGGGCGTGTGCTTCATCGATCCGCACGGTACGGACGTACTCGACATTTTAGGTGCCGTGCCGCCCGAGCGCGCACAAGACGTCATTTACTTTGATCCGGCGTATACGGAAAATCCCATGGGACTCAACATGCTCGAGTATGATCCCGCACGCCCCGAGCAGCAGTCGCTCGTCGTGGACGAACTCATCGGCATATTTAAAAAATTATTCGGCGCCATCCCCGAGAGCATAGGTCCCGCGTTTGAACAATATTTCCGCAACGCGGCGCTCCTTGTCATGTCGGACCCCGCATCGGGGAATACGCTCTTAGACATTTCACGCGTGTTTAGCGACGCGGGGTTTCGTACGCGCAAGCTGGCCGTGTGCAAAAATCCAATCGTAAAGCGTTTTTGGGAGGGTATTGCCGAACAGGCCACCGGCGAGCAGGGGCTCCAAAATTACGGACCCTATGTCACGAGCAAATTCGATGCCTTTACCGCAAACGAGTTTGTCCGCCCCATTATCGCGCAGCAAAAATCCGCTTTTGATTTTCGCGAAGTGATGGATAACCGCAAAATTCTGCTGGTGAATCTTGCCAAAGGCCGCTTGGGAGATCTTAATGCAAATCTTTTGGGGTTGGTGATTGTCGGCAAATTTCTTATCGCGGCGCTCTCGCGGGCGGACTCCTTCGGCAAAGAGTTGCCCCCCTTCTATCTCCACATCGACGAATTTCAAAATTTTGCGACGCCGTCTATCGCCACCATTCTTTCGGAAGCGCGCAAATACAAACTTTCGCTCACCGTGGCACACCAATTTATTGCGCAACTCACCGAGGATATCCGCGATGCGGTGTTCGGCAACATAGGGTCGTTGTGCGTCTTCCGCATCGGCGCCGATGACGCCGAGTTTTTGGAAAAGCACTTTGCACCGCAGTTTAGCGCGGCCGACCTGATGCGCATCGACAACTTTCATGCGTATCTGAAGCTGCTCATCGGCGGCAAGCCGGCACAGCCCTTTAATATCGAAACACTGCCCTTTGAAACAGTGCGTCTCTCGAACGTGGAAGAGATGAAACAACAGTCATATCGCAAATACGGCAAACCGCGCGCGGAAATCGATGCAGAAATCGCACGCAGCCTTTCTCTTGTTTCTCAAGACGCCTCAATGCTCGCCGGGGATACTGTCTAGTGTTAGGGCAAGGGTGGCTCGCGATAGGGGTCAGTGGTGTAGCTTTTTACTTGTCCTGAATTTGCTTGCGGTGGTGCCGAATTAGTTGAAGGAGATTTTTCTGCAGTAGGAGCAGGAGGTGTTTTAGAGACTGTCGGTTCGGAAAGCATTTTGTCTGCTGCATGCATCGCAGGGTTATCCACTGCCGAAGTGGTTGGGGCAGCCGGGCTGGCTGGTTTTGAGGGGAGTATAGTGGCGGACACTATTGAGGTTACTGGCGCAGCAGGTACAGGCGCGGGGGGGTTGGGGGTAATCGGCAGCGCTGACGCCAGAGGAGTGGGCGTAGGTGGTGTAGAAGGCGCTGGCTTTTGCGGCTCTGGAACCTCAACGATCTTGGGTTCAACTTTGTTCATTTCATACACCTTTTTCATCGCATCGCGGATTT
>JBBTSH010000005.1:0-23372 GCA_038064795.1 Patescibacteria group bacterium | reverse complement strand
AATTTGATGGAAAAAATTGTGTCGCTGTGTAAGCGGCGCGGCTTTGTCTACCAAGGTTCCGAAATTTACGGAGGGCTCGCCGGTACCTGGGACTACGGCCCACTCGGCGTTGCACTTAAGAAAAATATTGAGAATTTGTGGTGGCGTTTTTTTGTGGATGCCCGGGATGACATGTACGGCATCGACACGGCGATTTTGATGAACCCCAAAGTGTGGGAGGCGAGCGGTCATGTAGATGGATTCAGCGACCCTCTGGTGCAATGCAAAAAATGCAAAAAACGTTTTCGTGCGGATCATCTCGACGACACTTCAAAATGCCCCGAATGTGGGGGAGTGCTTTCCGAGCCGCGCCAGTTCAATATGATGTTCAAAACCTCCGTTGGGTCAGTCGACGGTTCCGATACGACCGTGTATCTGCGCCCCGAAACGGCCCAGGGAATGTTCGTTAATTTTAAAAATGTTATAGACTCATTCCACCCCAAACTGCCGTTCGGTATGGCCCAAATAGGCCGCAATTTCCGAAACGAGATTGCTCCTCGCGATTTTATATTCCGTGTCCGCGAACTTGAAATCATGGAGCTCGAGTATTTTATTGAAGAAAAAATGTGGGAAGAAAAGTTTGAATACTGGCTCGAACAAATGATGGGTTGGTTTACCCTTTTGGGATTTGGCAAAAACGATATCCGTCAAATTGAAATCCCCAACGGCGAACGCGCTCATTACAGCAAACGCACGGTGGATTTTCATTTTAAGTATCCGCATAAATTTGACGAGATAGGCGGGCTTGCGTACCGTACCGACTTTGATCTTAAAAACCACATCGCACACAGTGGAGTTGACTTACAATACACGGATCCAAATACGAACGAAAAATTCGTGCCTCATGTGCTTGAGCCGACGTTTGGCCTCGGCCGCCACATCCTCGCAGTCATTGTAAAAGCCTATACCGAGGATGTGCTTGGGGGAGAAAAGCGCATCGTGTTGAAGTTCCCTCCACACCTAGCTCCCATCAAGGCGGCTGTGTTTCCGCTGCTTAAAAATAAGCCCGAGCTGGTCGCGAAAGCGCGCGAACTATATACAGATCTCAAAAAAGATATTCCGCAAATTGTCTGGGACGATAACGGCAACATCGGCAAACGCTACCGCCGCCAGGACGAAATCGGCACGCCGTTTTGCATCACCATCGACTTCGACACCCTGCAGGATGGCACGGTGACCGTGCGCGACCGCGACACGGGTGCCCAAGAGCGAATCGCTTCGACTGACCTCGCCACGTTCATCGCCTCAAAGATACAAGGGTAATGTGCTAAAATGAGAATATGGCGTCGCGGGAAATGAATGTCCATATATCCTCGAGCACCATGCTCAAATCGCTTCTCTTTGTGCTGCTCATGGCCGTGCTGTGGTATCTGCGCGATATCGTACTGGTGGTATTAACGGCCATTGTCATAGCCTCGGCGATAGAGCCTGCGATTCACTTTTTCATACGGCACGGGCTCAAGCGGATCCTCGCGGTGATACTCATGTATGTGACGGTGCTGGGGACGTTTTTTGCCGCGCTGTTCTTCTTTATTCCGCCACTGCTTACCGATGCCGCCAATTTTTTGCAGCAACTGCCGCAAACGCTCACCTCGCTTAATTTCACCGAGGCAACCTATGGCTTGTTGCCATGGGGGTCCGTGGGCGACACCCTTTCTTCGGCAGATCTCTTGCAGCAAATTTCCACCACACTCACGGATTCGACGGGAGGCATTTTTACGACGGTGTCCGCGTTTTTCGGCGGACTGACGTCGTTTGTGCTGATCATTGTATTTTCTTTCTACTTTTCAGTGCAGGACACCGGTGTTGATGATTTTTTGCGGATTATCACTCCTACCAAACATCAGAACTATGTACTCGGCCTCTGGAAGCGCTCGCAGCAAAAAATAGGCAAGTGGATGCAGGGACAGCTCGTGCTCGCGCTCATTGTGGGCATTTTGCTCTACCTTGGGCTCGTTATTTTGGGGGTGCCGCACGCGCTCCTGCTCGCGGTATTGGCGGCTATTTTTGAACTTATACCGGTATTCGGGCAATTTTTGGCGGCAATCCCCGCAGTGGCTGTCGGCTTTGTCGACGGCGGCATCACGGCGGCGCTCCTTATTACCGGTCTGTACCTCGTCGTACAGCAATTTGAAGCACATCTCATCTATCCTGTGGTTGTGCAAAAAGTTGTCGGCGTGCCGCCGCTTCTGGTCATCTTGGCGCTCATCGTGGGTTACAAACTTGTTGGATTTTTGGGAGTATTGCTCTCGGTCCCCATCGCGGGGGCCATCCAAGAGCTGGTCAGGGATATCGAAAAGGCAAAAACCCGCTCCCTTGCGAAGAGTGGGGATGAGGAGTAATTTTCTCGCATGTCTCAAAAAAAGTTTTACCTGACAACGCCGATTTTTTATCCTAATGCAAAACTGCATTTGGGACACGCGTACACTACAACCGTAAGCGATGTTCTCGTGCGCTACCACCGCCTCGTGGGCGATAAGACTTATTTTTTAACCGGTTCGGATGAGAATGCGCAGAAAATGGTTGAAGCCGCTCGCAAGGAAGGCAAAGAGCCGCTTCAATTTTTGGATGAAATAGTCGCCAAGTTCGAGGCTCTTTTTAAAGAACTTGAGATCTCGTACGATCAATTTATTAGAACTACGGACAAGGAAAAACATTGGCCCGGCGCTCAAAAGCTGTGGCAACAATTAGCAGAGGCTGGAGATATCTATAAAAAAGAATACGAAGGGCTGTACTGCGTGGGCCATGAAGCCTTTGTGACCGAAAAAGAGCTCGTTGACGGAAAGTGCCCCGATCACGGCACGGTGCCGGAGAGGATCAAAGAAGAAAATTATTTCTTTAGGCTTTCCAAATACAGCGAGGAAATTAAGAGAAAAATCGAATCAGATGAGCTGCGTATTGTGCCGGCAACGCGAAAAAAAGAGATTCTTTCGTTTATTGAGCAAGGGCTTGAGGACGTTAGTTTCTCTCGGCCGCGAAGACTGGATTGGCCGGAAGGACTCGGTGTTCCTGTCCCGGGAGAAGAAACGCATGTGATGTATGTGTGGTGCGACGCGCTTGCGAACTACATTACCGCGCTTGGATATGGGCGTGACGACACTCTGTATAAAGAGTTTTGGCCGGGGGTGCACGTCATCGGCAAAGACATCCTGCGCTTTCATGCGGCCATTTGGCCGGGCATGCTACTTTCGGCAAAATTACCTTTGCCGACAACACTGCTTGTACATGGATTTATCACTTCCGGTGGTAAAAAAATGTCCAAAACATTGGGGAACGTCATTGACCCCGAGGAGCTGATTGCAGAGTATGGCAAAGATGCGGTGCGGTATTATTTGGCGCGACACATCTCGCCTTTTGAAGACGGCGATATTACGCGCGAGTCGTTCAAAGAGATTTATAACGGGGATCTTGCCAATGGGCTTGGTAACTTGGTGGCGCGCATCATGCAGCTTGCCGAGACGCATCTGGAGGGTCCGGTCAAAGTTGAGTTTGTTCCGTATCCGCACGAGTTTACGGAGGCTTTTGAAAAGTTTGAAATAAATCGCGCGGCGGATTATGTCTGGCACAGAATTCAATTGCTTGACCGCACAATAACCGAAACCGAGCCATACAAGGTTGTCAAAACTAATGCGGACGAAGGAAAAAGAATCATTGCTGACCTGGTGCGTGAGCTTGCGGCGATAGACTTGCTTCTCGAACCATTTATGCCTGAGACGAGTAAAAAAATCATAGAGGCGATCATGGCAAACAAAAAACCCGAGAATCTTTTCGCTCGCAAAGAGTAATGAAATACTTTGACGCGCACTGCCACTTACAGTTTCCGCAATACGATGCGGATAGGGAAGACGTGCTCAAACGGATGCAGGAGTTAGAGATGGGTGGCATTGTGGTGGGGACTGATTTAGAAATGAGTAAAGCAGGGCTCGCGCTCGCCAAGCAGCACGATTTTTTGTGGGCGTCGGTTGGGTGCCACCCCAATGATGAAGAAGATTTTGATGTGGCAAAGTATGAAGAGTTGGCAAAAGACCCAAAGGTGGTCGCAATAGGGGAGTGCGGTCTGGATTATTTTCGGAGTTCCGGCGAGGGGCAAAAGGAGCGCTTTTTGGCCCAAATCGACCTGGCGGAGAGGCTCGGCAAACCGCTCATCATCCACTGCAGGGATGCACACGACGACATGCTCGCACTACTTGCCGAGCGCAAGCCTGCCGTGCCGGTCGTGATGCATTTTTTTACGGCAACCGGCGAGCTGGCGCAAAAATATCTAGACCTTGGTTGTTACCTGTCTTTCCCCGGGCCAATAACCTACACCACCATGTACGACGACTCTATTAGGATTGCGCCCCTGGATAAAATCCTTGCCGAGACCGACTCGCCCTTTGCCGCGCCAACCCCAAACCGGGGAAAACGCAACGAACCGGCCTATGTCGTTGAGGTGGTCAAAAAAATCGCCTCCGTCAAAAGCATCTCTGTCGAGGAGATGACCACCCAGGTAGTCCTTAATTCACAACGTATTTTTGTGCTTGCAAAGTAGTCTTACTTATGTTATAATTAAAACTAGCTGATAGGTACAGGATTCGCCTGTATCTGCGGCTCTTTCAAACCGAGGAGATGACGCCATGGCCAAGGTCATGACCCCATCCGATACGACAATTACGGCCGGCCAAATCGGCAAGTTCCAGGAGCTGCTCGGCGCGCGCTTGCGCAAGAGCGGGCTCCAGAGCGAGCCGGTCCAACAGGTGCTCGCCTCGCAGGGCGATGCAATCGCCGATGAAATGGTCGCGGCAATCCGCAAGCGCGTCGAGGCGATGAGTTCGATCATTGTCCGCTACGTCAAAGTCGACCGCTCGCGCACGCCGCAGGCAGTGCTTAAGGCAACCGGCCGCCGGCTCTATACCACCGACAGCGTGGTCGCCACCATGCCTCGCGGCACGGGCGACGAGGCGGAGGTCCACTTCTTCAAGCTGGATCTCTCCGAGCGGGGCGGCTGGATCTCGGACGCCGATCTCGACAAGGAGTACGAGCTGCGCGGGCTTAATCCCGCCGACCCGTACTCGCAGGCTGCCGTCAACGAGGCCAATCCGGCATTCGCGGACGACCACCCCAACGGCACCCATTGGAGGGATGCCGACAGCAAGTGGTGCTTCGCCGCGTTCGGCCGGTGGGACGGCGGGCGCTACGTGTTCGTCCGCCGCTACGGCGGCGGTTGGTGCGACCTCTGGTGGTTCGCGGGCGTCCGCAAGTGACTTTTGGACTTTAGTTCTGGCCCTTGGATTTCAGAACTTGGTCCTCCGGCTCCGATGGAAACATCGGAGCCGTTTTGTATACTAAAAACGGTAGTAGGCGAGTACGCGGGCGGCAGGGACTGCCCGCTGCCGAATCCAGCAGACGCATATTGAGAGTTTCTCCGGCCAGTGCTTGAGAAAGAGTGGTATGCGCGAGCTTAAAAAATAGAAGATACTTGGTGCGGCGCACTAAGGCATTACAGATGCCGGATACGATGCAGCTTTTGCGAGCATTCGCAAAGCGGTGGCGCGGGAGGTGCGCCGCACGATTCGCCACGTTCAACCAGTGGAACGACGAGCGCAACGTGAACGTCAACCGCAACGACAACGATTGGAACGACAACTGGTGGTTCGCGGGCGTCCGCAACTCTCTTCAATTCTCGCCCCGCTTCGGCGGGGCCGAGTTTTTTAGCAACTGCCCGTGCCAACCGCCGAGCATCTTGCCGATATCGTTCAATTGAGTAGAGAGCGCAATATACCGCTTGTCCCGGAGGGACTTCGTCTCCCACAGGACCATCAGCAGCAGTTTGAGCGTGTCCAGCTTGCGGATAGCGAATCTCACCCACGGCAGTTTCTCGTCTTTTACCAAGAAGCCCGCACTTGCCGTCGCTTCCATCATTTCCACAAAAAGTGTATCTATTTTCTCGCCGAAGGTATAGCGATGCACTTTCGGCAACGTACAATGATACTCATGCCAAAGCAAATAAGCTTGTTTGATGCGCTCGAGCACGGGCAAGAGCTGCAAAGAGGCTCGGGGGGGTTCACGGCAGAGTCTTCCCGCATAGTTACAACGATATCATCTCGGTGGAGAATCTGCTCGGGGCTTGGAAGGAGTTTCGCAGGGGCAAACGCAGCAAGTTGGATGTTCTTGAGTTCCAAAGTGACTTGATATATCAAGTCACCAAGCTCCACGGAGAGTTGATGAGCAAGACCTACAAGCATGGCGGATACAAGCATTTTAAAATAAGCGACCCAAAACCCCGCGACATCCATAAGGCCAGCGTGCGCGACCGGCTCCTGCACCATGCAGTCTACCGCATCTTGTATCCGTACTTTGAGGCACAATTCATCCATGACTCCTACTCCTGCCGGCTGGGGAAAGGGACACACAAAGCGATGAACCGTTTTCGCTCCTTTGCGGCCAAAATCTCTTGCAACCACACCCGTACCTGCTGGGTCTTAAAGTGCGACATCCGCAAGTTCTTCGCGAGCATCGAACACGCCGCTCTGCTGGATATCCTATGCTCCCGCATCTCCGACCAAGACATCCTCTGGCTTCTGCGCGAGGTCATCGGCAGCTTCTGTAGCAAGGGTAGTCCTTGCTCCAAAGGCCTGCCGCTCGGCAATCTCACGAGCCAGCTTCTTGTGAATGTCTACATGAACGAATTCGACCAATTTGTAAAGCATAAACTTAAAGTCATATACTATATCCGCTATGCGGATGATTTTGTACTCCTCTCGCACGAGAGACACTACCTCGAACAAACACTTTCATATATGGAAGTGTTCCTACAGGAAAAATTGAAGTTAGAACTGCATTCAGACAAAGTGTTTATCAAAACCGTTGCCTCTGGAGTTGATTTTTTAGGTTGGGTGCATTTTGCTAACCACCGCGTGCTGCGCACCTCAACCAAACGGCGGATGTTTAGGAGACTTAGGGAGCGGGAGGGAAGTCTAGGCGAGGAGGCTGCTCGGCAGTCATATTTTGGGATGTTGGGACACGGGAATGCTCGTAAGTTGCGGACAAAAATCTGATGTGCTAGAGTGCCTGTCTATGGCAGAAACGTCGCAGCCCGAAGAGGGCTTTACCCAAGCGAATGACGCCAGCTCCGAGGGAGCGGCAAAAACACCCGTCTATGAGATCGGGTTTCATGTCGTGCCCACCGTCGGGGACGAAGGCGTTTCGGCGGTTGTTGAAAAAATTCATGCCGCACTCGGCGATGCCGAAATAATCAAAGAACAATTTCCTGCAAAAATGATGCTGGCGTATGTGATTGAGCGCGCAGCCGAAGGCAAGCGCGAAAAATACGCCGAGGCGTATTTTGGCTGGATCAAATTCGCGATGGAGCGAGACGCCATTCCTGCCTTTGAGGATGTGCTGCGTGGCATGCGCGACGTGCTCCGCTTTTTGTTGATAGAGACGGTGCGCGAAGACATCGTGTCGCCGCGCCGCGCGATTTTTACCTCTGACCGTCTTGAGGGCCAGACGCTCAAAAAGCCAACAGCTGCTCCTGAGGCCCCCGCCGCAGTGTCTGAAGAAGAACTTGATAAGTCTATTGAAGCACTGGTACAGTAACCTCTATGTATCTCAACAAGGCAATGGTATATGGCAATCTGACCCGCGATCCGGAGGCGCGCGCGCTCCCCTCGGGCGGGCAGGTGTGCTCGTTTGGCCTTGCCACGAACCGCGTTTTTAAAAAGGCCGACGGCAGCAAGCAGGAGCAGGTAGAATTTCATAACATCGTCGTCTTTGGCCGCCAGGCCGAAACCTGCGCGCAATACCTCAAGAAAGGAAGCCCCGCGTTTGTCGAAGGCCGTTTGCAGACCCGCAGTTGGGAAGGGGACAAGGGCAAACAATATAAAACCGAGATAATCGCCGACCGCGTGCAGTTTGGCCCGCGTGCCGGAGGCGCGTCGAGCGCCGCAGGTACCGACCGAAGGGAGGTAAGCGATGCTGAAGCTCCTCAGAAAGCGCCCAAAGAAGACGTGATCGACTATCCCGAGGAAGATATTAATCCTGACGATATCCCGTTTTAAAAAAGAAAAGTATGAAACCCGACCAATATACGCAATTCCAGCGCATCGATTACAAAGATGTCGAAACGCTGCGAAAGTTTCTGAACCCGCACGGCAAAATCATGTCCCGTCGCCGCACCGGACTTTCTTCGACCAATCAGCGCGCGCTTGCGCAAGCGATCAAGCGCGCGCGCTTTATGGCGCTACTTCCTTATATTGTTCGATAGTTTTTAGATTTCCTCTACCGACGGCACAATCCCCACGTGGAGCACATCGTTGCTGGGAGCCCCGTTGGGGTCTAAGCAGGTCAAAATGTAGGTCATCTGATCCGTGATCGCGGGCGTTTGCAAATTTATTGCTTCGACGACACTGCTGCCCGGCACAAGCGCGCCACTTTGGTCGCGCACCGAGCAGGACGACATACACGTTGCCGACCAAGAGAGGTATGTCGATTCTCCGCGGCGCACGCGCGTTGGCGCGGCGTTAAACGACGGATCAAATGCGACACCGATTGGATTTTGCGCCACCGCGCTCACTTGGCTAAAATCGATCCACCCTATTACATCGCTTCCCCACGCATATCCCGTGAGCGGACCGACTATTCCTTGTCCGCCGGTTAAGGTTGGTCCATACCCCGGGGTCGAGCCGTTGAGCGCGATCCACCCGTCCCAGCCATTGCCGGTTGCCGAAAGTGCCTTTACCCACCCCTGCACGTTGTTGCCGTTTATTTGGGCATTCTTTTTTTGCGTTCCGGGTCCGGACGGCATGCTTGCCGTGTCAAGTCCGCCGAATTGTATCCAGCCTATGACATCGCTCCAGCCGTAGCCGTTGAGATTTGCAGTTTCATCGAAGGAGACTCCGCCTGCCGGGCAGTACGACGTTCCAAAACAAATCCATCCGACCGTATCGCTCCACGCCCATCCGTAAATGCCGGAGAGGGAACTGCCCTCTCCGGTGCCGCCTGTGCAACTTGCTTGAGCGTTGGGCGTGTAGAGAAAGTAGCGCGGAACGTACGTGTCCGCCAAAATAAACAAAATAATGAGCGCAGAAAAAAGCGCGATAGAAACAAACGCATTGGGAGTTCGGCCTACAGACCACATAGGTCTATTATCCTCTATTTACAAAAAAATGCTGCTATACTAAATGGGCATGGGTGGGGAAACATTGGTCCTTTGGCAGCGTCTGGTAGTGGGGGCGATTGTGATAGGCCTACTGGCTTTGGCGGGGGTACTCATTACTATTTTTGTCGTCATTCCCGGGCTTAAAGAGGGATCTGTGGCGGAGCAAGCCCCGGCGCTTACGTTAGAAGAAGCACGGCAAAATGCTCTCGAAACGTACGAAGCGATACAAGCCAGTGCCACGACCACGCCGCCCTCGGCACAGCTGGATGCCGCGATTAAGGCTGTCGCTCCTTCTGACGGCACTACCCCCGAAGAGCGGCAAGCCGCACTTGAAAACTATTTGGGATCACAACAATGAAAAAGTATGAAGCAGGAATTATTTAAAACAGGGCGTATCGTAGTAGTGGGGATGCTCGCGGTAATGTTTTTCGGGACCTTTGCCGGTGCATGGACAGGCCCTTCCGGCCCGCCGCCGACGAATAACGTCGCGCCTCCGGTAACGCTCACAGCCGCCAGCCAAACTATTACCGGCAATCTTTACATCGGCACGGGGTTTGGTTTTTCAGCCCCAACGCTTTGCATCGGCGTCGATTGCCGCAGCGCGTGGCCTGCGTGGACCGAGCCGGTGCGCGGAAGCAGCTTTAACTACAACACATGGACTTCGTCATCAGCTAAGGCGGGCGCAGTTCGATGGGTGGATGGCGGCAGTGCTAATACCAATGGTCCCACTGGTGGCGGAAACAGCACCGGTCATCTTGTCCAGTTTGATCCCCTATATAGTTCGTTGCCGGATCTATACAAAGTTCAATTTGCTGTCCCGTATGACGGATACTTATACTGGCGCGCTCAAGGTAATGGCAACTGGGGTGTATGGAATCAGCTTGCGCACTCGGCATCAGCATCGGTGCCGCAAGGGACACTCTGCGGTAGCCGCGCGGTTTATTGTGATGGGTATGGTACTGTCGTCTACGATGAAGGCAGTCAGTCTTCCACCTGCATGGCAAATACTATTTCGGTGAGCGGTGGATGTGCAGTAGTGACGGGTGGGCCTTATGGATTTTTACGCCCCAATGCCGTAGCCGGGTGCCCCAGTGGATACAGCGGTCGCTATACGCGTTCCGGCTTTGATCCTATCGGTTTAGGATATGCGTATTATATTCTCAATTGTGTCAAGGACTGATTAATTCTTATCTACGCGCTCGACGTACGTACCTAGTTCGGTATTTATTCTTACAATGTCGCCCTCGTTGATAAAGAGGGGGGCGTTTAGCGTGGCACCCGTCTCAAGCGTTATTTGCTTGGAGCCGCCCTGCGCGGTGTTGCCTTTGACCGCCGGCGGGGCCTCTTTGACCACTAGGTCCATTTTTATCGGTACGCGGACTGAAATTATTTTTCCTGCCCCGAGGTCACTCGAGGGGTCGTGAAAGACGAGCGCATCTACGACTGAATTGGGCTTCAAAAATTGTCCCGCAGCGCCGATGAGATCCTCAGCGAGTGTAAACCTGTCTGCAGGATTGTTCTCGGCGCAAAACCACCACTCGCCCCGGTTGGCGTATAAAAATTTGACGGGTTTGGTAGAGAGGTCGGCCTCCTCGGCTTTTTCGGCCTGGTGAAAGGCCTGTTCGGTCACTTTGCCGGTGATGAGGTGGCGCAGTTTGGTCTGGTTAACGGGCTTGCGCATCTGTTTGCGGAACACATGCGCGTCTAAAACCTCGTACGGCTCGCCGTCGAGGAGAATGACTTTTTTGGGCAGAATCTCGTTGTATTCGAGCATATAAATAAAAAATGCCTCTCGGCAGTGCTCCCACTATACCTGAAACTTTTATTTACTCAAGCGGTTGTAATGAACGGTCACTATGATATATCCTGTGGCAATGGAATATCTCACCCTCGATGGGACTCGGGGCAAGTCGCCCGAGGAACAAACGGATGAAGAAGTGCTTCAGGCATCTGTGTCGCATCCGTCATTGTTTGCGCTCATCGTGCGCAAGTATGAAGAACCCTTCATGCGCAAGGCACTCTCGATTATCCGCGAGCGGGAAGAGGCGGAGGATATCGTACAGACCGCGTTCACCAAAATTTACTTGAACGCCGGCAAGTTCAAAAAGCAGGAAGGGGCCAGCTTTTCTTCGTGGGGCTATCGTATTCTTGTGAACACCGCGCTCACACACTACACCAAGCGCAAGCGTGCCGGCGCGCATACGGCCGAGCTTGACGAGGATATCTGGGCGCTTATCCCCGACAAGCAACTGCGGCAGTTTGAAAAGACGGAGCTCATGGATGAAGTGGCCTCGGTGCTCTCGCGGATGCCGGCACCCTTTGCCAAGGCACTCACGATGTTTTTCCTAGAAGGGAAGACACAGGAAGAGGTAGCGCGAGAGGAGGGGGTTTCGGTGGGGGCGATCAAGACGCGCGTGCATCGCGCCAAAAGCGAATTTAGGAAAATTTATAAAGCAGTCACAACTAATTTATGAGCACTATCGAACAACAGGTCATGGCCTCGGTCGGCGTCATCTACGCGCTGCGCCAGCTTTTTTCGCGCACCGCACTTAAGCTCTATGTATGCGCCATGAGTCTCTACGGCATGGCTCAATTGGTGTGGGTTGAACGCGTATTTACCAACCTTGAACATACGGGCTTGGTCGGCCTTGCGCGGTTTATTTTTTCGGCGGTGTTTAACACCGAGCTTGCCGTGCAGCTTATACTTGCGGTCTTTGTCGTTGCGCTCTTTTCCCTCGCGCTCGACTTTTTCCGCTCATCCGCTCCAATGCGTGCTATCGCGTAAAAGAATCTTATTCTTCGGTGGGGGCGCTCGCTTTTGTCATGGTGCCGCCTGCCGCAAGACTTTTGCGGATTTCACGCAAGAGTTCGTTTGCAATTTTTTTATTCTCGCGCAGATACGTGCGGGTGGCATCGTAGCCGCGGCCGAGTTTTATTCCTTCGCCCTCCGAAGCCTTGGCGGAGGAGGGGCCGAACGAGTACGACGCGCCGCTTTTTTGGATTATGCCGAGCCGCTCGCCGAGCGCGATCAGCTCGCCCTCGGTTGACACGCCCTCGTTGTACATAAGATCAAATTCCGTCGTGCGAAAGGGCGCGGCCACTTTATTTTTTACTACTTTCACGCGATGCCGGCCCCCAACCACCTCGTCGCCCTTTTTAATTTGCGCAATGCGCCGGATGTCGAGGCGGATCGACGTATAGAATTTAAGCGCTTTGCCGCCGGTCGTTGTTTCAGGGTTGCCGAACATGACGCCGATTTGCATGCGAATTTGGTTGATAAACACAACAATCGTTTTTGATTTAGCCACGATGGCGGTGAGCTTGCGCAGCGCCTGCGACATGAGCCGTGCCTGCTTGCCCACTTGGTAGCTGCCCATGTCTCCCTCGATTTCGTCCTTGGGGGTGAGCGCCGCCACGGAGTCTATGACGATGATATCGACTTTGCCCGAGCGCACCAAAGACTCCACAATCTCAAGCGCTTGCTCACCGGTGTCGGGTTGCGAGACCAGCAGGTTGCCGATATTGACGCCGATTTTTTTTGCATATTCCGGATCCAGCGCATGCTCCGCGTCGATAAAAGCGCAGACGCCGCCTTTTTTCTGCGCTTCGGCAATGGCATGCAGCGAGAGCGTTGTTTTACCCGACGACTCGGGGCCAAAAATTTCGATAATGCGTCCGCGCGGATAACCGCCGATACCGAGCGCCCAATCAAGCCCGATTGAGCCGGATGGGATGACGTCGACATCGACTCTCGGCGTGTCGCCGAGTTTCATAATCGCTTCGTCGCCGAATTTTGTTTTAATCTCGCGGATGGCCGCATCGATGGCGCTTTGATCTTTACCGCCAGCGCTTTTCTTATCTGATACTTTAGCCATAGGATTAACTTAGTGGGCAGTAATTAAGCATAGTAATTGAAACCGATTCCGTTGTCTTGCGCCCAAAGCGGTCTACTCCCGCGACCGTGATCACTGTAACGCCGGGCGGCGGGACAAGCAACTCGCGGAAGGTACCGCCCTCGTCGGTGTAGGAATGCTGGTCGTTAACGGTCAAAAATGAGATATTGTGCGCCGTGCCGGTGACCCACACCGCGCTTGAGGTGGCCGAACCGTTTTGCGGGCTAATGAGTACGATCTGCGGGCCTTCAAGGAGCCGGCGCGCCTCGAAAATCCCGTATCCCACGAGCAGGAGAAGCGCCAACGCTAAAAGAATTTTTTTCATTCGACCGCGGGTTCTTGCGGCTCGCGCCCAAGCACCTCGCGCGGCTTAGCGCCGTCTTGAGGACCGATGACCCCGCGCTCTTCGAGCATGTCCATGAGCCGCGCCGCGCGCGCGTACCCGACGCGCAATTTTCGTTGAATGTACGAGGTTGATCCTTTGCCCGCCTCCAGCACTGCCGCGCGCGCGGCTTCATACATATCGTCATCAACCTCTTCGTCGCCAAAGCCTCCGAGGCTTATTCCGGTCTCGGCATTTGCCGGAGCGCCGATATCAATCGGAAGCTCTGCCTCGTTGTGTTTTGCAATATATTCGACAACCTCTTTAACTTCTTTTTCGCTGATGTAGGCGTTTTGAAGGCGTATCGGTTTGCCCATTTCGGCCGAAAGATAGAGCATATCGCCGCTCCCCAGCAAGTTTTCCGCGCCGCCCTGGTCGAGGATGGTGCGCGAGTCAAACTGCGATGCCACCTGCAGTGCGATACGCGACGGAATATTTGCCTTGATAAGACCGGTGATCACATTTACCGAGGGACGCTGCGTACTTAAAATCAAATGGATGCCGACGGCGCGGCTCATTTGCGCCAAGCGAACTACTGCACCTTCAAGCTCGCGCGGATACGTCTGCATGATGTCCGCCAACTCATCCAACACAATCACAATGTACGGCATAGCCTCGGGCACCGCCTCGCCTTCTTCCGGCGAACCTTTTTTGCGCAGCGCTTCAAGCTGGGGGGCTAAAATATTTTGGTGATACGATTCGATATCACGCACGCGCATCTCTTCTAAAATATTGTAGCGGCGCTCCATCTCTTTGCCCGCCCAACGCAATGCGGCGATAGCTTTTTTGGCGTCGGTGATAACCGGCGTTAATAAATGCGGGAGCGAGCGGTACAAGGTGAGTTCGACGCGCTTAGGATCGATCATAATAAGCCGCAATTGCGCCGGCGAACAGCGGTAGAGCAGCGAATTGATGAGGCCGTGGATCGCAACCGATTTACCCGAGCCGGTGGCTCCCGCAATAAGGAGGTGCGGCATCTTTGCAATATTGCCAAAGAGCGATCCGCCGGCAATGTCGCGTCCGAGCGCCACCAACAGCGATTTTGGCGATTCGGCAAACTCCGGCGTTTCAAGCAAGGTGCCCAGGCCCACCGTTACTTTTGCCGAGTTAGGAACCTCGATGCCGACCAGCGATTTGCCCGGGATCGGCGCTTCGATGCGCACCGGGTGCGCGGCGAGTGCCAGCTCTAAATTATTTTGCAGCGAAACAATTTTTTGCAACCGCACGCCTTCGGCAGGCTTAATGGCGTATCGCGTGACCGACGGCCCGATTGAAATTTCATCAAGTTCAACCACGATGCCGAAATTTTGGAGCGTCCGTTTAATGATGTTCGCGTTTCCTTTGATATCGCCGACGCCCGGACGGCCGCGGTCGCGCTCAAGGAGCGAGAGCGGCGGCGGCGCATATTCACCAAGAAGCATTTTGAGCGCATTCGCCGAACGCCTCACCTGCACCTCGTGCGCGTGCGCCGCGCGGGTGGCAATCACGGGCGACTCCACTTCCTCTTCCTCATACGGTTCTTCTTCAAGAGGACCATCAAGCGGAAGGCCGCTCATCGTAGGCTCGGTTTTTGTAGGCCGGCCCACCAGTGTCCGCAAGGCATTCCACAGCGCAAGGAGTGGCGCGAGTATGAGCTTTCCCTCAAGCAAAATAAGGAGCGACATCAGCAAAAGGCCGCCCAAGATGATAAGCGCGGCATAAAAATCAAAAAATTGCACCGCAGGATTTGCGAGTGATGCTCCCACGAGGCCGCCCTTGCCTGATACCAGTTCTATAAATGCCAGACCGGCAAGAATAAACACGGCGCTTGCCGCCGCCTTTACTATGGTAAAGCCGCTCGACTCTGTTTTAAGCGCGCTCCCCGCCAATACAAAAAAGAGTGCCGGCACTAAAAAATAGCCGACCCCCAACAGGTGCGCGAGCAACCGGTAGGAGTCGCTCCCTGCGATGCCTGCGGCATCAAATGCGGCCAACGTCAAAAAAGATCCCATGATGATGAGTACCACCACCGCAAGAGCCCGCCTTGTGTCAGGTGGAACACTGCCCAGGGTAAATTTTTTTATCCCGGGATTTTTGCCATTTTTACGCGCCATGCGCTAATCGTATCATGAAAGGAATGGCTTGCGTCCCGTAGCAGATATTCTATACTCAAGGACGTTGGTTATGTCTTTTGTAAGTCCTTTACACATGAAGGACAATAAAAAGACATAAAAAGACAACGTGTGCCAGAACGCAACAAAAAATTTCACGAAATAGCCCTGCAATCAAGCCTTTTTAAAGGACGCAGCGATTGGTATTTTTGCTATTTAAAGGCAGAAAAGATTGCCCATGTACTTTCTTTGCTTGCAGATCGTTCACCTCAATCTCATGCGTCTCTTATAAAAGACAGCGCCGAGCTTGCCGGAGAACTACCTTCTACCTTGGTGCATTTTGCCGCCGGGGGGGTGGAGAAAGCGATGGTACTTGCCGACTTGTTTTCCCTACTCTCGCACCTCCGGCTCATGGGTACCAACCGGACAGTAAGTACTGAAAATGTGGCTATTTTGACCCAAGAGTTAGAACAGGTGGTCGAGCGTATAGCTACAGAAGACCACCCCTCTCCTTTTATTACTTCAGCAGACTTCTCGGTGCCATCTCTTGCAGACCGTTTTACTGCCACCCCGCTCCTTGCCTCTAAAATACCCACCTCAAGGCTAAAGGACATACATAAAGGACAGTCTAAAGGACAAAATGGACAGGATGGGTCAAAAGGACAAAAACGTTCCATACAAATCCTCGATTTCATACGTACGGGTAGCAAAAGAGCGTCAATAAAAGACATAGTTAAAATAGTCACCGACTGTAGTGAAAAGACCATCCAGCGTGAGCTCGGGTACCTTATTGACCAAGGGCTGATTAAAAAGGAGGGTGAGCGCCGGTGGAGCGTATATGTAGCAGTATAGGCCCCCCTGTTGCTAAAGAGGGGCTTTTGCTATATGTTGGTGAGCGGCTAATGTCACAGGAGGCAATAGTAAGACATTGTTATCCACAAGCACTTTTTGGTGTAAGCCCCTTTGGGGCCTATACTAAAGTGCGTAGCCGCCGTTCGTTGACAATTGAATAGGATGTTTATGAAGACGTTGTAAGCTTTTTTTGCTTAGAGCGTCATTCTCAATGGGTGATACTGTATTTCCTTGTCCCGTTTCGGCTGCTGATGATTGCTATTCAAAATCCTCTCTTGCTACCAATGCTAAGCCCTGCCCTCGCGCCGGTTCTTTGACAGAACCCCGGAGCCAGGCCTTGCCCGGTAGATTGTTCGGTTCATTTTATTCGTAGATTACAAGTAATTTATTAGTTCGCATTAGATATGACTATTACTCACAGTTCTACACGACTCATCGCCACCGTGGCAGGAGTTGCAGTTGCGGCTGCGTTTATCGCAGGTGCATTCGCAATGCCGGCAAAGGCGGCACTCAGCTCGTCTCAGGTCAGCGCGATCATCTCGCTTCTCCAGTCCTTCGGGGCTGATTCAGCGACGATCGCCAACGTGCAGGCATCGCTTACAGGCGGTACGCCTTCAGGCGGTTCAGGCAGTGGTACAGGCGCAGCATGCTATGCATGGGGTCGCGCACTCACCGTCGGTTCAGCTGGTGCTGACGTTACGGCACTTCAGCAGTTCCTTAACTCCAGTGTGGCAACGCAGGTTGCGGCATCCGGCGCAGGATCACCTGGCATGGAGACAGCAACTTTCGGCCCTGCAACGCAGGCGGCGGTTGCTAAGTTCCAGACCGCAAACGGCATCTCACCGGCAGCAGGCTACTTCGGCCCAGTAACACGCGCAGCGGTTGCTGCTAAGTGCTCTGCGAGCGGAACTCCAGGCACACCGGTTCCTCCAGGCACACTCAAGGGTGGCGAAGGACAGCTCCTTATCAACAGCAACCTCGGCGACGTCGAGACCGATGTTGATGAGAACGACAGCGACGTAAAAGTTGTCGGTGCTGAAGTTGAGGCAGACGACTCTGATGTCATGATTGAGCGCCTCGATGTCGACTTCACCGTTGGCGCGAACGGCAGCGCAAATCTTGACGACTACATCGAAAGCGTAAGCGTCTGGCTCGACGGCAAGAAACTTGCCGAGCAAGATGTTGACGAAGGCGATGAAGACTCAAGCGATGTCTTCTCGTTCCGCTTCACCGGATTGAACGGCATTGTCACCGAAGGTGACAAGGCCAACCTTTACGTTGCAGTTGACTCAGTTGGCAATGTTGACACCGGCGACTCCGATGTAACTATCGATGTTGACATCCCAACCGACGGTATCCGCGCAGTTGACGCGGCAGGCATCTCCGATACGTATGTAGATGCAAGCCCTGTTCTTGACGGCGGATTCTCGATCTCGACCGAAACGACTGGCGACCTTGATATCTCCGAAGGAGATAGCAACCCGCTCGGCCAGGTTGTACAAATCGACGAGGAGGATGACACCGACGGTGTTCTCGTTCTCGCATTCGATGCCGAGGCAAACAATCAAGATCTAACCATCGACGCTATCCCGGTCGGCCTCATAGAGGTCGGTGAGGATGCGGGTATGGATGGGCCGGTCAAGCGCGTCATCCTCAAGAAGGACGGCGTTACGCTTGATACGGTAACTATCACTGCTACGACAGATCTGACCCACCAAGCCCTCTTCGATAACCTTGATATCGAGATCCAGAAGGGTGACACTGCAGAGTTCAAGGTCTATGTTGACCTCAACGACGCGGATGTAGCCACCTTTGCAACCGGCACGACGCTCTACGCGACTACGACCGGCAGCAACAGTGCATGGGATGTCGAGGATGCAAGCGGCAACAATGTGACCCCAGATGGCTCTGTAAGCAACTCGGGCGACCTGCTCGTGTTCCACACGGAAGGCATTGTGGTCAAACTTGTCAGCACCTCTGCAACGAAGACCTTCTCTTCTGACAGCGCAGGTGAGGCAGACGTTGGCGAGTTCAAGATCGTTGTTGATATCACCGCCGTTGGCTCTGATATGTACATCGACAAGGACGCAACGTCCGATCCTGATCGCGACGGTTCTGACTCTGCTGGCGACGGATTCCTCTTCGCAACGACGACAGACTCCACAACCGGCACCACGACGACCGACGCGCTCTCTCAAACGAGCGGCTCGACGTCGGGTGACACCACGAACGCCTTCAAGATCAACGAGGGCGACACGGAGCGCTTTACGCTCACGGTCACTGGCACCGCAGCTATCGACGGCTTTATCGGAGTACAGCTCACGGGTCTCAACTGGGATACCGATGGCGATACTGACACTACTGCCGACAACTTCTACACTTCGAACTTGAGCGACTTCAAGACTGGTCTCTTGTCGGTATTCTTCCAGTAAGAGTTGTAGAACTCTCGCAAACCTGAAGGCTAGTCCTTCAAGGCAAGCAACAAAAACCACCCCTCTCGGGGTGGTTTTTGTTGTGCCCGTTCGTAGCTTTCAGCGAAGACGGGTTTTGCCTACAGAAGACTTTTTCAGTGTGGATAAGATCTCTATATACAATTCCCCCTGTATAATACGTTCATGTCACTTGCACTGCCTATCATTAGGCGCAGAGTCCTTTCGCTTATTACTATTGCATTCGCCGTCTTTTTATTCTCCGCGTTGTCACCGGAGAAAGCACACGCTGCCGCTCTTACCGTGGTTGCAGCGACCACCACCTCCAACAACGCTTCCACTACGCTTGCCAAGGTGGGGAATACCTACCGTGTAGGGCTCAACTTGAGCGGTACACCGGTCGCAACCAGCACGCCCGTCATCAATATCCAAAACATGGGCACATCGACCATGTCGGGCAGTGGAGCGTGGTGGTTCTACTCCACAACCACCACAAGCGTATGGAATGACGGCGCGGTGGTTTTTAAGATTGGCTACGGCGATTCCGCCCCGGGTGTCAACAATGCAACTACCACCGTTACTCAAACAAGCCTCACCGGGTCGAATGTCCGTTTTGATAAGACGGCTCCCTCCGTCTCTACCCTTACGTCAGACGCGACAGCGGCCGGAGCGCTCAAGGTGGGGGACACTATTGTTTTTACCCTCACGCCGGGTGCTACGGAATATGGAGGCACCATAGCCGGATCTTACAATGGTACGTCGCTTAGCTGGAGCACCAGCGACTCAGGGGCGACTTTTACGGCTACCTACACCGTAACGGAAGGTGAGACTGACCGGACTTCCGCCCTGCAGATTTCGAGCGTGATCCCGACCGATGCCGCAGGCAATGCCGGCTCCGCAGGCGCGGGGAGTGATGTGGTAAAAACCATTGACGCTAATTCTCCCTCAACTCCCCCGGCAGCAACTCCGGGGGGAGGGAGCATCACTGGTACTGAAAATGTCAGCCTCGCATTTTCAGACTCTAGCATTCGCTACACAACAGATGGTTCATCCCCCACCTGTTCTACGGGAACGCTGTTTTCGAGCGCAATTAGTGTCAGTACGTCTCAAACCATTAAAGCTATTGGCTGCGATGCCGCAGGCAACAGCTCATCGGTTGCTTCGTTTGCATACACGGTTCTAAGTACTAGCAGTAGCGGTGGCGGATTCATTCGATACACGGGCCCTCAATACGCGGCCGTTCCTGCCGCTTCCATATCTGGCGGAGGACTTAGCGAGTCTCAAGTGCGGTCTGTTCTTGAGGTACTGCGTTCTTTCGGAGTCGAACAATCGGTTATGAATAGTGTTACTGCCGCGTTGCGTGGTCAACCGAATTCCAAGGTTCCTGTGCTACCCACGCTCACAGGAGCACTTACTCGAGATCTAGAGGTCGGAATTTACGGAGAAGACGTCCGTACTCTACAGGTATTCTTAAATGGACACGGATTCCCAATCGCTTCTTCGGGCACCGGTTCTCCGGGTAACGAAACAACATACTTTGGCGCTCTCACTAAGGCGGCGCTCATCAAGTTTCAAATAGCTAAAGGGATTTCTCCTGCAGCCGGTTACCTTGGCCAGAAGACTCGTGCTGCGATATCCAGAATGTAGGCCGCTTTTGCGGTATACTGTGCGTATGTATACAAAGCGTGTGGCGGCAGCAATTCTTTGCTTTGCTGTTGTGTTTGGAGTTATGGGTGGCATCGCTGCACCTAATGCGCATGCGGCACAGAAAGAACCAACCCCCACACAAGACTGGCTCACGGGCACGCAGATCCAAGCTATTTTAGAGTTGCTGCGTGAGTTTGGAGTGGGCCCCGCGCTCATCTCAAAAATAAGCTTTGTGCTCATTCGCAAGACAATTAATTTGCAGTTGCCACAATAAGTATGGAGCGGTTTTTTACCAAAACATTTTTTAAATTCTTTTTCGGGTTTGTAGCCATTATCAGTGTAGCCTTTGGGGTGATGATTGCCGCCTCCTCCTTCTCAACAGAATCCAACACCCCCACTACCACAGCTTCCCCCTCCGACTACTAACAGCGATTTTACGACCCGGCCTTGCTACGCGGAATAGAGTAGGATATAGTGCTCCCCAAGGGCCGCGAAGACAGCAGGAATCCCAAGGCATTGGCCGAGGGGGTTAATACAAAAGAACTCCTGCCGAGTGTGTCGATCTCCAAGGCCTTTTAGCGGGCTTTTAATTTTGCCCAAAAAAATATGGCAATTACAAAACAGAAGAAAGAAGAGATAGTAGCAAAAGTAGAAGAAATCGCGAAGAAAGCAAAAACAATAGTTTTTGCAAACTTCAAAAAGCTTACCGTCAATGATCAGACGCAGATGCGCCGCTCTTTGCGCGCGCAGGATGTGGGTTACACGGTCGCCAAAAAATCTCTGCTTCGCCGGGTGTTGGAAAGCGCAGGCTATGAAGGGCAGGTGCCAGAGCTCGAAGGGGAAATAGCTATTGCGTATGGAAGCGATGAACTCGCTCCAGCACGTGAACTCGCAACCTTCGTTAAAAAATTCCCAGAGCAGCTCGCCTTTGCAGGCGGCGTGTTTGGCGGAAAATTCGTAAGCAAAGAAGAAATAGCTTCGATTGCGGCAATCCCCGGAATGGAAACCTTGCGTGCGATGTTCGCTCAAGTTATCAACTCTCCGCGGAGCCGGTTTGCGGTCGTGCTCGGCAAGGTGGCAGAAACTAAAAATTAATAATTCAAAACTATGACGCAAGAACAAATCATCGAAGCGGTTGAGAAAATGTCTGTGCTCGAGCTCAACACACTCGTCAAAGCAATTGAGGAGAAGTGGGGCGTTTCGGCGGCGGCCGTTGCCGTAGCAGGCCCAGCAGCAGCCGGTCCGGCTGAGGAAAAGTCAGCATATACCGCGCATCTTGCAGATGCCGGCGCGCAGAAGGTGCAGGTGATCAAGGCGGTTAAAGACGCGTTGGGCCTGGGCCTCAAAGAGGCTAAAGATCTCGTCGACGCGGCCCCCACGGTCCTCAAAGACGGTATGAAGAAAGAAGATGCCGACAAACTTAAGGCAGCTGTTGAGGCGGCCGGCGGCAAGGTCGAGCTAAAGTAACTTTTCCTTACATACTGCAGTTGTAGCAAATAACTGTGAGTAGTGAGCAAAATCCTCGCCCTTGCGAGGATTTTGCTTTGTGTATAGGAATTGCGTATAGTACGCAGGACTGATTTGACCCTATGGCTGACCCACTGGAAAAACTTTTAGGAAGTTCGGCTCGCATCAAGCTGCTCCGGCTTTTCCTCTTTAACCCGAAACAATTTTTTACTATCCCTCAAGCGGCTTCGCGCGCGCGGGTGACCGAGCGCACGGTGCGCAAAGAGTTGAAGCTTTTTCACGGTATCCGGCTCGTGCGCCGCTCGTCGACCCGCAAAAGAAGCGGCGCGCGCTACGGCTTGAATGACGATTTTAAGTATCTTGCGGCGCTCCAAAATCTTTTGCTCAACGCATCTTCCCGCGGCGAGTATATATACGACTACGTGCGCAAGGCGGGGAGCATCAAACTCATCGTGCTCTCCGGAATATTTTTGGGCGACTGGGACGGCGCCCTTGACCTCCTTATCGTCGGCGACCGGGTGCAAGACCACAAACTGCGCACGCTCATACGGCGTTTTGAGTCGGATCTCGGCAAAGAGCTCCGTTATGCGTGCCTGGCAAGCGATGATTTTTTCTATCGGCTCAATATGAACGACAAGCTCGTGCGGGATGTCTTGGACTATCCGCACAGAATCGTGTTCGATAAATTAAATATCGGCCTAAAATAACGCTTTAGCGTATTCACCGTTTACCCACAGGCTATCCACAGCCATGTCCCATGGCGGGTGCCCGATGCTACAATTAGGGGGTCGAGTATTAACCGTTAATAGATTATTTATTTACATATGATCGTACAGACATGGGTTTCAGTGCTCCAACAGAGCTTCTACAACCTGCTCTGGGGCGTTGTGAACTTCATCCCCAACTTCGTGTTGGCGGTAATCATTTTACTCATCGGTTGGTTCATCGCGTCCTGGCTTGACTACATTATCGAGCAGGCGGTGAAAGCAATCCATGTGGATCATGCGCTTCGCGGATTGGGAGTGGAAGGTGTCGTCAACCGTGCAGGCTATCAGTTGAATGCCGGCAAATTCTTGGGACTCTTGGTGAAGTGGTTCGTCATTGTGGTCTTCCTCATTGCCGCGCTCTCTGTCATGGGACTTTCGCAAGTGACGTTCTTCTTGCAACAGGTGGTCTTGGGCTATGTGCCGAATGTCATCGTCGCAGCGCTCATCCTCTTGGTTGCGGCGGTGGTAGCCGATGTCGCGCAGAAAGTGATCGCAGGCGCAGCGCGCGCGGCAGGTGTTGCGGCAGCCGGATTTGCCGGTGCGGTGGCACGCTGGTCTATCTGGATCTTCGCGATCCTCGCAGCGCTCTCGCAGCTGGGTATCGCAACCGCATTGCTCCAGACGCTCTTTACCGGAGTCGTCGTGGCGCTCTCGCTTGCGTTTGGTC
>JBBTSH010000004.1:0-8300 GCA_038064795.1 Patescibacteria group bacterium | reverse complement strand
CGGAAGCAGTCGTAGAAAAAAATCTTGATTTTTTAGTGAGTTTCTCTGCTGGAGTTTTTTTGATTTTTGCGTATAAGCTCTCAGGAGAGACGATAGAACACACCAGTTCAGTGGCAGAGGGGCTGCTTTGGATTTTTGGCGGTGCGGTAGGGATTTGGTTGATCTTTAAGTTACTTCCCGCATTGCATCATCATGGTCCTGAACACGGTTCTCATGAGCATCTTGATCCGCGCCGCATGCTCATGAGTGATGCGATACACAACGTGGGCGACGGTATTTTTCTTGCAGCGTCGTTTGCCGTCGCTCCGATGTTTGGCGTGTGGGCGGGTTTGAGTATTTTTGTCCATGAACTTTTGCAAGAGATGTCTGAGTTTTTTGTACTGCGCGATGGCGGCTATTCCGTGCGTAAAGCGCTAGGTATGAATTTTCTTGTATCCGGGACCATCCTTGTCGGCGCAGTCGGAGGCTATTTTCTGCTCGATGCGTTTCAGGAGCTTGAGGGGCCGCTCCTCGGTATCGCGGCGGGGGGTATTTTGGTGGTGGTTCTGCACGACCTTATCCCGCACTCGGTGCGCGAGTCGCTCATATCCTTGCATTACATTAAACATTTCGCCGCCTTTCTTTTGGGTGTGGCGCTCATGCTCTTAGTAAACACAATTGTGCCGAATGCGTAGGGAAGTGCGGCGGTTGACCCGCAGTTGCAAAGGATACAAAAACTCTGTACTGTACCCCCATGCAATATTACAAAGGCGAGCAGATATTTTATACCAGCGACGGATATGTATCATTGGGCGCAATGTATATTCCTCATTTGCCGAACGCCGGTTTTGCTCCGCTTAGTGGAGCATCTATAACATTTGCGGTCGTAGTGCTTGTCGCCGCTGCGATTGCCGCATATCCGTATGTCAGAAAAACTGTTACTGCTCTCAGAGGCTAAATCGATTGTCGTCCGGCCGCCACGACCGCAGTGGATGCGTCGTGCCGCCATTGCCATCGGATTTTTTGTAATTTTTGTCGGTGCCGCCGATGTGATGAGTCGGGCCATGAGCCTGCTCGGAGAGCAGTGGCTTTTTACCGCGTTCGGGCCCGCGATTACGATTGTCGATCCCTCCGCGCTCGCTCGCGCGCGCGGCGCAACGGCAACGAGTACGCAATTGTTAGAACCCGTGCGACTCACGGTCTTATCGCTCGGCATTGATGCCGCCGTGGTGCCGGTGCAAAACAAACCGGACGGCTCGATGGATGTACCGAAACAATATGATGAAATCGGATGGTATTCTCTGGGGCCCGTGGTCGGCGCTCCGGGCAACGCGGTCTTTGCCGGCCATGTCAATAATGCGCTCACAACGACAGGAGTGTTCGCCAATCTGTCTCAAATACAAATAGGCGACCTCGTGGAGATACGCGATGCACAGGGCATGACACTCCGCTATCGTGTATCTGAGATTGCCAATTATCCGGTCGATGGCGCCCCCGCCGAAACTATTTTTGCAAAAAAGGGATCCTCGCAGGTGGTGCTCATTACTTGCGAAGGGGATTGGGATCAAAATCTGCACAGCTTTGACAGGCGTCTGGTTGTGTTTGCAAAGCCGGCTTTTTGATAGTAGAGTATTGGCGTTCGCAGTAAGTTCTCCGTTTGTGCCTTTTCGGGCGTCGGGAGGGTCGCCTTACGCGAATTTAGTTCATAGAAAAGTTTTTTCGCGTATTATGGCACGCAAATTGTTCGTAGGCGGACTTCCGTACCGCACTACGGGGGACGAGCTCCGCGACGCATTCGCTAAGGCGGGTGAAGTCGCATCGGCCTCAATTGTGACCGATCGCGAGACTGGTCGCTCACGTGGCTTCGGCTTCGTCGAGATGGCAAATGATGCAGACGCCGACAATGCTATTTCAATGTGGAATGGCAAGGAGTTCGGTGGCCGCATGCTCACAGTCTCGGATGCACGTCCGAAAGCTGCATAAACATCTCGTTTCGCAGCAAACAAAAAATCCCCAATCTTGCAAAAGAGGGGGTTTTTTGTTTGCTGCACGTGGCGCTACATCGGCGTCTGTATCGGTTCTTCTTCCATGCGCATGCTTCGGTCGGCGTTCATAAAGCCCGCCCATAGAAAAACGATACCAAGGAGCGTGTGTAAGATGCTGTTAGCAACCGAATTGTCGATAAGTCCAAGCAACAGGTCTCCGTTTGCCACAAATCCGAGTATAGCCAAGATCGCATATACCGTGCCAAAGATTTTCAAACAGAAAGACGAGGAGTGCGGCCACCATGCCGCCGCACCCAAGAGAACAATGCCGATCGCGAGATGCATGAGGCTGTGTAGGGTATTAGCTGGAAAAATGCCGAGTACCGGGCTTTGGACAAATCCCCAGATACCAAGAACCGCCACCAGCGTGCCAAATACATACGCTATTATTCGTGCCATAGGCTGTGTAGATTATGAAATAAAGTACCAAGAACACCCACTAGCACAAGCGTAGCAAGGAGCATTTTCTGATACCATGAGGATGTCCCCATGAGTAAAAAAGCGCCACGTAAAGCCCTGCTTCAGGAAATTCGCACTTACTATAGGGGTCATGCCAGAGCAACGCTACCGTGGCGGCGGACGCGGGATCCGTATCGTATTTTGGTCTCTGAAGTGATGCTGCAGCAGACGCAGGTTGACCGCGTCATTCCTTTTTATGAGCGATTCATAAAAAAGTTTCCAAACGCGCGCGTGTTGGCGCGCACCCCGCTTAGAAACGTGCTCAAGGCATGGCAAGGGCTCGGCTACAATCGCCGCGCCAAACATCTGCGCGATGCGGCAAAAATAATTGCAAAGAAAAAATTTCCAAAATCCACGGCAGAGATTGAACAATTGCCCGGAGTAGGACACTACACGGCCAGGGCCGTCGCCGCGTTTGCCTATAACAAGCCGGAGGTGTTTATAGAGACGAATATCCGTACGGTGTTTCTGCACCATTTCTTTCAAAAAAAGAACAAAGTCTCTGATGCTGCGATTCTCCCGCTCGTTGCGCAGACGCTCAAAGAGTCGCGTATGCAGCCGCGCGAGTTTTATTGGGCACTCATGGATTATGGCTCGTATCTTAAATCGCAAGGCATACGGCTCAACAGTCAAAGCAAACATTACGCCAAACAAAGTAAGTTCGAGGGCTCTGCGCGCCAACTGCGCGGCGCAATCTTGCGTGAAATTATCGCCCATCATGCGACGCTTGCATTTTTATTGCATCGCATCCCGCGAAGCCGCGAAGAGATGATACGCGAACTCTCGCGCCTCACCGCCGAAGGCTTGATTAAACTCCACGGCAGATTTTTCGAGATCTCCAAATAAAAAATAAAAAACCATCACTTAATAAAACCTTGCATTGCTGAATACTACGATATATCGTAGTACTATGCCTCATGTATCAAGACATATGCCGACGGGGAAGGTGTGGAATAAGATTTATAACGATCTTTTGAATCAGATTACGTTACAAGGGAGTCCTAAAGACCGGTCAAAACTTCTGGCAGAACTTATTACTCCAACGGAGCGTATCATGCTTGCAAAGCGTCTAGCGATTATTTGTATGTTGGGAGAAGGATATTCTTTTGAAGATATCCAGGAGATTTTACGAGTGAGTCCTTCTACTGTCGGGAGAGTGTGGCAAGCAATCCAAAAAGGTAAATATGCAAAAATAATTCATATCGTACGCAAAAGGAAGTTGGCGGCCGCACTTAGTGATATATTAAGCGCTTTCATTCCGCGTCCTCGCTCCGCTCCGCGCTGGCAATTTATTGATGAAATTAAATTCCGAGGCGAATAAACACTACGATATATCGTAGTGTTTATATACGCCGTAAGGATATGAAATAAAAAGGAGCGGACAATAAGTCCGCCCCCCCAAGCCTCAAACACGAGGCCTAAATTCAGGCTCCGGAAATCCGACTCCAAGCTCTCGGGCTTTTTGCAAGATCTCCATGTGCTGCGCCTGGGTTGCCAGTACGACGGTTTTGAAGGATCGATAGATGACCCCGTGGACCTCCGCGGCAACCCCCGGTTCTGCCGCGAACCGATCTTGCGCCCAGGCCACCAGCTCGAGCTCTTTTTTACTCGGCTGGTATGCGGCGAGGATCTTTGTCTCCTCCTGTACGCTCCGTGCAAGCGGTGTTGGAGGAACAGGTTGACTTTCTTTGGCACCCTCGACGCGTACGACCGAGTTGCGGTCAGCATCTTTAGGTACCAAAACGGCCGTCGTTAGGTCAGGAAAGTAAGCATTAAAGCCCCTTTCCTTGCGTGTGTCGCCCATGGTGGTAACCTCCTAGGTCTGTCTGAATGCATTTAAACACAAAAACTATGAAACAGTCAAGAATTACACGCCCAAAACCACGGGGATGACGATGGGGCGTTTGTTGGTTTTCTCGAAGAGGAAGCGGGCGACCGCGTCGGTCACATTGTTTTTGACGAAGTCAAAATTGACCGGCTGTTGGCCATGCGCGCTTTCCTCGATAGTTTTTTTAACGATAAGGCGCGCTTGTTGCAGCAATTCTTGCGACTCGCGCAAGTACACGAATCCGCGCGAAATAATGTCAGGCGACTTGCGCAGCTTGCCGGTTTTTGGATTTACCGTGGCGATAATGACGAACATGCCTTCCTGCGCCAGCACCGTGCGGTCGCGGATAACTACTTCCTGTATGTCACCAATCGCGAAGCCGTCTACCAGCCGCAAGCCGGCGGGGGCGTTCTCCTTAAGCCGCACCAGGCGCGTGCCTTCTTCTCGAATTTCAATGACGGCGCCGTTGTCTGGCACGACCACATCGTCCTCCAAACGTCCGCAGGCCTTGGCGATGTCGGCATGCACGCGCAGCATGTAGTGGTAGCCGTGGAGCGGCATGAAAAAGCGCGGATTTATTTTTTGATGGATCCAAAACGTTTCGTCGCGGTTGGCGTGGCCCGAGGCGTGCACGTCCATCGTCTCGCGATGGATTATTTTTGCGCCCTGGCGGGAAAGGTTGTCTTTGAGTTTTTGCACCGCGCGTTCGTTGCCAGGTACGATAGACGAGGAGAGCACGATCGTGTCGCCCTTTTTAATCTTGACGTACTTATGCGTCTTCATGGCGATGCGCATAAGCGCGGCAAATTCGTCGCCTTGCGCGCCGGTGGCCAAAATGACCACCTTGCTGTCGGGAAGCTGTTCGAGCTGCTCCGACCCAATGAACGTTTTTTCCGACACCTTGAGGAGCCCGAGATGCTTCACGATTTCAATGTTGACCTTCATGCTGCGGCCCTCGACGAGCACTTTTTTGCCGACGCGCTCCGCGGTTTCGAGCATGCGCATGATGCGCTCAAGCTGCGATGAAAACGTGCCGATGATGAGGCGGCTTTTTGCGCTTTCAATAATGTCGTCGAGATTTTTCTGCACGACGCGCTCGGGGATAGAGAAGCCCGGCTTTTCACAGTTGGTCGAGTCGGCCGCCAGGAACAGAACTTTTTTATCCTTGAAATAGGAGAACTGCTCTTCCTCGCGCTCGGTCGGAATACCGTCGACATGGTCGAGCCTTAGATCGCCGGTAAAGGCGATGATGCCGTACGGCGTTTCGATGAGGATACCCATCGAGTCGGGGATGGTATGCGTGACCGAAAAGAAACGCACTTTTATATTGCCGACGCGCACGGAGTCGTCTTTTTCAACCTCGTGGATATCCAAGGGCTTGAGGTTTGGGAATTCCTCCTGGCGCTTTTTTATCATAACCGAGGTCAAGCGGCGCGTGTAAATCGGCGGGTAGCCGATGCGGTCGATAATGTACGGGATACCGCCGATGTGGTCGAGGTGGCCGTGGGTGATGAACATCGCGCGGATTTTATCGCGGCGATCCTCCAGATATTTGGTGTTCGGCAAAATGTAGTCGATACCCGGCGTGTCATCTTCGCGAAACTGAAAACCGCAGTCGATAACAATGATATCGTCGCCGAACTCGACTGCCGTCATGTTGCGGCCGATTTCTTCGACGCCGCCCAAGGGAACAATGCGGATGTTGCCTTGTTCGAGCTGAGGGATCGGTTTTTCATCACTGCCGTTTTGCGGCAATACTTCGCGTGGCGGATGCGGCTGGTGCGGGCGGGGGCCGCCGTGCCGCGGGCGGCGCGGCTTAAAGCCTCCGCGGTTATGCGGCGGACGGCGGTTCCCCGCAGGAAATTTTTGTGGTTGAGTCATATCTTAGAGGTAAATAATTAGTGCGTCGCGCCTTGGAAAATAGGCCACACGTAGTCGATCTGCCGGTGCCAGGTGGCGGCGGAGAGAAAACGATCGCTTGGGGTCTCGATAGAACCCAGCGTAACCCCTTTCATGTCTTTAGGCATACTATACACGAAATCAGGCGCATAAAGAAATATCGCGGGAATATCGTTTTTAAATTCGGTGGCAAATTGCGCGTACAAGCTCATGCGCTTTGCGTTGTCGGTGGTGGAGCGCATTTTTTCGAGCAGGCCATCGGCGGTCGAGTTGGCATAGAGCGCAATATTGAGACCCGGATCATTCCGCTGGCTCGAATGCCAGAAGGCGTATAAGTCGAGTTCGCGGCCGATGATTTCGCCGAAGAGAAGCGCATCGTATTTGCGCGGCCGGATGACATTTTGCGAAAGGTCGCCTTGATCGAAAATCTGCACATTGACGCGTGCGCCCATCTCGCCCCACACCGTGCGCACATATTCCGCCGCAGCTCTAAGCTCGGGCACGTTCGCAGTCGCAAGCGTAAATGCAAGCTCTTCGGTTGCCGCATTTTTCCCCGTGCCGGTCGTTTTGGTAAGCACGCTTTCCTTGAGCACCCACCCCGCTTTAATGAGCGCCTGCTGCGCAAGCAGCGCATTAGTGGTGGTCGAAGTGCGCGCCGTCCGCGAAGCGCGCACTGCCGTTGGAGGAACCGGCTCTTCAAGCGGAGTGCCGAAACCGTGCAGTACTTCGGCGACCATCTGGTCGCGGTCGATCGCCATGTCGAGCGCCCGGCGGACATCTTTATCGCGCAGCACGGCGGATTGGTTTTGGTTAAAAAAGACGCCGAAGACGCGGTTGAGCGGCGCTCGCGAAAGAGGAAAGTCCTGAATTTGCGCGAGCGCCGCCGACGAGATGCCGCCCACCGCGTCTATGTCGCCGTCTTCGAGCGCGTTCACGAGATCCTGCTCGCTTTGATAAAACTGCAAACGGATCGAGTTTAGGTACGGCCTGCCCAGCACATAGTTTGCGAATGGTCGCAATTCGTACGCCGAGGGAATGCCGGATGCCGTGCGGGAAATCGAGGCAAGTTTAAACGGCCCGGTGCCGATGGGCGAGGTATTAAGATCGCTAAACGGAAATTCCTCGGACGACACGCCTTCCCACAGCGTTTTCGGCAAGATCCCAAGCGTCGCGTTTTCGATAAACGGCGCGTAGGCGCTCCGGAGCGTAAAACGCACGGTTTTGGCATCGACTTTTTCGGCAACCACGCCGTCCCAGTTGGCGCGAAGCGGGCTCTTGAGCGCCGGATCTTGCGTCTTGGCTATCGTAAAGAGCACGTCGTCGGCCGTGACCTTCATCCCGTTATGGAACGTGGCATCGCGCAGCGTAAACGTATACACGGCGCCGTCGGGAGAAATGGTGTATTGCGCCGCCAGGTCTTCGGTGTAGCCACCCTGCGGAGTTGCCTTGAGGAGGCCCGAATATACGAGCGTGGAGATATCGCGGTCTGCGTCTGACATGGCAAGAACCGGATTGATAAAGCGCGGCGTACCGATAATGCCTTCGCCGAGTGTGCCGCCCGAGGCGGGGACCGCCACCAGTAGTGAATTATTGAGCATCGCGAGCAGCGCTACCGAGGAAAAAATGCACAACCCCGCAAAAAAGAAAAAGAGCGCGCGCCCGCTTGCAGAAAATGCCCGCACGGTGAGCTCTAGTTTTTCTAAAAACGGAATATACGCTGAGCGTGATGCCGTGCGCCAAAAATAACGCATAAAAACGGATATAAAGAATGGGTTACGGTTAATTTAGATCACCAATGCGACAAAGGCCGAGAGCGCGAACAAGACACCGAGAACGATCGTCGTATAAAAGAGATATTTCTCGGCACCGCGGCGCGTATGGTACGCCGCGGAGAAATTATCACCGCCAAAAGCCCCGCCGAGCGAGGCACCTGTTTGCTGCAGGAGGATGCATACAATGAGGAGCACTGAGAGCATCACCTGTATGTAGGGGAGAATCCCCGCTACGGTCATTGCAAAAACTATAGCACGGCGCCTGGGGCGCTGCAATTGGCGACAAACTTGACTCTGTTTATTACTCTTGTATACTGC
>JBBTSH010000003.1:0-6137 GCA_038064795.1 Patescibacteria group bacterium | reverse complement strand
GGCGGTAGGCGATGATCTCGCCAGGCGTACGGCCTATCATCTCTTTCGCCTCGGCGCCCACCGCCAAAATACGCTTGTCGATTTCGGAAATCGCGACCACCGAAGGCTCGTTTAAGACCACGCCGCGGCCCGGCACAAAAACCAGTGTATTTGCCGTCCCGAGGTCTATCCCGAGCTTTGGAGAAAAAAAGGCCATCGCGTCTCAATACTAAACGGTTTCTCTGCGTATGTTAAGCCCGAGGTTTCTGAGACGCTCTTCTATATGCTCGTAGCCGCGGTCGATCACGTAGGCATTGTCGATGGTCGAGACCCCTTCAGCCACGCTCGCCGCAAGGATGTATGCGAGCCCCGCGCGCAGGTCGGGACTCTCAAGATTTTTTTTCGTTAACTTTTTGGGACCGCGGATGAGGATGCGATGCGGATTCATCACCGTAATATCCGCGCCCATGCGCACAAGATCGTCGGCATACCGGAAGCGTCCGTCGAAAATTGTTTCTAAAATGGTTCCCTCCCCGCTGGTCTGCGACAAAAACACCGCCATCGGCGCCTGCAGGTCGGTCGGGAAGCCCGGATACTCGTGGGTGCGTACCGACACCGTTTTGTAGCGCTCATTTTGGATATCGCCCGCGCGCACGGTGATGGAGTCGACCCCGACCTCAAGCGGTACGCCGGATTTGGCAAGCAGCGTGAGCAGAGCGCCCATATGCTTTGGTTCGCAACCGGTAACCGTGATTTCTTTACCCGCGAGCGCCGCAAGCAGTACAAAACTTCCCGCCTCTATGCGATCCGGCGGAGTCCGGTACGGCACACCGTTTGCGCGCAAGCATTTGCCCGCAGTGCCCATGATACGAATCTCCGGAGTGCCTGCGCCTTCAATATGTCCGCCGCATCGATTGATATACTCGGCGAGCGTCGCGATCTCCGGCTCCATCGCCGCGTTCTGTAAAATAGTTTCTCCTTTGGCAAGTACCGCCGCGAGCATCAAAGTCTCGGTCGCGGTTACCGACACAAACGGGAAGATGATGCGCGCTCCCGCAAGACCGCCCCGCGCGCGTACACGAAAAAGCTCCGTTTCTTCAACCTCGGCGCCCATTGCCTTGAATCCTTCTAAAAACAAATCAATCGGCCGCTCACCGAGCACGCATCCCCCCGGGTACGGGAAGGTCACTTCTCCATAGCGCGCCAGCACAGGCCCCGTCAAAATAATAGATGCGCGCAGGCGTTCGGCAATTTCTTTCTTTAACACCGGCAGTTCCCCATCGAGCAACTCCTGCATGCGCATAACGTCTTCGATGGCGGGAACATTTTCAAACAGGACGGCATCGTCAAACAAAACCGACATCGGCATTGCCGCCACGATCGCGTTTTTTGCGCCGGCAACCTTAATTTCGCCCTGCAGCGTTTTTGCCCCGGCAAGCCCCGTTATGACAAAACGCTCATTTTTTTTCATGCTTTTTCGGATTTACTTCCCACCAGAATTTTTTTGAAAAATCGGTCGCTTGGTCGCAGACGCTTTTTAAGTAGTACAAATCTTTGGTGGGTATGGCCTGCAATATCTTCCCCATGCGCGGCATGGTTAGGGGCGGCAGGCCGTCGCGAACGCGGGAGCGGTTGAGCGTTTGCATAAAATACTCCATAAGCTCGCCCCGCTCGGTGGCACGCTCTTTTTTTTGCGCCGTTTCAGAGATATGCGAACTAATATGCTTCATACGCACAGTATAGCCCGCCCACCCCATGGGGACGAATGAGGTTGACAAAATATTTGCTTTGGGCTAGACTGGCCATTAGCAGATCCCCCCAAAGCACTGATGGCCCACCGGTCCCCCGTTCTCACCGGCTATCAGTGCTGGGTCGCCGGCCTCCCCCGACCGGCGACCCCCCATTCCACACGCATCTTCGTTTGAGACTCTTTCTGGGTCGGACAGAGGCTCCGAAGATGCAAGGTGCTGCTGTCAATGCGTACGTGGCCAAGGTATGAAACCCCTGCAGGTCATGAAGAGCAAAGACAGAGCACCAAAGCCGCTTTCCGTCCCCCGGGGATTGAAAGCGGCTTTCTTTTTTCATTAAAACTAGGCATATTTAAAATCAATGAAAGACCCGATAGTACAAGTGGGCGACAAGGTGCTGCGTCAAAAAGCAAAACCCGTGCCTAAAAAAGACATCGGTTCGCCCACGCTGACCGCTGTCATCAAGCGGATGAAAAAAGCGCTCGCCAAAGAGGAGTTTGGTGTGGCTATTGCCGCGCCGCAAATAGGCGAGTCCTTGCGGATTTTTGTCGTGGCAGGCAAGGCATTCGACTCTTCGCAGAAACTTTCTTCGCAAAGGTCCTCGGGCCGCCCAAAGGGCTCAACCAGACCATTTGCTCAAAAAGTTTCTGCTTCGGCAGAAGACAAGGTGTTCATAAATCCGGAACTCATACGCCTTTCAAAAAAGAAAAAAGAGATGACCGAGGGGTGCCTCTCGGTGCGGCACAAATATGGCAGCGTCTTGCGGCACGAAAAAGCCTCTGTTAAAGCGCTTGACGAGCAGGGTAAAGAATTTACCTACCACGGCTCCGAACTGTTGGGGCACATTTTTCAGCACGAATACGACCATCTTGACGGGATTTTATATATCGACAAATCGCTATGGCTCGAGGATGACGAAAACTGGGAAAAGTTAGGAGAAAAACGACGCAGGGGCGCACAATAATATGAAAGAACCGAAGTTTGCTTTTTTTGGCACGTCAGTCGACTCGCAATATGCACTGGAGCAACTGCGCAACCTAGGTCTCGAACCTGCGCTCATTGTTGATACCAAAGAGCTACCTGTTGAACTTTTTAATACCGATTGGGATTTTTTCCTTGTGTGTTCCTACGGCAAAATATTAAAAAAAGAAGTACTTGATCTCCCACGCCACGGCGCTTTGAACATTCATCCCTCTCTCCTCCCTAAATTTCGCGGGCCTTCCCCGTATGTCTCCGCAATTCTTGCGGACGAACGTGAGACAGGAGTTACCGTAATGCTCATGGAAGAAAAGATGGATGCGGGCCCTATACTCGCACAAGCGCGGATCGAAATTGCAGAGGAAGATTGGCCGCCAAAAGGACTAATCCTTTCAAAAATGCTCTTTACCGAAGGGGTGAATTTACTCGCCGAGGCACTTCCCTCCTTGCTTCAAGGGACGCTCACGCCCGAGCCGCAGGACGAAGCGGGAGCGACGTATACAAAAAAAATGAAAGACGAAGATGCACTCATAGACTTGAACAAACCGCGTGACGCGTTTCTTAAAATCAGAGCATTCGACAAAAGCCCGCGCGCGCATTTTATTAACGAACAAGGAAAGCGCGTGATTGTCACAGACGCGTCATGGAAAGACGGCTCACTCCTGTTAGAGCGGGTGCTCCCCGAAGGTAAAAAAGAAATGCCTTACGCGGATTATCTGCGCGGCAGACAGTAAACTAAAAACGATTTCTAAACCCGCGCACAAACTCCTTAACCTTGAGCGCGCCGCGGCGCAAAAAGTGTCGACGTTTGTCTTTAGTGCGCCTCAACTCTTGGCCTAACTCGGCGATGGTAAGATCGATGGCTTCGTGCAAGGTACTCCCCCACGCTTCGGCACGATAGATGGCACCCGAGGCCGAGACGGTAAACTCGGCGCGGTACTTGCCGCCCTTGTCCTTTGAAGCCTCGGCGAAGGAGGGGTCGTGCAACGGCGAGTATTCGAGCTCGACATCAACATGCGCCGAACTGTCTCCCGCTAAAAACTTTTCGGCGTGCGCAAGCGCCCTTTCAACATATGCGCGCAACTCGTCGCTCACCTGCACCTCGGTGCCCTTGATGTTGTAGTTTAGCATGTACAAAGTATACCCTCTGATTTGAAGACGCCCACTTTACGCATGTGCGCCCCATTCAACATTGAATAATCGGAAAAATCAAGTATATTTGACACTGTTTGTTAACATTCCGCGGCCCGTCTCGACCCGGCGTCGAGCCGAGGCGGATAGCCCAATAGTATGGCCTGTGTCTATATACTTAAAAGTACTACCAAGAACATAACGTACGTGGGTAGTACTCCTGATATAGATAGGCGACTGAATGAGCATAACAGCGGAAAAAATGTTTTTACTAGCCGGCACCGTCCTTGGCGGTTGGTATATACAGAAAATTACGATAAGTTAATAGATGCTCGTGTTCGAGAAAAATACTTGAAGTCGGCAGCAGGACGGCGCTGGCTAAAAGTAAATAACATCATTCCGCGGTAGCTCAATGGTAGAGCAGCTCCCTGTTAAGGAGTTGGTTGTAGGTTCGAGTCCTACCCGCGGAGCAGCAGTAGCTTAATATAACTGCCTCAACAAAGGCTTTATTTTCAAAGTAGTTTGCCAACAAGGTGGCAAAAAGTGTCGAAAAAGCACAAGAGAAGCGGAGACTAATATAAGAGCCGGTATTTTAGCTATCTTTTTAGATTCTTGAATTTTTGCTTGACAATTTATATATTTTATGCATAATTAAAAAAGGTTCATTTCTCTCAATCAGCACCGAGGAGACCTGGAAATGACTTGGTACCTCAAGCACGTCACACGTGGAAGCAGTGGTGTCCAGATTCACCATCTGGAGCTTCCGGCTCAACCCGCCTTCGAAGAGCGCGAGCTTGCAAAAGAGCTCGCAAAGGGCAACTTTGAATCAATTGTGTCTCGGAATAAAGACAACCGGGGTATCTATGAGACTCGGAGCCCCGCGTTGGTGTGGGACGAACCGTTATAACACCCGACCAGAGCCTCGGCTCCGGTCGGGTGTCTCTGTTTTTTAAGGTTGGGTTCGCCCGTACTGGTCTTGACATTTTTCTTAATTTTGTGTACCATGGTATTTAGGTACGTTCATAACAAACTCGCGCCCAAGGACGCCTGAAAAATGATCAATCCTGCTCTCGTTCATCCCAGCGTGAAGCATATGGTGAAAGATGCCGACAACTATTCACTCGGCGAATGGAGGAAGATCACCGCCAACTGGCCTCCTCAAGCAAAAGAATTTGCAATTCAATGCCGAACATGGGGAGAGGAAGTGCGAGAAAAGAAACTCATCGCCAAGAAGGATGAGACTGATTCGCAAGCTTTAATCGCAGCGGTATTCGGGCATGACTCACTTATGTCCTTAGCGTTTTTATGTCTCTCCGACAAACAACTGGATGCGATAATCGCGTCCTTCAAGCCCTAACTATCCTCGCTGACTCACGTACAGCGACAAAGCCGCCCCTTTTGGGGGGCGGCTTATCTTTTTTATACCCTCCACCAGCTCAGAAGTTCGAAAGAACGACCACCACGCGAGCCAACTATTGACAGAATTTAAGTATTATGATAGACTATTGAAGAACAGTTGTTTTGAATTCACCCGAATGCAGGAGACGCAAGATGCAACTCAACTTCGTCATACGACTCGAGCGCCGGAGAAAGCCGGATTGGAAGCCCATTCCGCGCTTGTACGAAACGAAAGCGGTTACGCTAGAGGAGCACAAGGCTACGGTGAATTATGCTGCGGAAGAATTTGTCCACCACTTCTCTCAGGGTTTTCGAGAAGACAGCCCGCATACCACGGCCGAACTTGAGTTCCTCCAAGCTCTCAATAAGTTTGCCGATGCGGTGAAGCTCGGCAGGCCCCTGCTCTATCGCCTCATGGAAAAGGCTTTTCACGAGGGAATGAGATACGCCCAAAAGAATAAATAGCACCTCATCGCCATAACCCCGGAGAAGCCCCGCGCTTCGGCCGGGGTTTTTCTTTTTTCGCGGAATGCATGAAATTCCGTCCATCGGTCAATATCTCTGTGCGGTAAGAGCAACTGCATGCGCACCTACGAAAGCACCGGGTCTCCATTGCGGGGACCCGGTGTATTTTTTTGTAATGATGAAGGGAGCCAGCGCGCTTTGACTCTGCCACGGCGGGGATTTTGCGCGCGCACGGGCGGGAGAGCTCGCGTGTACTTGCGCCCGAGTGCGCCGGAGCGAAGCGGAGGCGATAGAGCGCGGCCTGCCCATCCGTAGCTTTAGCGGAGGAGGGAGCGCTCGAAATAGGTACGAACCAAATGGTATAAATGAGCAAACTTGACAATCGGTCTTTTTGCGTTTAGCCGATGGAGGAAATCAATGGCTGGATGGATTACACGC
>JBBTSH010000002.1:0-14553 GCA_038064795.1 Patescibacteria group bacterium | reverse complement strand
GTATGGACCGTGTCTCAGTTCCATCGGTGGGGGTCAGCCTCTCAGCTCCCCTAGGTGTCGTAGCCTTGGTAAGCCATTACCTTACCAACTAGCTGATACCACGCAGGCCGCTCAAAGAGCGAGTTGCCTCTTTAGTGTCGCCACGCCATCGGAAATTACCCAGCCTTTCGGCTGGCTATGCCCGACTCTTCGGTGCGTACCTGCGCATTACTACCTCGTCTGCCGGTTTACTTCGGTCTTGCGACCTCAGCACCCCTTGACTTGCATGCCTTATCCACGCCGCTAGCATTCATCCTGAGCTAGGATCAAACTCTGAATATAGTCCCTCGTCGTTCCTTGCGGAACTTCTCGGGACAATTAACTCGAACAACTCTTCGAACTCGCTTGCGCGAGCCTCAGAGTAAACGGAACAAGAGAAAAGTGTCTTCTCTCTCATTCTTTACTTGCTTGCCCCGCGTAGCTTTGTATTCAAAGCGTAGTGGGGCTTCTTTTTAGATCGGTGTGATCTTTGAACTATTGTATTGTCAAAAAACAATCCCGCTGCAAGCGGGATCCCTAGAACAGTAGGATATATCCACCTCAGCAAGACATGCGTCTCAGTATAGTCATATATAACTGTATGTCAACCGGCTTGCCGGCAGGCAAGATTAGGAAAAAGGGCCGTTTGCGGAGCACAAATGGACTACTACACACCCGCTTTTTGGAGCGCCGCCTCCACCTGTTCAAACAACTCATCGCGCGTGCCGTCGTTCATCAGGAGCACGTCGGCCATGTTGCGTACCGCCGCTAAATTTTGATTATTAGGATCATTCGAGCTCATCTCCCGCTCCTCCTGCTCTTGAAATTTCTCAAAGCTCACGCTGTCTTTGTCCGACGCGCGTTTGACGATGCGGTTGTAACGGGTGCGCAATTCGGCATCTACCGCCCACAGCGTGGCTCCGTGCGATTTTAAATACTGAGCCTCCCCGATTGAACGTATCGACTCAATCACAACGCTGCTAATTTTAACGCTCAATGCCTGCGTCATGAGCTGCTCGATAATGTACCCTGAGCCGTGCTTGGCGCGCAACTCATTGGCAGCAACCGTGAGCGTATCGCGATTGACCATTTTTCCCTGGCGCAGCACTTCCTGCGCTAAAAAATTTTTAACGGAAAAATACACAAATCCGTGTTTGTTGGTCAGATACTCCGCAACCGTCCCCTTGCCGGCGCCCAAGGTGCCTGTAATTCCGATGATCATACATTCAGTATAACAAAAAAGAGCGGCCCGCCTTGGAAGGCGGGCCGGCGAAATTATTGCGCTGCAGCGACTTCTTTGACGGCACGGTCGTACTGCCTCACTATCCCCGCAACGAGATTCATTTCGGGGACATAGTCGGTACTGTCTACGTCTGCCCGAATCTCCTCATAGCGGGGATCGAGGATGAGCCAGCGCCCCTCAAACCTGACCGCCAAGACTGCGTGGAGTTCTCTTGGCCTTTTAATTTCGGGTATGTCTACAATGACACCCCGTATGTCATTGCGGGGTACGCCCGAGAGCAAGAGGGCTACATACTTTAAGAGGAGATAGTCCTCGCAGTCGCCCCAATGAGTCTCGAGCGTCTCGAGCGGGGTGCTCCAGCGATCCTCCTCATCCCACTGTGCCCAATCGGCGACATATTCTATAGCCCGATTGACCGTGGTGTTGACATACTCGATGCGCTCAAGCCCGCTCAACTTGCGCGACTCTTGGATGAGCGCGAGGAGCTCGGTACTCTCCGGCGTACAGTGTGCGGAGTCGTCCTCACACATGTGCAGGAGGTAAATGTCGCGGTAGAGCTTGAGAGTTACTTCCCGCCATCGTGGTTCTATTTGCTTCTGCCACAACTCATTTTGGAGCGGCACAAGCCGAAACCCGAACGGCTCTGCATTGTCTGCTCGTGCCAAGGAGGCAGAGAGAAGCAGTGCCGCAAGTAACGCGCGAAAGAGATTCTGCATCTCTCTTCTCCTATAAGTTAGGGGTGAGTGGGACCTTCCTTCCCAAGCGTACGGAGGATAGAATCTGAAGTCAAGATGAACTGCGGTGCTAGGCGCGGCGCTAGAGGGATATTTTTTTAAGCAGTTTTTTACAAGTGCCGTGGGAGCCTACTACATATACGCCAAGCTCTTTGGCAGTAAAGGAAAAGTTCGTAATGGGAGTGGTGAGCGGAAGTCCTTTGGGAGCCGTTTTAAAACGGGTAAAGGAGATATGTGGATGAAAAGCAGCGCCAATCGCCGGATAACCAAACCGTTTTGTGTTTATCTTAGCTCTGTGGGAAAACTTCGCAAATACTTCTTTATGCGCCACGCTTCCCCCCCGCAAAGGATTCAATGCTGTAATAATTTTTTGCTGCATGGTGCGCAATGCAGGGGTGACTTTAAATTGAACCTCTACATATCCATCTTTTTTTACTACATACGAAAAGGCGCGCATATGAATCGTTGATACGAACATGGTTGTAAGCAGCTTCGGTATGCGGCGTACCTGCGTTCTTGGAAAATCAGACATATACACCGTGACATGGGGGTGGCGTGTCTTGCCGAGCACAAATAATCCTCCCTTTTTTTTGAGCGCAGCGCTCATGCGTATAGCGCGTGAAGTAACTCTTTTGTCCGGAATGATCGCAACATTAATTCGTACGCTACTTGATTTCATAAATTACCTGTGGTATAGGTGTTGGAAGAAGTTTAGCACGAAAACCCGGAAAGGAAGCATGTCATGTCAGGTAACTGGCAGGAGTTCCTAAAGAAGCAGCGCGATGTCTACGGCCAGATACGAGCTAAACAAGTCGACCTTCACCGCTCTGGTACCGAGGTCGAGCAAACGTGGGCGGCTCGTCGAGGAGCCTTTGGAATCGCGCTCCTGCATCCGTTCAAGATCGCCGACCAGTTTGCGGAGCTTTCCTACAAGATCTCGCAAGAAGTGCCCGCGGTCGAGTACCGACCATGGGACATCCATACGTCGCTCGTTGGCACTCCCTTTGAGCAACCGTTTCTGTACAAGCCGAACGACAAGGAACATCGGCGAGTACTGCGAGCGTTAGTACGCGTCGCGACCAAAACGGCAGAACGGTTCGGCAACTTGGGGTGCCCAATCCTCTACCGTTCGTATCTCTACACCCCGCAAGCGGTGATCGCTGCGGGTCAACCCCAACCAATGTTCATCGATTTGGTTGAAGAGCTGCGGGCCGAATGCGTTGCAGAAGGGCTAGCCGAGGTACGCACCACGTGGGGCGCACATGCAACTATCAGTCGGTTTACTTCGAAATGCCCCGCAGATAATCTGGGTGGTCTGATCCCGCTTCTCGAACGCTCAAGCGTCCGGGGTCCGGGTATAAGCTTTGCTACGCAGATCGCGGTTGGATACAGTTTGTGGGGACTTTCTCCAGAGTTTCCGGGGGATGCCGAGTACAACGGACACTTTGCCCCGTACCAAAAGTTTAAACTTTGCTGACGCTCCGTTTGGGGCAGCAGCAAAAAAGGCCCCGCGCAAGCGGGGCCCTTGTCTTACTATGAGCATTTCAACGACGCTTATGCATCTGCTCGACGATTTTGGTCGTCGAGTGCCCTTCAAGAAAGGGTGCGAGACGCATTGTGCCGCCGAGGCTCTCGATGAACCGTTTCTCCAACTCAAACGCCGAGTCCGAGGCGCTTCCTCCACCCTTTACATGCACGTCGGGGCGGATTCGCTTAAGCCATCCTCGCGGAGAGTCCTCGTCATAGATGAGGACATAGTCGACCGGCCGAAGCGCACCGAGCATGTAGGCGCGGTCCTCTTCGTTATTGATGGGCCGCTCCGGCCCCTTCAGTCGTTTGACCGACGCGTCGGAGTTGATGCCGACGATCAACAAGTCGCCTTGTGTACGCGCCCACTCAAGCATTTTGGTGTGGCCTGGGTGGAGAATGTCGAAGCATCCGTTCGTGGTTACGACAACTTTCTTCTGCTTTCGCAAAAGCTCTACAAGCGCGATCATTTCATTCAACGTCACAAACTTATGACGCGGGTCGAACATGTTCATGTCATGCTTAGTCATAGTAGTAACCTCCAAAGGCAGAACCCCCACTGCCCCACGTTATAGCACAATGCAAATGCCAATTACAATGAATTGATGAGCTCCTCCTTTCGTGGCGCTGCGGTACCCGGTTTTGAGACGACAATGCCTGCTGCGCGGTTCGCCAAGTCTGCAGCATCAGCAAAAGTAGCGCCCGCGGCAAGTGCGAGCGTGCAAGTGGCTATAACCGTATCCCCCGCGCCGGTAATATCAACAACACTGCGCGCAACGGTAGGAATATGCAGAAGTTTTTTACCTTTTTCAGCAAGTAACATCCCCTTATCTCCCATGGTGACCAGTACATTGCTCCCGAGTGTTTTTGAAAGCCATCGCGCAAGCACCGGAGGCGTTTTGTCTCCTCCAAGCACCTGTGCCTCAACTCGATTCGGCACAAAAAGTGTAACACCCTTGACCGCACCTAGGTAGGCAGGATTTGCAGGTTTAGGACCAAGGAGTACCGGCTTTCCTGCGCGTTTTGCCACCGCAATGCACGCAGCAAGAACAGAGGGCGAAAAGACTCCCTTCGCGTAGTCGGAAAGTAGGAGAGCGTCATTATTTTTCATGAGCGCGCGCACGTGCGCAATGAGTTTCTTTTCTAAGGACGCCGAGAGCGGCTTAACCGTCTCGTAGTCGAGGCGGGCAATCTGTTGGTATCCTTTTATTGCAAGGCGCTGCTTTTCGGTCGTACTACGAGTCGAGTCAATCAACAGCTCTGCGCGTATATGCGCTTTGCGCAGCTCTGTCCGTACGATTGTGGCCGCTTGATCTTTACCACATACCCCCACAAGAGTGACTTTTCCTCCAAGTGAGGCGATGGTACGTGCGGCATTGGCGGCGCCCCCTGGAGCGTGTGTTTTATGCTCATAGCGCAAGACTGGTACCGGAGCTTCCACAGAAAGCCGTTCGACCAAGCCATGGAGATACGTGTCGAGCATAATGTCCCCGACAACCAACACGCGCGTTTTATTGAAGCGTTTGATAATTTCTTCCTCTCGCGCAAATCGGCCGGCATCAATGTGTCTTGAGGTAGTGGTGCGGTAGCTGTCCTCCTCTTTGTGCGTTGTAGAAAATTCAAATATTTCACTATCTTCGAGACCGGTAAACCGGTGCGGAGTATTGGGTAGGATGGTGATACTGTCTCCCGGCTTCATCACATGAACCTTGTTGTTGACCTCCATGCGGACCAGACCACTTTGCACATAAAATGTCTCGTCTTTTTCTTTATGCGAATGGATGGAGCATTGAAAATTTTTCTTTAAAATCAGCTTTTTCCCGCAGTACTGTTTATTTACTATCCAGTGTTCTTCCCCCCAGACTTTTGGCACACGGACCATTTTGAGACGACCGGTTTTCATTTATGGGAGAATTTTTCCCACACCACCAAAAGCGGCGCCGCGAGGAATATCGAGGAATAGGTTCCGGCGATCATACCCACCGTGAGCGTGAGCGCGAAGTTTGCGGTCGATTCGGGTCCAAGGAAGTACAAAAAGAGCAGCACAATAATGACCGTCATGGAGGTGTTGATGGAACGCGCGATGGTTTGCCGGATGCTGCGGTCGACGACCTCGCTAAACTCCTCGTGTTTGCGCTTTTCGTCATTGAGCCGCAAGTTCTCGCGGATGCGATCGAAGACCACGATTGTGTCATTGATTGAAATACCAAGGATGGTAAGCAGCGCGACAATAAACAGCGCGTCAACCTCAGCGCCGATCATATGCCCCAAAAGCGCAAACAGACCGGTAGGGATTAAAATATCATGCAGCAAGGTCACAATGGCGACGATGCCGTACTTCCACGACGAAGGCTTTGACGCGTGACGAAACGCGAACGCGATAAAGAGAATAGTGAGGATAACCACGAGCGAAATCGCAATCCATGCCTTGCTCATGAGTTCTTGCCCGATTGAGGGGCCGATCGAGGTGAACTGCACTTCCTCTGCCGTCTGCGGCATCCCGAGCGTTGCTTCGAGGGACTCCTTTTCGGCAACCGTTAAGTTGCGCTGGCGTAAGATATACCCCTCTTCGCCGGTTGGCTGCACGCGCACCTCGCCCAAGCCCAGTGCAGAGGTTTTTTCGCGAACCAATTCTATAGCCGGACGGCCTGCAGGATATTTCACTTCCAAAAGTGAGCCGCCTGCCAAGTCGATACCGGGCTTGAGGCCCCACAGGCCGATGGCGATGACTGCCAGGATCGAAAGCAGGCCGGGAAGTATAAAATAGTAGCCGATATTTTTTGAGATGTTCATATAGTATTGCTTTTATTTGCGTAGTCCCGAACGCAGGAGGAAACGGCTAAGGGGCTTTTGTTCATTGACTCCGAGCGCTAGAAGAAAAGTGCGCGAGATGGTAATGGCAGAGAGCATCGACACGATAACCCCAAGCCCAAACACCAGCGCAAAACCTTTGATGAGCGCGGTGCCAAACCAGAAAAGAATGACGGCGGCGATGATGTGTGCGATGTTGCTATCGCGTATGGCAAGCCATGCGCGCGCAAAACCTTCGCGTATGGCATCCTCCGCTTTTTTGCCTGCAGCCAACTCTTCTTTAAGCCGCTCGGCAATGAGCACGTTGGCGTCGACCGCAAGGCCAATCGAGAGGATGAAGCCCGCCATGCCTGCGGCGGTCAACACCACCGGAATCAGTTTAAAGAGTGCGAGCATCATGATCGAATAGATGATAAGCGCCATCACCGCCACGACTCCCGGCAAGCGGTACCAGAAAATCATAAAGAGCGAAAGTACGACGAACCCAAAAATGCCGGCCACCAATCCGGCATGGAGCGCCTCGTCGCCCAACGTGGCGCCGATAGTTTGGGTCGACTCAAGATTGATAGGCACCGGCAGTGCGCCCAAGTTTAAGTTGCGTACCAACGCTTTGGCCTCGTCGGCCGAGTAGTTGCCCGAGATCACCGCGCTACCGCCATCTATTTTTTCTTGTATGGTGGGCGCCGAGACCAGTTGGTTGTCGAGAAATATGGCAAGCGGCTTACCGACATTGTCGCCGGTAATTTTTGCAAAGAGTTTTGCACCTTCGGAGTTGAAGGTTACCAGCACCGTCGGCTGCGCCAGTGCCGCCTGGCCGTTGCCAAACTGCAGTGCGGCGGTTGAAAGATATTTTCCAGTAAGACCCGTGTCGACATAGGCGGCGGGGTTCAGATTGCCTGCGGCATCGGTAGTTGAAGCCCCCTCTTTAATTAATTTAAATTCAAGGAGCGGCGTCTGGCCGATGAGGCGCACCGCTTCATCAACATCAGTAACACCCGGAAGTTCAACGATGAGCCGGTGCGTGCCTTGGCCCAATGCGCCTCCTTGCTCAAGCTGCACTAACGGCTCGGAAACACCGAACGAGTTGACGCGACGCTCGATGACCTCGCGCAAGGTTTGAAGCGAGTCGGCTATTTGTGCAGAGGAAAGTTTGCCAGTGTCGGCGCTGTAGACCAAGTGCGTGCCGCCCGAGAGGTCGAGGCCGAGCTTAAAGTCGAAACGGCCGTCTGTGCCAGTAGTACGCCACACAAAAAAAGCGAGCGCCGCCGCAGCGATGAGTATCATGACCGACCAGTACCTAAGTGCGAACATGTGCGGAACAATAACAGAAAATAAAGGTTATTTGAAGGGACTTGCAAATTTATGTTAAGTGTGATTTAATATGGCTGTTACGTTCTTCAAAAAAGGGATACCCCCAATGACCGCTTTCTACTACATGACGGCTCTGATGAACGGGGCGCGGATAGTCAGTTGTAACGATACTGCAGATGGCTGGAGGGTGGGTGAAAACATGACCCTTGACTCTTTCCTCGACAGCTCGGAGGCCGTACGCGCTTTGAAGTTCGCCGCCGAACAGAAGTACCAAGACATCAAGGTCCACGAAGTCTGCCTCACTACCGCACTCGACAAAGGGCAGATCCAAGCAATTCGACAGCAAGCTCTGGTCAAACTGCTCGACCTGTCTCCCGAGGATCTTGAACTCCTGCGGTGGCAGTCAGGGTAAAGACACTTCAACCGTTCACCCCCGGCCGCGCATTGCGGCCGGGGGTTTGTTTTTTACCAATGGTTGAAATCGGCCCAGGGTGTGATAGAACTATGTCGAACTTGTACAAACCCGGGAGAGACGGATGTCTGACGACCTAAGATCAAGAGCGGAGATGATCAATAGGTACTTTATCGACGCGTGGAATCGGGGGGACATTGAAACGGCATGTGGAGTGTATGCAGAAGATGCGACATATATCGGGAAGGGTGGCATCATCAACGGCCGCGAAAACATTGTCAAGCACTATCGCAACCAGTACCCGAGCGTAACGGTGATGGGGATACTGGCGCTGAAGTTCGTGGAATTTCGGTGTCACTCGCTCGCATCACCAGTTATGGCATCAGGTGTACTGGAATTCGAGCTCCTCATACCGACTGACCTCTATCGAGGCTACACGCTTGAAGTATATGCGATGTATGGCGGCGAACTATGCATTGTGCAGGACATGTCGATTGGAAAGTCGACGTAACTCCCCACCCTGTTTGAAAAATTGTTTGAACCCCCGGCTGCGCATCGCGGCCGGGGGTTTGTTTTTTTGAGTGATAGGAGGGAGTATTGTTTATAATCTACGGTCGTAAAAAATAAACAATGACTATTTATTTTGTATTTTTGAAAGCGCGAAAAGGTTTTTGAAAATCATGGCGACGGCGATGGGGCCGACCCCGCCAGGGACTGGGGTGAAGACTGATGCAACTTCAGCGCAGCGGGGGTCGGCATCGCCTGTCACCGCCCTTGGCGGGATCCCGCTAGAAGCGGTGACTAGTTTGCCAGGGGCCGAAGTACCCGCATCTATCAAAACCACTCCCTCTTTTAACATTTCAGGTTTAACGAGTCCGGGCTCCCCCGCCCCCAATATCACAATATCTGCGTGTTTGAGGGACATCAGATTTCCTTCATTGCGGGTGATGACCGTCACCTCGGCACCCAGCTCTTTGAGAAGCGCTGCGGCGGGAATACCCACCAATCTCCCTGCTCCAACTACAGCCGCTGTTTTGTTTGCGGCCGCGACGCCGTTGCGTGCAAGAATTTCTGAGATTGCCTCTGCAACCGGCGCGCGCACCAAGGGCTTCGGCGAGACTCCGTCTACATCTTTTTCTGCGGGCAATGCGCCGAGCAACACTTCCGTATCAACCGACTGCGGCAGGGGTAGCTGCACAATGACACCCGCGCAATTTTTGGCAAGGCGCTCCAGCACACGCAACGCGTGCGGCGTCGTTGCATCGTTTGGCAATTCTTCGCGCACCACAACCACACGGAGTTTGTCGGCAACTCGCTCTTTAATTTTCACAAACGACGCCGATGCGGCGTCCTGCGCGCCCATCAAGACCCCGAGCCGCAGCACTGGCGGAAGATTTTTGCGCTCAGCAAGAAATGTTTCAAGTATGTCGTTGGCGATTTGCTTCCCATCAACCTGCATGAGCATCACAGTATCAGTTTTTATCAAATAAAAAAGCCCTGCATCTTACGCACCGCTCTGGGTGAGCATTTTTTTGATCGTTTTAAGGATGATGACGGCGTCGAGAAGAAGCGAGCGGTGCTTTAAATAATACAAGTCATATGAAAACTTTTCACGCGTCGCCTCAACCTCAGCGCCATGATGCGGGTGATTGTCGTGGTAGAGCTGCGCCCAGCCCGAGAGGCCCGGCCGCACCAGGTGGCGCACACCGTAATAGGGAATCTCTTTTTCATAGAGCGAAACAAGACCGGGAAATTCCGGCCGAGGGCCGATGAGAGAAAGATTGCCTCGCACCACGCTCCACAGTTGTGGAAGTTCGTCTATCCGCGTGACGCGCAACACTCTGCCTACCGGAGTTACGCGCAACGTACTGACGCCCATAGCACCATACTTCCCTTCATCATTGCCGGTCATGCTACGAAATTTATACATGGATATGATTGATCCGTCTTGGCCTACGCGCGGCATGGATATAAATACCGGTCCGCCGTCTTGAATTTTTATTGCAACCCAAATAAACGGATATGCCATGAGCGAGAGCAGCGCCGCCGGCAACGCGACCATAATATCCATTGTCCGCTTAAACGCGTCGTACAAAAGATGTGCCGAGCGAGACACATTGCGCGCTATCCAGCGGTCATCAATCTGTGAGAGCGCGATCCGGCCGAACACTTCTTCGTAGAGCGACATGGCATCGAAGAAACGAATACCCTTCGAGATGTAGTTATAGAGTTCGGGAAAGGCGGCCGAGACGGTCTTGTCATTAAAGTCGGCAATAATAAAGCGCGGTCGGTACTGCTCGATCGCGCCCGCAACCGCCAGGGCAATTGGGAGGCCGTTGGGCTCAATGATCGCAGCGATGCGCGCGGGCGCACGATGCGCTTTGTTGAGCGCATCGACCAACTGGTCGATTTCGGGCCCTTGGCCGACCACGAGCGCGGTCTCGGGCTTCTGCAACCCTAGCCACGGGTAGACCCATACGCGCCACAAGAGGATGAGGAGGAACGAGACGGCTAAATAAATAAAGAGGAGCGTTTTAGGCGCGATGCCGAAAAACGGTATAAAAAAGAAGAAGAGCGCGGCTAAACAGATGTTAAAAATTTGAGTGATGAGCAGCGTTGCCGAAAACGCGCGGCGCGCCAGGATGATTGAGCGGCTCTCATAGAGTCCTGCAATAAAAAAAATGATGAGCCACACGATAAAGAGCACGCTAAAAGGGATGAGGTGCGCGAAAAAGATGTCGCGGCTGGGCGCCACAAAGGCGCGCATATAGAGCGAGAGCCACAGCGAAAACGTGAAGAAAAAGAGGTCCCCCGCGAAAAGGACGAGCGTTCGAGGGCGAAAGGTTGTGCTCATAGTAGGTTACAATAGAATAAAACTATATTGACTATTATTCAAGTTTCTTACATTAGTGAACTATGAGGAGAAAAATTCTCTACGTCATAACAAAATCAAATTGGGGCGGCGCGCAGCGGTATGTGTTTGATCTGGCCACTTCTCTGCTTGATTTTGATGTCTCCGTAGCCTGTGGGGACTCGGGTATGTTGGTGCAAAAATTGAAAGAAAAAAACGTTCGAGTGTTGCCGGTGCCGTCGTTTCAACGCGACATTGCTTTTATGAAAGAATTCACTGCGTTTAGTGAATTACTAAAGATTTTCAAAACAGAACTTCCGGATGTAGTGCATTTGAATTCAAGCAAGGCGGGCGGCATCGGGGCGTTGGCCGCGAGGATTGCCGGTGTGCCGAAAATTATTTTTACCATACACGGGCTGCCGTGGGATGAGAGCAGAAACCCCATCTCAAAATTTTTGATCTATCTTGCATCCCAATTGACCTTTTGGCTCTGCCACACCGTTATTACCATTTCAGAAGACAACCGCGCGCGGGTGCCGGGAAGCGTGCTAATTTACAACGGCATTACCCGCACAACGCTCGGTTCGGGCCAGGTTATTCGCAATGCATTTCCGCCAGGTGCGGTTATTACCGGCACCATCGGCGAACTCACGCACAATAAAAACCAAATCGCCCTTATCGAACAGGCGAAAGAAAATCCCGCGATGTATGTCGCGATTGTCGGCGAAGGCGAGCTGCGGAATGAACTAGAACAAGCGATTAACAAGCATAATCTACAAGATCGCGTAAAACTGTTCGGCTTTATACCTGCAGCGGAGATTTTGCGCGGATTTGATACCTTTGCCCTGCCCTCGCTCAAAGAAGGCTTGCCCTATGTGCTGCTCGAGGCAAAAATGGCAGGGCTTCCTATCGAGGCCAACCGTGTTGGTGGTGTCGGCGAAATATTGGATAACACCTTGGAGGAATTCACACTCGAAAAAATGGTGCGGGAGACGGTAAAAATTTATCTATCGTAGCCGCCTTGGAATTCTTTTTCAAAACTCTCCGCGTGTGCGACGCGCGAGTAACGGTTCATGCCGCACAGGATGCCGAGGCTCAAAAATTCGGTGAGCACATGCGAACCGCCGTAGCTCATAAACGGGATCGTCGTGCCGGTGACGGGCAAAAGCCCCATATTAATACCCACATGGAGCGCAAAATGCGCTGCTAAATAAAAGAGGACGCCGAGCGCAAATAACATTTCAAAATTAGAGGCACCGCGCATCGCCATCATCGCGATACGCCAAAAAAGCACTCCGAACAGCGAAAATACTATAATGACACCGGCAAACCCCCACTCTTCGGCAAACGCGGCAAAAATAAAGTCGGTTTGATATTCGGGTAAAAAGCGCAGTTTGCTTTGCGTGCCGTAGCCGATGCCTTTGCCAAACAATTCGCCCGAGCCAACGGCCACGGTTGACTGATACGCGTTGTATCCCGCGCCATGAATATCGACGGCCGGATTTACAAATGTCATGATGCGCTGTTTTTGATAATCTTCAAATCCAAAGAGCCACAAACCACCAAAGGCGACCGCCCCCGTCACAAGCAATACCGCCAGATGCGTACGCGAGAGACCCGAGATAAGTACCATCGAGAGCCACAAAAGCGCGATGATGATGGCGCTGCCGAAATCGGGCTGCAGCGCAACCAGTACAAATACGATCGCCGCGTAGGCGCCCGAGACAAAAATATGGCGGAAGTTTTTTATCTCGATGTGGCGGCGGGAAAAATATTTGGAAAGTGCAATAATGAGCGCAAGCTTGGCAAACTCAACCGGCTCGATCCCAAGGCTCCCTATGGAGATCCAGCTGCGCGCGCCCTGGATGGTCTCGCCCACAATAAGCAAAAATATAAGCGGGATGATAAGCGCTCCATACAGCCCTGCCGCAACGCCGGTGCGGCGTAAAAAACGCCAATCGACCCGGCTTGCCACAAAAAAGACCGCGACGCCAAGCGAGATCCAGATGCTCTGCCGGATGAAAAACGGGTCCTGCCCCATAAACGAATTCATGGTCAGAAGCCCTAAGCAGGCAAGCGCAAGCGCCGCCGTAAACGCTACCCAGTCTATGGAATTTTTCTTATCGTCGATGGTAAGCGGAGTCATCGGTGCGGCCGTTAGAAGCTCGGGAGGACATTAATTTCAACACGGACAATGTTGGGGTTTTGGTACGGCCAGGTAAAGACCAAGGGCTGCGATGATTTGCGCGGCACGATGTCGAGGAGGCTTTTGGCCGCGGCACGCGCCACACCCTGCGCATCAAAGAGCACCGCGGCTATGGTGACACTGCGCGCATCTTTGAGAGAATCATTTTGCAGTGTGGCCGCAAGGCGTGTGCCGCCGGCCGTTAACTGCTGCTCGGTGACGCGCAATGCGGGGAGGTCGCGTGCCAGGATTTTATTCCACACGGGAGGCGCAGTCGGTGTCGGCAGGCAGCGTGGATCAAAATTAAAACAAAGTTGTGTGCGCACTACCGTGCGGTTGCCCACATTGATGTTGTGCTCGACGATGGGGATCACTAATACGGGCGGAAGATCAATAGTCCCCGTCTTTTCTTTGACGAGCAGATTGTTCTCGTCATACAACTGAAATGAGTACGAAACTGATTTTGCGCCGGCACCGAGGTTGTTGTTTTGAATATAGGCGGCGGCGGTGTAGAGCGTGGGCGCCGTGTTAAACGAGCGGCTCCAGAGCACGGTGGGAACTTTTGCCTCTGCAGCGCAGATGAGCGCGCATGAACCGCCACAGTCGACGCCGCGCTCGCTGCCGTTTTGGGTTTGGTCAAAACATGTCGGGTGTTCGATAAAAAAAGTAACCCAAATCATAAGCGACAGGGCAATCAAAACCGCCGTCCCTACCGCGTAGTAAAGTAATTGCCGCCGTGCGCTCCATCCCAGTGCCATAGAGTCAGTTTATCAAAAATTTAGACCTATGCTTATAGCCCAAACAAGGAATAGAGACTCCACCCCCCGTAGAATATAGTCTGCACTAACTGTAAAACGAACGGGAGCAATACCAGGATTGTGGCAACCTGCGGCTTAATTTTCTTATTCAATCCTCCTATAGCACCTAGGAGGTAAACCGGCCCTGTCAACCAAGACAAGAGAGGCACTAATATACTAATATCACCTTCCCCAAATCCGACACCATCAAGACAATAGTTAAGACAGACCATCCTTCCAAATAAAAACATAAACGCCGTAGGGATAAGTAGAACAAGCCAAATAGCACCAAGCACTCTTTTCAAGTTAAAAACTGGACTCATAATTACACTCTAGCACTAAATTTTAGACCCTCTGTTCTGGCGGCTAGCTACTCTTGCCTCCTGTAACAGAGACTACCATCGCCGCAAGTAGGCTTAACTTCCGTGTTCGGAACCCGCCGACGCCGGAGGCTATGGCGGGCGCAGTGATAACGGGTTGAAAAAGCGCGGGGCGCTTTTTCAAGGCCGGAGGCATGACGGTGCCGAGGCGGGGTCGCACAAATTTTTAGCAAAAAATTATGCGTGACTGACCCCACCGTAAAAAGATTAAATACTTTGTCCTGGCGATTAGCTACTCTTGCCTCCTGTAACAGAGACTACCATCGCCGCAAGTAGGCTTAACT
>JBBTSH010000001.1:0-9923 GCA_038064795.1 Patescibacteria group bacterium | reverse complement strand
TCATCAACGGCAAGCATCTCACGCAGCTCATTTTCAGGCAAGCTCTGCGGTTCCGCGGGAGCATCGGGGGCTAGGTTTTTGAGTGTCGATTTAAGGTCCGGAGCATGCGCAGGTTTGGCCGTTACGCGCGCGAGGGCCTCGCGCAGGCTTTTGGCGCCATCAAGCGGCGGCGGAGGTACCGCCTCTTTCCGCGGCGCCGGATGCGGACGCGGTGATTCTTCAAATCCTTTGCTTTGTGCCATGGTGTGCTCGTGCGCCAACTGCGTGCCTACGATTTTTGCTTCCTCATGGCGGGTAACTTTGGGCAAGACAGGGGCCGGACGCGCAATGGGAGGAGGCGTGGGAGGTGATGGCGGAGGTGGTGGTGATGGTGGCGGCGGTGTGTTTTCAACGCGACGCGGCGTATCAAATCGTGGGCGCGTATCAACGCTTTTGCGCTCGCCCGCAGGCCGGGGCGGCTCGCGGTCGGCCTCGGTCCATGCGCTGATCGAGCTTTCAACTTCGGCGCGTATCTTGCCAAACTGCGTACGCGAATTGGCGATCACTTGCGACACGAACCGTTGAGGCGGCAAGTCAAAGGGTGGCAGTGTCGTCGCGCTGAAGGGCGGCGAACCGACCCCGTCGATCATGAGCGTCAAATAAATTTGAGCAAACCCAAGATTCACGAGGTCGGTCGCCATAAACTGCGGCTGGAAGATGGTCTCCAATACCTCGGCATCAAATGGCCCCACGCGAAACGCCGCCGTGGTACCGACGTTGCCGAACACCGCGTCGCGCACCTCTTCCTCCATTTGTTCGATATATTGATGCGCGATGATGAGATTCAACTTATACTTGCGCGCCTCGGAGAGGATGTCGGCAAAACTCTGGTTGGCGAAGTTTTGAAATTCGTCGACGTAAAAATAAAACGACGGCAGCTGCGCGAGCATAGCGGCCGGCACATCGGCACGCGACATGGCCGCAAGATAAATTTTCGTCACGAGCATCGAGCCCAACAGATTGGCGTTGACCTCGCCTACCTTACCTTTGGAGAGGTTCATGATGAGGATCTTGCGGTCGTCCATGAGCGTGCGGATGTCAAAAGAGGATTTTGCTTGACCCACGATGTTGCGGATCAACGGATTAGAGGTAAACTGGCCGATTTTGTTTTGAATTGCGGGTGTCGCATCTTGGGTGTAGCGGTCAGTGTAGTTGGCAAACTCATCGACCCAAAAACTTTTAACGATCGGGTCGGTGATATTTTCAACAACTTTTTTGCGAAAACTTTTAACGATGAGCATGCGGTTAACGTCGAGGAGCGTCGCGCCCGGATATTCAAGCAGCGCCAAGAGTGTGTTGGAAAGAATATATTCCATGCGCGCGCTCCAGGCGTCGACCCAGATTTTGCGAAAGGCCGAGAGGAGCCCCGAGACCACGAGATGCCGCTTGTCATAACCCACGTCCTCCATCACGTTAAACGCAACAGGAAAATCCATGTCGAATGGCGCAAAGTACACCACATCTTGCACGCGGTGTTCGGGCACATACTCAAGCAGACGCTCGGCGGTTGAACCGTGCGGGTCGATGAAGGCAATCGCCTCGCCGTTGCGGATGTCTTGGATAGCCATGTTCTCGAGCAGAGTCGATTTGCCCATGCCCGTCTTGCCAATGACATACATATGCCGCGCGCGGTCCTTGCGTTTGATGCCAAAGGGCGTCTCCTTGCCCCGGGAGTTGGTCGCGGCAAAATACGTTACCTTGTTAGGGTCTTCTTGCATTGCCCAATTGTACCACTTGCGTCAAGATCCTAGTGCGCCAAGAGTTGGCGCAAACTTACGTATTTGTTGCTGGCGTCCCAAAACAAATATGACATGACACCAACTTCTTCAGTGGCGCGGATTTGCTCTTGGATCATCTGCGGCGAGTAGTGCACGGGGTAGTCAAATGCCTGCAGCCACGGCACCACTTTGCCGGGATACGAGGGCTTGGCATACAACTGTGGCGAGGTGGATGATATCGGCGTAAATGCAAAAGATACAATCTTGGTAGTGGTGGCGCGCTCACGCGCCACAGCAGGCCCCATTGAGGCACGCACGACCTTATAGGGGTCGCTATTTATGTCGGCAAGGCTGGCAAACCCCTTGTTGTAATGTGAGGGGTAGACCATTGGGTAGATATAATCAAAGTACGGGAGCGCCCGCTCAAGCACCTGCCCAATGCCGAGGTCATCTTCGTGTACCGTTACATATCCAAAAAGATCCGCCGAAAGGATCGGCGCGTCTTTGCCCGGCGTCGAGCCCGGCGGCTGGAGCCCGTCGTGCAAGTATTGATAAAACTCTTCAAGCACGTGCGCTTTGCTTTTGCCCGCACTCCATGAGTAGTCGGCCTCTTTCATCGGACCATCCGAAGGAAAACGCAGATAATCGAAATTGAGTTCGTCGAAACCCATGTCACGATACGAAACTTTTCCCAGTTCCACGACTGTCTCCCAGTACGGCTTGGCGCCAGCGTCGACGAACGCCAGCCCCTTGAAGTCGTGCCATACTCCCCCTCCGACTTTTTGCACCGCTTCTTCGGGATGCAGTTTTGCGTAGTAAGGATTTTGAAAGGTCGTGATACGGCCAATTACAAAAATCCCTTTTTCATGCAATGAGGCGACAAACTCCTTCATATCTTTAGCGCCGCACGCATCCGACACAAAATCCGTAAGTATCGGATTATCCGTAGGGAATGCAATTTTGCCCGTGTAGTCGCGAATGTCTATGACGATGGCATTCAGTGCGGACGTGTCGACAAAATCGACAATCGAATTACGAAAGGATGGCGTGCCGGCAACACACTGCGACATATAGAGTGCTTTGAGCGGCATCGGCCGCTCAAGATGCGCTGCGGTGGGCTGCGCTTCAACTACTGGGAGCGGTACTACGGCCGCTGGGATGTTTACATATGATACCGAAAACATCGCCGGCAGCACAAAATAGGCCCCGGCTAAGACGCCGCCCGTCCCTGCCAATACAGCGATGGCATGGATAAAAAATCGCTTAATTGACTTGGGTGGTTCCGTCTTTGTGCTCATGCTCGGAGTAGTCTGCGGCGATGGATGCGGTGTCTGCCTGCGCAGACAGGTGTTCAACAAAAGGCTGGTCGCTTTTGCGCGGCCGGCGCGAGTGCGACTCGGCGCGCAGATACAAGCCGATCACGATGAGCGCAAGACCCGAGAGGATGAGGAGCGCGGTGCGCCACGGCGACGGGATGCCGAGCTGCGGCACGATAATAACCCACACACCAAGCACGATAACCGCCGTTTCTTTAGACATAAAAAGAGTATAGCACGCTATGCACTTTCTATAATAACGACGAACTCTCCGCGCTGCTTTTCGTCGTTTTCCTCTAATATAGCGAGTACTTCTGCAGCCGAACCGATGATGGACTCCTCATGTAGCTTGGTAAGTTCGCGAAACAATCCAACCCGCCGCTCGGGCGCCAGCACCGTCGCAAGCACCTGCAGGGCCTTCATGATGCGATGCGGCGATTCGAAAAAAATACTGGCCCGCTCGCTTGCCGCAATTTCTTTGAGCATTTTTTCTCTCCCTTTTTTATGCGGCAAAAAGCCATAAAAGGTGAACGAGGGCGTTTTGAGACCTGATATGGAAATCGCGGCAGGAAGCGCCGAGGGCCCCGGGATGCTTTCGATAGTAACCGCATCGCCGAACATCTCGCGCACGGTGGAGACAAGCTCGAGTCCCGGGTCGGAGACGCCGGGAGTGCCCGCATCGGACACATAGGCCACGTGCTTGCCCGCTTTGAGCAAGCTCGCGACGCGCGCGTAGCCCGCGGGGCCGCTATGCGAATGAAACGAGACCGTTGGCGTGTGTATGTCGAAATGCGAGAGCAGTTTCTTGGTCACGCGCGTATCTTCGCACGCAACAATGTCGGCCTCTTTGAGCGTGCGGAGTGCTCGCGCGGTCACGTCTTCTAAATTCCCTATTGGCGTTGCAACGATTGAGAGTTTCATATCAGTTTAGCGAGCAGAAAATCTGCGTTCGGAAGCGTTCCCTCCTTGACCTGAAGCTGGAGAACGCAGATTTTCTGCGAGTGCTTGTTCTCCCGCTTTGTATACATCGCCTGCGCCCATGGTGAACGCAATAGTATCACTTTTGAGCGTCCGGAGTATCGTGGCAGCCTCGTCAAACGTCCTGATGCTTTTGGCATGACCGCCTACTCCGTTGACCGCATGCGCGAGCATTTCGTGCGACACAGACGGATCGTGGGGCTCGCGAGCGGCGTAGACAGGCAATATAAATACTTCATCGGCGCGCGCAAGCGCTTTGACAAAGCCGCCCCACAGGTCGCGCGTGCGGCTGTAGAGATGCGGATGAAAAAACACGATTATCTTTTTGCCCGGAAACTTTGTACGTGCGGCTTCAATAGTTTTTTCGATTGCGGTCGGATGATGCGCATAGTCGTCATATAGCTCTACACCTTGAGACAAGGTGCCTTTGTGCTCAAAGCGCCGCCACGTGCCTGTAAACGCCGCGAGCGACCGGTCGATCGTCTCATCTGCAATGTTGAGGCCGAGCGCTTTGACCGCCGCCTTGGCGGCGCGCGCATTGTCGCTATTAAATTCGCCCGGCAAAAGAAGCGGCGGTACGGTCTCGGCGCGGTACTGATTTTCCTCGACGACGATGCGAGCCTGCTGGCGCGCTTCATCAAACGCCGCCTTCACTTCCTCAAGATTTTTAAAAAAGTCGGTGTGATCCCATTCAATAGTAGTGATAACCAACACTTCAGGTTCAAAAGTTAAAAAATGATTGCGATACTCGCACGCCTCAACAACAAAAATATCTGAACTGCCTGCCCGGAAATTACTCCCCCATTCAGATACCAAACTCCCGACGATGACGGTCGGGTCTTTGCCCGCATCCGCCAAAATTTTTCCGATCATGGCCGTTGTTGTCGTCTTGCCATGCGTACCAGCTACCGCAACTACACGTTTCCCTTCTGCAGCTTTGCCAAGAGCTTCGAAGTAGCTCATCTGTAACAACCCTCGTTTGGCTGCTTCCTTGCGCTCCTCATTTGTATCTGGCACCGCATCGCTGTAGACCAAGAGTTCGGTGTCTGCCGCAATATTCTCTGCCTTTTGCCCGATACAAACGGTAATGCCTTTAGCCTGCAGCATCTCGGTCGTGGGCGATGCTTCTTTGTCTGAACCGGTCACCGTAGCCCCTTGCGCCGCATAATATTGTGCAAGCGCCGACATCCCGATGCCGCCAATCCCGACCATATGTATGCGTTGCGGTATCATAAATTTTTTACCGCCGCCATGAATTGGTCGTTGCGGTCATATTCGTTTTTAAAGAGGCCAAATGAGGCAAATCCTGGGCTAAAAAGTATAACATCTCCGGGCTGCGCAACTTTGAGCGCCTCATTTACTGCATTAGAAATACTACGATATATCGTAGTATTTGGTACCGATGTTTTGAGGCGATCTGTGCCGGTTCCTGCGAGCAGCAACACTTTTTTGCATTTCTTCATTTCTACAACAAGCACTTCCAGGGGCAAATGCTTGTCTGCGCCGCCAACAATCAATATAATCGGCTGACTAAAACTTTTGAGTGCCGCAAGTGTGGCTTCGGGAGTGGTCGCGTTGTTGTCGTTATAAATTTTAATGCCGTTTACCTCGCGCACAAACTGGAGACGGCCCTCGACTGCCTCGAACGACTCAAGCCCTGCCTTGATTTGCTCCTCATTCAAGCCGAGGACGCGCAGCGCCTCGGCGGCAAGCGATGCATTCTCGCGATTGTGTTCGCCTAAAATTTGCAAATGCCAATCTTCAGGGAGCGGTGCGGGCACTATTGCATTTGGTATGCGTGGTGCAATCGCTGCTCCTGTAATTATCTTCGGTACTGCCTGATATTTAAAAATATTCGCCTTGTCATCGAAATACTCCTGCTCGTTTGCGTAGTAGTTGAGGTGGTCTGGCATAAGATTGGTAAACACCGCAACATCGGGGCTCAACTGCAGATCGCCAAACCCTTGAAGCAGCCAGGAGTCGAGCTCGAGGACAATAATGTCATCCTGTGTAACATCCGGGATCAGTTCAAGAGTGGAAATCCCTCGCACTGTGCCGCCGAGAAAAATATTTTTTTCTCGCCCTGAGGCATCTCGAAGGGCTGCTTGTATGAGCGTATGATAAATAAGTTGGGTTGTAGTTGATTTTCCGCGCGTGCCGGTCACACCCACGATGGTCGCGCCAATATCTTTTGCGAATTTTGCGAAAAGCGCGGTCGACATATAGACCGGCACTCCGCTCCGCTGCGCGGCGGCAAGATACGGAGAGTTACGCGGTACGCCGGCAGCGTAGATCACCATGTCGGCGTTGGTGAAATCTTCTTCTTTATGCTCGCCTAAATGGTACGTAATATTCGAAAAGGTTTCGAGCTGTTTAAGCGAAGGCCCGAGCTCTGTCGAGGACTTGAGGTCGGTAACGAGCAAACGCGCGCCGCAGAGCGCCAAAAACCGCGCGTCCCCTATACCGCGCCCCAAGAGCCCCAACCCCATGAGGGTTACCTTTTTATCTGCAAAAAAATTCTTCCAATCATTCATGTTCTAGTAGTGGGCACGAGAGGATTTGAACCTCCAAGGGTTTCCCCATACGAGTCTGAGTCGTACGCGTATACCAGTTCCGCCACGTGCCCGTGAAGCTATCTTATTATTTTTGAGCAAAGTATGCACGGAGTGACTGCCTCCACCCATCCCACATGGGAAGCTGCTCGCATTCGTCCTTACTAACCCAATGGATTTTTTCTATTTCTTGCTCTTCCAATATCATAGGTTGAGAAGGGTTTGCCAACGCTGCTTGATACACGACAAAAAAGCGCGGTAAGCCGGAAGGAGCTCCGTACCAGACAAAAGTATGAATGGGGTCACCTATCAATGTCTCAACACCCAATTCTTCTTTTAGTTCTCTGTGCAAACCCTCGTGCGGATCCTCATTTTTGTGTAGACGTCCACCAGGAAAGCTCCAGCCATCGTGTCCTGGACCAAAACACATAAGCACCTTACCCTCGTGAGCAATAAGAGCTTTTTGTCCTATATCACCGACAAGGTGTTCAGATTCCACGGACTTTCAATTTAACACAGATAGACATCTCGGTCTGGCTGATTATAATTGACAAATAGTATAAACTATGATACCATTTCAGCGGAGCATCTGCAGCGTGATGTTGCAGATGCGTTCCTAAAACGGGCGTGATGCTCGTTTGACAATGCGACGCGATGTCGCAAGGAGCACGAAAAATGGCACGTTCAAACGTTGACGCGATCTACGCGGAGAATCCTTTCCTCTCGAAACTCATCGCGAGGGTCAAGGTGCCTGACGCGCAGGTGAAACGCTGGAGCGAAGAGTTTCTTGCCAGCACGCCAGACACCTACCCCGATTCGGGGACGGAGAAAATCTACCTACTCGATGAGCGCGGCGACATAATTGCCCGAGTCGGCAATCTTTCTGATCGAATCGCCGGCTTTCTCGGATTCCATCAAAACAGCGAGACAGTCGGGCAGGCACTGGCGCGAATCGGCGACGAACAAACTCGCCGCGTTCGATGCGCCGTCGGGGAGTGGAATGGCAAGGTCATCCTGTGGAAGCTCCCAAACAACTACGACAACGCCGCCGATTGGCTCAGTTCAACCGTTGCAAAAGCCCGCGAGGAGCTGCGTCGATTGTAAACGATAATTTAAGTTCGCCTTTGACCCCTGCTGGGAAACCAGCGGGGGTCTTATTTTTTTATTTAACGAAAAGTCTCGGTCTGTCTCACTAAATGGTGGTCAGGCGTTCAAAAATTCGCACCTTGTGGTCACAAGTTCGTTAGCGCCGTCGCGCAAACGCCTTGCGACCTCATTCGAGTCTGACGACTCTCAGAGTCGGAATGACCCGGCTCGCCGTCCCGCCATTGCGGGACATGGCTGCGCCCCGCACTAAAGCACGAAACCTGCCGCAGGGCAGGTTGTCGTGTCTTTAGTGCGCGCGCTAGGGGTCGAACCTAGGACCTTTCGAGTATCAGTCGAATGCTCTACCAGCTGAGCTACGCGCGCATTCCCTTATGGGCGAACCTTAATATACCCGTCTTGGAGCATCTTTTCAATGTAAAAAAGAAACGCCCCGAGGCTGCGAGGCCGAGGGGCGCGAGACACTGCGATCATCACGATCGTGCGATGATATTTTGGATTGTCACCATCCACTCTTGGTCCAGGCTTTTTTCTGCCTTGACGAGCAGTGGTTGCGGGTCAATGTCACAAAGCGGCAACAGAAGCCCATGAGGCCCCTTGGGATCATCCGTGACTGAGTGGCGCTCTTTAATCTGCTCCCACACATCACACGCACCATCCTCTAGCTCGCCTTGCCCGAACTCAAGTTCCGTACAGATTTCTTGCACCACATCGAGCATGAGCTGGTCGTGTGGATGTGTGTTAACCCACACACCGACTATCGCATCGGCAAGCATACCTGCCAACACTTCATACGCAAGTGTCTGACTGTTAAACATCGGTATTCCCTCCGGTGAGTCTGATGCAGAGCATACCACAAGTTATACACAGCCTGCCCCCAAAACCCTTGCGCTCTAGCGTGAGGGGGGTATAGTAAAAAAGTTTTTAGTCCTGAGTTTTATCAAAGGACGAAATTTTGTCAGTCTAATTTATGCACATCAGAAATGGAGCAATCAACTGGGCGTCGTGTGGTTTACCATAGCGACGCGCTGGACGCGATGGCAAGCGAAGAAGCCATTCGCAAGGATTATGAGAGTCAGGATGCGTGGGGATTACTCACCTCTATCGACCTGCACCACTGCAATGGAGAGACTATCCGGGACGCAGCAAAGATCAAGCAGTTCGTGCGCGAACTGTGCGAGCACATAAAGATGAAGCGTTTCGGCGAGACGGTGGTCGTGGATTTCGGCGAGGATGAAAAAGTGGCAGGCTTCTCGATGACACAGCTCATCGAAACGTCGCTTATTTCGGCTCATTTTGCGAACCAGACGAACGCCACGTACTTGGACATCTTTTCGTGCAAGTACTATACGCCGGTTGAGGCAGCGCAATTTGCCAAGAAATTTTTTGGCGCCAAAGACTTCACGCTGACCTATACGCTACGCAAATAAACCCTTAAGAGAAAGTTCAAAAGAAACACCCCCGGCCGCAAAGCGGCCGGGGGCTTGTTGTTTAGAAACGGCGAGTGAGAGTCTATGGGAGATTACGTCCCGTCAGGAGGCCGGCACGGGTGGCGTTTGAAATCAACCCAAAAGCAGCAGTAGGCCGCCATGGTTTTTCTCCCTGCTCGAGTTAACTGTCTATTCGAAAAGTACCACGGGTTCACAAACTATGCAAAAAGTTATCCCCCGGCCGCAAAGCGGCCGGGGGCTCGAAGAATCTGAGGCTCAGCCGGAACGTACACGCCTCGACACGTCCACTGGATTGTTCGCGACCCAGGAAATGGCCGCTAAAGCGACCCCTCCAACGATGAGCCCAATGCCGTCTCGCGCAGTATGCGGATGATGATGTAGTACACCCGCATGAATGTACATGATGACACCGACGGCCGCGGACATAGATCCGAGGAAGCAGACGAAGTAGTCTGCATCGTCGACAAGCATTGCCATGGCCAAGGCTACGCCCCACCCGGCAATCATGAGACCGTTGATGCCAGTGTGGCGATGGCCGTGTTTTAAAGAGAAGTAGGCCATTCCGATACCGACAACAAGTGCCACAATGCCGAGCAGCAGACAGAAGTCGCGACGGTTGGAAGTCATGCAAGCCTCCCTTGTTCACATCTTCCAACATAACTATACAGCAAAAAACCCAAAAAGCCCCATTGGGGCTTTTTGCTTTTTGAGAAAACTCTTCGACAGAGCTCAGAGTAAACACACCTTTCTCTTGTTCCGTTTTTA